>JAJYWM010000313.1 GCA_021791455.1 bacterium | reverse complement strand
TCTCGAGAAGAGAGCGAGAACGGCTTTCCGAAGGCGAGGGGTCGAGGCTCAACCGCGGCTCTCCCCTTCTCTAACACTCAACAACTCGTTACCGATCCGTTACACATCCGCATGGGTACAGGACGGCGCCCGCCCGTTACGCTGCCCCGGCAGGAATGAAATCCCATAAGCCAACACCAGTATCCGCGACTCCGGCGCTCAAGGGAGTCCGCCGGGGACCTTCCCGAGGTCAGTCCTTGACCGAGTTCGCCCTGGTCCTTCCGATCGCCCTCCTCCTGCTCGCCGTGGCCGCGACCGGGGGGCAGATGTTGGTCACCGCCATCGATCTGACGCAGGCGGCCCGGTCAGGGGCGGTCGCGGCGGCCGCCGACTACGGCGCCGGGGACACCATAGTGCAGCAGACCAACGACGCCCGGACGGCAGCCTACGACGAGCAGGGAGGCGCTGGGAGCATCACGTGCAAGCCGAGCGCCAAAGTGCCGGTGGGTTGCGTCAGCGTCGCTGACACCGCGGGAACCGATTATCCCGGACAGAACCTGGCGGTGGTTACGGTCTGGAGGACCCTCGACCTGTACGTACCCCTGTTTCCCGACATCACCGTGAGCGGGACGGCCACGGCCGCCGCCGGGAGCTGACGCGCATGCCAAGGTCCAAGCTACCCCTGAGCCCCAGCCACGCCGGTCAGCGCGGGCAGGTGATGGTACTGTTCGCGATCAGCCTTCTGGTCCTGGTTTTGGCGGTGGGGCTGGCGATCGACGGAGGGTTCGGGCTCTACGAGTACCGTCAGGCCCAGAATGCCGCGGACTTCTCCGCCGAAGCGGCCGCGAGCGCTCTCCTGCCCAACTGCGGCGGGCCCGGCGCGATCCTGACCAACAGCCAGGTCGCCAGCGCAATCGACGACCTGGTCGCCAAGAACTCCCCGTCCACCAACATCCCCAACGGCTGGAACGCCTACTACCTGAACAGCGTCGGAGCTCCCATCACAACTCCCAACACCTACGTCAACACCCCCGGCACGGGCTCCCCCGAGCCGGGCAATGCGCCGCTTGGGGCCTGCGGGGTCTACATCACCGTGAGCCCGCAGTGGCCCGCCTTCATCGCCCAGATAGTGGGCATCGCTCACCTCAAGACCGCGGCCGGAGCGGCCGCCGTGAATGCCATCACCAAGGGTGTGGGTGCCCTGACCAGCATCGTGGCCCTGGGCGAACACGGCGCCCACACCATCTTCATGGGCGGCAGCGGTGTCTTCAACGTCAACGGGACCATCTTCGACAACAGCGATGGCTGGCTCAGCACGTCTCAAAACACGTGGTCGGGACCCGATGGCGAGGTTGACGTGATCGACGGCAAGGAGTCGGGGACCATGAACGTGGAGGGAGACCTGGAGTCCTACGTCTCCAATCCGTTCGACCACTGCTTCGCCGGCAACGAGCCCAACTCGCCCGCCCCGGCGTCCGACGGGAGCGACCCCCAACCACCTGATCCACCGTACAACACGGCAACCTGTTCGGCCAACAACACCACCATCAAGTACTACAACTGGACCGGAAGTGAGCACGCACAGTTCAAGAGTGACCCCCTGGGCGGCAACCCGCCTCCCCCGACGCCCCAGGATGCGTATTGCGGGACGGCTCTCCCGAAGACCAACCCCGCGACCGGCGTCGATCCCAGCAACGGTGCGACCATCTACTACCCGGGAATCTACACCCACCCGGTCCTGATCACCGGCAGCGCCGAGTTCTACAACTGCAGCCAGACCCTGGACCCTGCCGCCGCCGCCACCGAGACCACCAATGCCAGCGCCGGCCTGTTCTTCTTCGAGAACGGCCTCGGGCTGCAACCGGCGGCCGGGGACACCGTGAGCGGCAGCGACATCCTGCTGGTGACCGAGAATCCCATCCCGGATTCGGCGGGCGGGCCCTACTCGCACAACCAGGGTGACGGGGAGCCAGCCGTCGGCAACGGCAGCGGAACCTGCGACCTGAGCCTCACCTCCACCGTGTGCAACAACTCGTACGCCTCAACCGGGGCGGGCTGTGGCAGCGAGCCCGCTCCCAGTTCCGGAGGGCAGATTTCCGCGGGGTACAACTGCAACGCGGACGGGTATGTCGCAAACTCCACCAGCGCCCAGGGGCTCAACGACTCGCTCGAGATCGGCGGCCAGGGCACCGTCACCCTCTCCGCCTCCACCGGCACGGGGTTCCCGTGGACTGACTTCCTGACCTGGCAGCTGCAACAGGCGCCGGCGGGTACCGTAAATGCGAACGGCAACGCCATTGCCGACGGCACGACCCTGACCGCCAACATTGGGCTGGACTCCGAGCTAGGCGACAGTGCCAACATGACCCTTACCGGCATCGTCTACGACAACAGCCAGCAGATGGGGCAGAACCTCTCCAGCGAGCAGTACTGGGGGGGCAACGCGGGAATTCCCTTCCTCCAGGGGGGGATGCTCCTGGCGGGCTACGGGATCGCCGGAGGGAAATACGGCACGGGCTTCACCTGCGGCTCGATCAAGGCTGGCTACAGCGGCGGGTGCAACATCACGATCAACGGCCTGGCCGTGGTGGACGAGTTCCAGACTCAGGGGTACACCACCCTGAACATCACCGGCAGCACCTATCACATCCCGGGGATCAAGGGCACCGGTGCCATCTTGACGCAGTGACCTGATGGCAAATCGCAGCCGCGGTCAAAGCGTGGTGGAGTTCGCCCTGGTGGCGCCGATTTTCTTCGCTGTCCTGTTCGGGATCATCGCCGCGGGATGGCTTTTCTTTCAAAACTCGGCTGTCTCCGACGCCGCTCAGGGAGGGGCGCGCGAGGCCTTGGTGGAAAGTTCCCTGGCTCAGAAGCCGACCAGCGGCCCCTACCAGTCCGATCTCTGCGAGTCCGGCAGCCCCAGGACCATCGTGGCGGCAGGACAGCAGGCTGCCAACATACTGCCCATCGACCCCAATCCCCTCTGCCAGCTGCCGACACCCAACCCAGCCTGCCATTTCACCACTGCGCAGGCTGCCAACGCGCTCTCGCAGACACCCGTGGCGGGAGATGCGACGATCTGCGTTCTGGCGACCAGCGGCACCATCTCCAGCTGGTCGACCCTACAGGTCACCGTCATCTACGTGGCCCATCCGCTCGAGCCCCTCCTGGGGACGTCCATAACCCTGCGCGCCTCGAGCATCATCAATCAGCAGGTGACCGGGTAGAGAGGTCCCGGGTAGTGGGGCGAAGTCAGGTCCAGTTTCCGTCGGCACGACATATGCTCCTGTCCTCCGCCGGTGGTCTGCTGGTGATTGCCCTGCTGCTGAGCGGTTGTGCTCAGACGAGTTCGTCCCCACGGGTGACGGCCAAGCTGACGAAGGCAGAGGTGTTAAGGATCGACATGCTCCAGGACCCCTACCTCAACGACGTGCAGGCGATGGACCTGCCTTTGCGCAAGCTGGACATGGCGCTTGGATCGCTCGCTCCGACCCAGCTCGCCGCGCTGGCGCGGCCGGCCCAGTTGGCGCTTCGGGTCGTTTCCCGGCAGCTGAAGGGCCTGGCGCACAGGGCACCTCAGGCGCTGGACGCGGACCTCATGGAGGAGTCGAGGGCACTCAGCTCCGAAGCCGTGGAGATCGAAGCGATTGCGATTGCTCGAAGTCACAGTCAGCTGACACGGGCCATCGCAGGCTACCGCCGGGCGAGCGCCCTCACCGGCCGCATCACCGCCACGACGCAGCAGGCGCTGGAGATAGTCGGGCAGGGCTGAGCACGAACCAGGGACTCTCCGGCTCTGGCCCTCACCTCACGGCGGCTCCGGAGAGCACGTGGCAAGGCAGCCGGGCTGATCGCCGCTGGGCCGTCGTGTCAGAAGGACGGAGCGCCATTTTGACCACGGTGGTTCGGATGCCACCGGTGTGGCACACACCGACCGCAACCAATAGGCTCGAATCGAAGCGTGAAGACAAGATGCCGTGGCAACATCCGGCTCAATCGTCCTGGCGCGTGCATGCGGGATCCCAGCGGATCGGTCAGCCGAGGTGGGCCCTGAGAAAGGCTATCGCCCTGGGATAGGCATCCAGCCGGTTGGTGCGCTTGGCCAACCCGTGCCCCTCGTCGTCATAGACCAGCAGCTGGCACGGCACTCCGCGCTCCCTGAGGGCGGTCACCAATTGCTCGGCCTCCTGCAGCGGGACGCGCGGGTCGTTGGCGCCGTGGATGACGAACAGGGGCGCGCGGATCTGGTCCACCTTGTGGAGAGGCGAGATCGACTCCAGAAATTCGCGATCCTGCTCGAGGGTGCCGTACTCGCGCTCTCGCTGAGCGCGTCGATATGAGGAGGTGTTCTCCAAGAATGTGACCAGCGAGGAGATCCCCACGATGTCCACCCCCGCCGCCCACAGGTCGGGCTGGAAGGCGAGCCCCGCCAGCACCATGTAGCCCCCATAGGAACCCCCCCAAAGAGCCACCCGAGATGAGTCCAATCCCATCGTGGGAATCCAGTTGCGCAGGGCGGCCAGATCACGCACGGCGGCGGGCCGCAGCCGGACATCGTCGGCCGAGTACCAGCGCCTGCCGAAACCGGTGGAGCCCCGCACATTGGGCACGAGGACCGTGAAACCGGCCTCCGCCAGACCCTGGACCACGGGATTGAAATTTCGGACCGCCTGAGATTCCGGACCGCCGTGGACATGGATGACGGAGGCCCCGTTCGCTGTTTCTGGGGCCCGCCCCCGGCCGTGGTACACAAGACATGGGATCTGCTGGTGGTCATCGGCGGGGATGCGCACGAGCCGAGGCTCCCCAGGGACGTGGCCATGCAGCTCCGCTGCGCTGTCCACCAGCCGGGCGCAGGCCCCGGTCGTGGCGTCTACCAGCCACACGTCCCCGGGCACGGTTGGCGATGTGAAGGAGACGGCCAGCAGACGTGAATCCGGCGACCAGATGGGGTCCGGAACAGCGGGCGCCCCAACCCATCCACCTTCAGGGATGTCCACCGCGGCGAGCCGCCGGCCCGTCGTCGCGTCATGGATGGCGAGGAGCGCTTCGCCGTCCCGGTTCACCCTGACCAGCACCCTGAGGCCGTCGGGAGATGCCCACCCGGTGACATCGTGGTCCGCGTCCGCAATCAGATCCGACCAGGTGGCGGAGCCCACCTCCAAGCGGGCCACTATCGTGTGCTCACGGCCTCGGTCGGTGGTCACAAAGAGGCTGTCGCCATCGGGATGCCACCTGAGGGTTGCGTGCTGGGCTGCTTCCGACGGGTCGGTCAGGGGTCGGCCCACTGCGCTGGCTGAGTCGACCACCACGAGCTGCTGCGACATCGGCCGAGCTGTCGAGCAGGCCAGCACCACCCGCACGGAATCAGGGCTGACCGCCACCTCCTCGACGGCGCCACCGCCGGCGTAGACAACCTTCTCCGTCCTTCGATTCAGGTCGAGACTTATCACATCGAAGTCGACAGAGTTGCGACGGTTGGTTGTGTACAACACCTCGTGGGCGGTCACATCAACCAGGTTGTGGAAGAAGCGTAGGTCTCGCACCAACGGAAGAAGCTCGTCCAATTGCGCCGGATTGACCGGGAGTGGATCGAGGTTAAGGAGCGACAATTGGTGGCGCTCGTCGCCCCCTTGGTCGTGTTCCACGATCGCCATCCGTGCTCCTGGGACGTACCGGCCGGTGCAGGCGCCCGGAAGGGCGGTGAGCTGGGTCTGGCTGCCGTCTGCTCCCAGCTCCACCAACTGCGTCGTGCCACCGCCGTCACACCCGGCCAGAACCCGGCCCGATGGATCGACGTCGAAAGCGCGCCAGGTCGGAACCCGGAGTAACTCCGCGATGTCCAACGGGGCGCGTTCAAGGTCCGACATCGATCGAGCTTACAAGCTGTCTCCGACCCTGCGCTCGGCTCTCGGCGCCATCGGTCAGGTGGCGGCTCCTCCCAGGGCACACAACCGGCGCCGCGATTGCATTGATCTCGATTCCGGCCCGAGGGGAGGCCCAGACTGGGAGCCCCAAGCGACCGGAGCGGCGACCGACGATCCGCCCGCCTGGGCGGTGACAGGTACGGTCCGGCGCCGTTCCCGGGAGCCTTCTGCAGACTGCTTGGCTCGGCGGACAAACAGGTACCAACATAGGCCTCATCGGACCGAGCCCTGCATGCGGCCAAAAGCCAGGATTTCTCCCGAGGACTCGCACTGACTGCGGAGTCGCCTGCGGCTGCTCCTCCCGCATCTACTGGTGCCGGGATGGTGGCGCAGCTGCGGCGATCCCGCCGAGGCGAGCGTCGCTTCGACCCCGAGGTTGTGGCGTGATTCTGCCGACGAGACCAGATTTCACGAGATCGCGCCCATGCCATATAGTTGTGCGTCCTGTGCTTTGGACCAGAGTCGGTCTGCCCCTTCGCGAGCGGGACTTTCGCCTGCTTTGGTCGGGACGATTCGTGTCCGGGCTGGGCGACGGCGTGTTCACGGTGGCTGTCGCCTTGGAGGCGCTGCGCGTCGATCCCCAGCCGGTGGGCCTCGCCTACGTGCTGGCTGCGCGGGCAGTCCCGAGCGTTGCTCTGTCACTGCTGGGCGGGGTTGTCGTGGATCGGGTTCCGAGAAGGATGGCCCTGATCCTCTGCGACTTGGTCCAGGGCGCGGCGGTCTCGGCGGTGGCTCTACTGGCGCTCCTGCAACTGATTTCGCTGTGGCAGATGATCCTGATGGCGCTCATCTTCGGGACGGCGGATGCCTTCTCGGGACCGGCCTTTCTGGCTCTGGTACCGGAGATCCTGCCGACCGCGGCACTGGCTCAGGCCAACGCGCTAAATAGCGCCAGCAACGAACTCACGGTGAACTTGATCGGCCCAGCGCTCGGGGGCCTGGCCGTGGCCCTGGTGGGCACCGTGGGGGCGTTCGGCTTCGACACGGCCACGTTTCTGATATCGGCCACTGCCCTGGGAGCACTCCGCCACCGCGCCACCACTTTCTCGAGAGGTAAGTCCATGGTGGCGGAGGCGCGGGAGGGTATCCGCTTCATCACCTCCCGGCGCTGGCTCTTCCTGCTCCTGAGCGGCGCCGCGATCGCGAACCTCGTCGGTATGGGTCCGTATTTCGTGCTCCTGCCGGTCCTGGTGCGGCACGTGTTGCACGCCACCCCGCTGGCGCTCGGTCTGGTCTATGCCAGCGCCGGAGCGGCAGGGGTCGTCGCCTCCCTGGTGGTGGCGCGCCTGGGGTCACCCAAGCACCTGCTTGAGGTGATGTGGATGGCCTACAGCTCCTCCGGGGTGCTGCTGGCCCTGGTCGCATTCGCACCCAACCCTGGCCTGGTGGCGCTGTTGATCGCGGGTTCCGCAGGCCTGGTTGTGTACGGCGACGTACTCTACTTCACCAAGCTTCAGACCTCGGTCCCCCTGGCCCTGATGGGCAGGGTGTCCTCAGTGTCATACGTGATGGTGGGGACACTGACTCCTCTTGGAATGCTGCTCGGAGGGGTGGCGGCGGCCACGGTCGGGGCGAGGGAGGCGTTCTTGCTAAGCGGTGTGCTCTCTGCCTTGTGTGGGTTGGTTCTGCTCATCCCAGGGGCCAGGGTCCTGGACCAGGTTCCCAGTCCCGCCTGACCGGAACCAGCGCTTCGCGCCAGCAGTCACTCGTGGGGACGCAGCCTGTCGGCGACGCGGGCCAGCATCGGAGAGCGCTGCGACTCCACCACGCATCGGGCGAACAGCCAAAGACGCAGGCGCTTCGTGTCGAGGTCCAGAAGACCCGCCATGCGCACGATCAGGCCCTCCGGATCCGCCTGCAGGCGCAGGGGGCAGTTGAGCATGTGCTGGAGGGCGTCATACGTCGGGTCGCCCACGTACGGTTTGGGATCGATGCCGAGCCATGGCTCGCG
>JAJYWM010000360.1 GCA_021791455.1 bacterium | reverse complement strand
GGCTCCCCGAAACCGTCCGGGCGTTCTTCGGCGATCCCCACCTCGCCTACATCACCGAGGCGACCGCTTAGTCCGGAAACTCACGCTCGGCTTAGTACCGCCCAGGACGGGACAGTGCTTCCCCCACCACCGGAACCCCGGAGCGCATGCGCTCCCCGATGATGTACTGCCCCCCGTCCTGGCGCAGCAATTGCAGGTTTTCCTTGCTGCTCATGCCCCGGTCGGCCACCAGGACCACCTTGTCCAGCTTCCAGCCGTGCAGGTCCTGCTTCACCTGCTCCACGGTGGAGGCATCGGCGGTGTTGCCGGGGAACACCCAGCACCGCACCGGGATCCCCTCCTTGGTCACCGCCAGGCCGATCGCCACCTGCGCCCGGTCCGGACGGCCGTCCCGGCTGTATCCGAAGTGGCGGAGGTCCTCCTCCTCGTCCTCACCCTCGATCTCGAAGTACGAGGAGGTGGTGTCGAAGAAGATCAGGTCCACCTCCAGCCGCAGCAGCTCCGCCACCTGGAAGAAGACTCGCTCCTGCACCTCCTCCTGGTTCTCCAGAAGGAAGTCCATCGCCCGGTACGCCTGCTGCGCCTCCAGGTGCTCCAGCCCCGGGATGACCACGTCCTGGGCCACCCAGTCGCAGGCTCCCAGCTTGGAGCTGGGAGCAAGGCAGCGGTTGGCGACCAGGGCGAACAGCACCCGCTCCACATCGCTCTCGAACTCCCGCTCCTGCAGCAGTTCCCGCAGCTGGCCGGCAATCCCCAGTTGCTCCCACAGGTGCTGAAGCACGTGGGCGCCCCCCAGGGGCCGGGAACGCTCCACGCCCAGCTCCGCGTCGGCGTCTCCAACTTCCAGCCGCCGAAGGCTGTGGGCCAAGCGGCGCAGCGCTTCAGGATCGACCTGGTCCTTGCGCCCGAAGTTGTGAATGACCTGGACGTGCGGAAGGGGGCTGCCCGGGCGCCGCACGTTGTGGGCCAGCTGCAGGTACTCGACCACGGAGCCGTCCTTGTTGGTGCGCCGGGTCACCCGCAGGTACATCTCTACGAAGCATACCTGAAGCGACTTCCCTTGTGCAAGTATCCGTGTATCTACACCGAGGGGTCCAAGACCCGTTCCAATCAGCGTCTATGAACTCAAATCGCTCGCCATTTGAGTCCCCAACGCCCAGATCACTGTCGAACTCGGGTCAGACCCCAGATTGCACTGGAAGTCCCCGCGTGACGACGCCGCATCGGCACCAGAACGAGCGATCCGTTGGAAACATATCGCGGTGCCCGGAGCGTCCTCGAGCCAGACAGTGTTGGGAAGCTAAACCTCCTGTCAGATGTCCCACAGAGTGCGCACGTATGCAGTGAAGCCAGCCTGATCTGGAAACAGAGAGCTGCTCGTAAGGCCATGATTGCGCCGAAGCTGGTCCCTAATGCCAGCTTTGGCAGCGGCCGAGATTGTGAATGTCAAGACGGGCTTAATCGCACGCACGCCACGCGCTCCCAAGCCCTTGTGAGCCCGAATCCCATGGGGCGACACCACACGCACCTGATCCAAGGTGAGGGGATTGAGCGCCTTGAAAGAGCTGAGCTGCGCACCCTTGCCACCTCCGCCAGTTTCAAATACTCCGGCCAGTACGAACGCCCCGCTCTGCGCACTGATTCGCTGACTCCAATTCGGATTGCCGACCAGCACCCTGTAGTCCCCCTTCGTCCACCCAGACTGCGGTGTGCTCTTCCACCAAAACGGATCGCTCAAACTCCTGGTTGGACTGTATGTGCTGGCATCGTCGTAGGCGAAGCAGATGATCCTGCCGTCGGCGGCCCCGCTCGGGCCTGCTGTTTCAGTGGCGAACCAAAGTGCTACCAAGGGCTCGGTGGACGCATCGATGAGACGAGTCGGCGTCGAATTATGTTGCATCAGCGCGAGGGCCGCCACGGCATCACGCGCGGACCAGCTCAGTAAAGGGTTGGAAGTAAAAGGCTTCAGCCACTGCCGAAACTCGTCGAGAAGTCGCCTCTCGACCGCGACGAGTGAGTCAGCGTCCGCAATTGACTTGGGAGTAGTCACGCCCAACCCCTCCGGCGGAAGAAAGGGGGGCACACCTGACGCGCGACGCACTCGACATAGTTCGCGGTACAGGCTTGAGGTCAGCGCGTACTCTCTGTTCGCGAGCCCTCGCCAGACCCACTTCAGCGAAACATACTTCTGCTGAATCTTTGAGACTAGAATGTCAAAGTCCGTCGCGGATGTTATGGGACTTCCTTTGAGGTTGTAGTAGTCCCAATACCTCATGAAATCGAACATGGTGTTCTCCCTCTATGGAGCAAACACAATCGAAGTGCGCCCAACTTTTGTCCTGGTTCTGAAGTAGCTACGCAAGAGCGAGCGACGCTGGCGAGGATCTGGTCGGCGGTCTTGACCCGGGTGAAGGGCATGGAGTGCTCATTGTTGGCCTTGAGGTGGACGCGGATGGCGTCCTCCAGGGGGCATACTCTGGTGTTGAACCCCGGTGGATCTGGCGCTCCGTGAGGAGCCCGAACCGGCGCTCCACCTGGTTGGTCCAGGACGAGTAGGTCGGGGTGAAGTGCAGCTGAAACCGGGGATGGCGCAACAGCCAAGGATGGACCGAAGGAGTCTTGTGGGTGCGGTAGTTGTCGAGTACCAGATGAACGCCGAGGTCGGCGGGGACCTCGGCGTCGATGCGCTGCAGAAAGCTGAGGAACTCGGTGCTGCGATGGCGCCGGTGGAGGTCGCCGATCACTCTGCCGGTGCCGATCTCCAGGGCAGCGAACAAAGTGGTGGTCCCGTGGCGACGGTAGTCATGGGTCTGGCGCTCGGGGATCCCGGGCCGCATGGGCAGCAGCGGCTGGGTACGGTCCAGCGCCCGAATCTGGCTCTTCTCGTCAGCGCAGAGAACCAGCGCCGCCTCCGGGGGAGGTAGGTACAGGCCCACGATGTCCCGCACCTTCTCCACCAGCTGAGGATCGTTGGAGAGCTCGAAGGTTTCGCTGCGGTGGGGCTGCAGACCGAAGGCATGCCAGATGCGCCGCGCGGTGGTGTCGCTCAGCCCACTGGCTTCGGCCATGCTCGTGGTGGTCCAGTGAGTGGCGTTGGCCGGCTTGGTCTCCAGAGTTGGCACCACCACCTGCTCCACCTGCTCGTCGGTGATGCGCCGGGGCGCTCCACACCGGGGCTCGTCCAGAAGACCCGCCAGCCCCCGGCTGATGTACCGCTGTCGCCACTTCCCCACCGTGGCAGCGCTCACCCGCAGCTGGGCCGCCACCTCCCGGTTGCTGACCCCGTCGGCGCAGCGCAGAACGATGTCCGCCCGGCGGGCCAGCCCGTTTGAGGTGGTCCTGCGACGTCGCCAGCGCAGGCGATGCTCCCGGTCCGTCGGGCTGAACTGCCGTTCGGGTTTGGGACAGCCACGGAGCATGATCTGGCCCTCATTGTGGGGCCTCCAACAACCGCCCCATTATGACCAATATGTTCAGGAGCAGGACACTAGCAGGCTGTTGAACTAGGCGAAGACCTGGCAGGGCGCCCTCACGAAGTGGGAGTTCGGAGCCATATCAGGCTGCGGACGGGCTCCGGGACTGCCCGGGGCGAGGCCCGGAGTCCCTGCCAGCAGAAGCTCCGGATCCCGTCCGACTGGTCTGGCGGGTCGGCCGCGCCCTCAAAAACTCGCGGAATCGCCGTTCAAGATCGCGCTCCGCCAGCTCTTCGCCTCGTTCCGCACCTTGCCAGGTGCGCATTGCCCGAAACGAGACCGACGGGTAGGCGGCGTACGCGCCCGCGCAAGCTTGGTGAGGGTGCCTTCGGCCGCGGACCTCGCGGCCCAGCTCGTCCGGGCCTCGCTGAGCCTCGGCCGCGCCATATGATATCCGCCCATGAAGGCTGGCCCGACCACGCTCAAGCCTCTGATCGAGGGTCAGAAGCAGTACCGGGTGCCAATTTTCCAGCGGCCATACACTTGGGAGGGCGCCCAGCTGAAGCAGCTTTGGGCCGACATCTTGGCCCAGTACGAGCTTCTCCAGGCGGAACAGCAGGGATCCAGCTGGCCCAAGCGATCCCGCCACTTCCTGGGCAGTTTCGTGCTCGCGCCAATCCCAACGGGCCCAAGTAGCGTTTCGCCCTACCTGGTCATCGACGGGCAGCAGCGGCTGATCACTCTCTTCCTGGCCCTCGCGGCCCTGCGAGACCTGGAGTCGGCGAGGGACCCCGGGGCTCGGGCGAAATACGATGGGCTTTACCTCAAGAACGAGTACGCGACTGGCCTGGACCAGTACAAGGTGCTCCCCGCCAAGGCGGACCGCGAGGCCTTCTTCGCCTGCATGGACAGCGAGCCGGCAATCGCCAGCACCAGCAAGATCGCCGCAAGCTTCGCCTTCCTCCAGCAGTCGCTTCGGGCCGGGCCGCCTCTGGCCGATGGCGGCAAAGATACGGGCTTCGATCTCGAGCTAATTAGCCAGGTCATCGTCGACCGGCTGGCAGTGGTCGAGATCACAACCGAAGCGGACGACAACCCGTACGCCATCTTTGCCTCCCTGAACGGCACCGGCGTGGGCCTGACCCAGGCGGACCTGCTGCGCAACTACATCTTCATGCTCCTTCCCCGAAGCGGCGAGGACATCCACGCAAAAATCTGGCGCCCGATGGAAGACCTTCTCCGCACCCAGGAGAACCTCGAAGGGCTGGCGCGGGTGGACCTGCAGCGCCGCGGGATCGATGTCACCCGGGACGAGGTCTACCGTCGTCACCAGGAGCGCCTTGAGCCGCTCGCCGGACACGAGGACCAGGTGGCGGAGCAAGTCCGGGAGCTGGCCCATCAAGCCTGCTTCTACGCCAGGTTGGTTGACCCGGGTCGCGAACCGGACCTGGAGGTGCGCCGCAGCCTGCGGCGGCTGAACCGCTGGGGGGCCCAGACGACCTACCCGCTGATAATGCAGCTGTTCACGCTGCAGGACGCGGGCAAATGCCAGGCCGACGATCTGCGCCTGGCGCTCAGCTACCTGGAGTCCTTCATCGTGCGCCGGTTCCTGTGCCAGGTGCCCGCCAACCAGCTAAATCGCCTCTTCATCGAGCTGGTCAAGGACGTGGATGGCGCAACTCCAGTGCGCGATGCGGTCCGGGCGGGGCTGTCAGGCGCGCGCCGCTACTGGCCCACGGATGAGCAGGTTCGGGCAGCGGTTCTCTCGCGCCCCTTCTACCTCATGGGACGCGCGGATCAGCGACGGCTCATCCTCGAACGGCTGGAGGAGAGCTGCAATCACAAGGAGCCCGTCTCTTTGGAGGGCGCCAAGCTCAGCGTGGAGCACGTCCTGCCCCAGACCCTGACTCCCGACTGGCGCCAGGCACTGAGAGAGCTCGACGAGGACCCCGATGGGCTCTTCGCGGAGCTGGGGCACACGCTCGGCAACCTCACCCTCACCGGGTACAACCCTGAACTGGGCAACAGCTCCTTCGAGCAGAAGCGAGCCATCTACGCCGACAGCCACCTGGAGCTCACCCGCGCCATTGCCAAGTCCGAACGATGGGGCCGCGAGGAGATCGAGAAGCGGGGTGCCCAACTGGCGGACCGAGTCATCTCGATCTGGCCGGGACCTCTGCCGGGGTCCAAGGGCGTGGTGTTCGGCTTCGACTGGAGCCGCATCGACGCTGCGGTGCGGGCGATTCCGGCGGGGCGTTGGACCTCATACGGCGACCTTGCCGCCCTCGGGCAGACGCACCCACAGCCCGTGGGCACACACCTGGCCTCCTCGTGGGTCGAGAACGCGCACCGGGTGCTGGACAATCAGGGCCGGGTGGCGGCGGGATTCCACTGGTTGGATCCCGCCGATGGGCGCGATGTGCGGGTGGTGCTCCAGAACGAGGGCCTGGAGTTCACGCCCGATGGCTCGGCGGCGCCGCCGCAACACCTGGATGGGTACGATCTCGCCAAGCTCATCCCGTACGAGCTCGACCCCGAGGAGCTGGTGGCCCTCCAGCTACGGTTCAAGTCGGGTGCGGTGCCAAGCGATGGGCAAGGGAAGCTGTGGACGGACGACGGGAGGTCGTGGCACCTGAACCGGCTGCGCTCCGACGGTGCCCGGGAACGCCTTCTGGAACTGGTCTCGTTCGTCACTTCCTGCGCGGATGGAATCGGCGACCCGGACTGGGCCCAACAGCGGTACCTCGCCTGGAAGGATGACCGGGGCCGCACGTGGGCGCGCGCCCACCCGAAGGAGGCATACGTTTGGTTTCAGCTCTGGGGGTCGTCGTTCACCGGGGCCGAGCTGGCGGAGCAGCTGGGGTATGAATATCTGCCCGCGGGGGGGAAGCCCAACACCGGGAACGACGGGTCGAGCCAGGTCCGGGACCTCGCAGATGAGGGAGGGCTGTCCATTCAGCTGCGTCATGTTGCGGATCTGGCAGGAGCGCGCGGGGAAGTGCTGAGAGCGGCCGTGCGGAACGCTTGGGTGGCAGCGCAAACAGCGCCCGGACCCTCTGGCCCGATCGAGGGGGCTGGGTACGGGAGAGCCTGGCACCTCGGCCAACTGACGACGCAGGAGTCGCGGCAGCTGCTGGAAGGGCTGGTCGAGCTGGTGGAGTCATGCGCCGCGGAGATTGGTCGAGCGGACTGGGGCGGGAAGGCGTACGTCGGTTGGAAGGACCGCAGTGGCCACCTTCGGGCATACGTCCGGCCCCACCAGGGCTGGATGACGCTGGTCCTGAGGAGCTCCTATCCGAAGCCGGAGGAGGTGGCGGAGCGTCTGGGATACCCCCTGGTTCCGGCCGGCTCCTTGCCTGACACGAGCCACGATGGACGCAGCCAGGTGGGTACCCATGGCCAAGGTGACGGGGTCTACGTGCAATTCCGCCAGCACGCTGACCTGAGCGGAGCAAAGGGCGAGGCGCTCCGGGCGGTTGTCCGTGAGGCGTTCTCGGGAACCAACCCGACGTAGGGCCGCGCCACCTTGCCTGGCGGCCGGCCGGACCCGCGAACCCGGGCAGCGATCGAGGGCCGCCGGCTCCGCTCCCCGACATCGGGCGTGGCGGCTCGACCAGGGAGCAGAGGCCGTGCCAGCTCCCAGCGGCACCTACTACTATCGTGCTACCCCTGGTAGCATTCGGGTATGAAGGTGAGTGTCAGCCTCCCCGCGGAGGACGTCGAGTTCCTGGATTCGTACGCCCGGTCGCAGAGCTTTCCCTCGCGGTCGGCGGTCCTGCACCAGGCGGTGCGCCTCCTGCGCGGAGCCGAGCTCGGCCCGGCATACGAGGGGGCCTTCATGGAGTGGGAGGAGTCGGGCGAGGCCTCGGCCTGGGAGCAGACCGCCGGCGACGGGATCTCGGCCGATGCTCCGGGGTGAGATCTGGCTGGTCGACCTGGAACCGGTCAGGGGGTCGGAGGCCGACAAGCGCCGCCCGGCGGTAATCGTCAGCAACGACGGCGCCAACGCCACGGCGTCGCGGCTGGGCCGGGGGGTGGTAACGGTGGTCCCGGTGACCTCGAGCACCCATCGGGTCTACCCCTTCCAGGTGCTCCTGCCGGCCCGGGCCACCGGCCTTGGCCAGGACTCCAAGGCGCAGGCGGAGCAGGTGCGCTCGGTGGCGGTGCAGCGGCTGGGGCCGCGGGTGGGGAGGGTGCCGCCCCCCCTCATGGCGGAGCTGGAGGAGGCGCTCCGCCTGCACCTGGGGCTGTAGGCTCAGCCCACCCGCAGCCGCCGCAACTTAGCCCAGGTCGCGGCTCGCCGGTGGCGAGTCGCGGCCTGGGCGTGGGGGGAGGGGGGTGGCCGGAGGCCAGTCGCGGCCTGGGCATGGGGGGCGGCGGCTGTCCTGCGGCCAGCCGCGGCCTGGACATGGGGGGCGGGGGGTGGCCTGCGGCCAGCCGCGGGCTGGGCATGGGGGGGCGGGGGGAGCCGGGCGGCC
>JAJYWM010000257.1 GCA_021791455.1 bacterium | reverse complement strand
GGTCCTCCAGCACGTGAGCGGCGATCCCCTCGCCCTCCAGCAACAAGCCCAACAGAAGATGCTCGGTCCCGACCTCCTGGCTGTTCATCCGCTTGGCCTCTTCGAAGGCGATCTCGATCACCTTCTTCACCCGTGAGGTCGGGATGATCTGGTGCACGATGAGGCGTTCATTGCGGCCGAGAATCGAATCGATCGTGGTGCGGACCTTGTCGATCTCAACCCCCAGGTTGCCCAAGACCTTGGCCGCCAGCCCGTCACCCTCCCGCAGCAACCCAAGCAGCAGATGCTCTGTGCCGATGTAGGAGTGATGTGACTTCTCGGCCTCGTCCTGGGCCAGAGTCAGGACCTTCTTCGCCGTCGGCGAAAATCTCTCGAAGGGCATCATCAGGCCGACCTCCCACAGTAGCCGCTGACTCTTGGGCGGGATCGAGGAGAGCAACGGGCACAAAGGGAGCGGGCCAGCACCTTTGCTGGCGAGCTCCAAGTCCCGGGATGACGGCCTGGGGCTTTTGCAGATTCGGCGGTGCCGCGGGGCCGCTCCGACCACCGTGCCACCCATGGGAGCCCAGGAGGTCCTACCTCGATGGGAACCCGGGCCAGGCCTCTCCGACCGGCCGCTGGCCTCACACCAAGGACGGCGTCAGAACGCTCCTTCCGTGCGGGGCACCGGATTGCTGGGCTCACGGCTGGCCCGCATTATAGAAGGGCTGGTGAGCTGCCGCGGCCCGGAGCCTAAGGTCAGGCCCCTACTCCTCCTCCCGGGACTCCTCGGCGGTGTCCGGTGCTGGACCTGAGACTAGTTCTGGGCCGTCCGCATCGGCGGCTGGGGCCGGATCGCCGTCCTCGGCCAGGGCCTCAGGTGCCACTGCCTCAACAGCCAGGTCCACGTCGCCGTGCCCCCCCTGGGACCCGGCCGGCTCAGCTGCCTCCAGCACGTCCTCATCTGAGGTCACGTCATCTTCAGGCTCATAGTCGGCCGCAGCCGAGTAAGCGCCCTCGCCCCGATCATCGTCGGCAGGGATGTGGTCTGGCCGGGGCAGCAACTGCCGGTACGACAGCGAGATGCGGCGGCGGCCGCGGTCTGCCTGCAGGACCACCACCCTGATGTTGTCTCCCACCCGCAGCACGTCCTCGGTGCGTTCCACGTGCTCCCAGGAGAGCTCGCTGATGTGCAGAAGGCCCTCGACGCCGTCAGCGATCTGCAGGAAGGCTCCGTACTTCTTGGTCTTGGTGACCATGCCCTCGATGATCGTTCCCGGGGGGAACCGGGCCTCGATGCTGTCCCAGGGGTCCTCGCTCATCTGGCGCAGCGAGAGCGAGATCCTGGAGAGCTCGGGATCGAGCTTGATCACCTTCACACTGACCTCGTCGCCCACAGCCAGCATGTCGGACACGTTGCTGACCCTATCCCAGCTCAGCTCGCTTATGTGGATGAGGCCGTCCGCACCGCCCAGGTTGATGAAGGCCCCGTACGAGGTGAGCCCGCTGACTCGGCCGGTCACGACGTCCCCCACCGAGAGCCGCTCGAACAACTCCTCGCGCTGCCTGGCGCGGTCCTCGTCCTGCGCCGCTCGCTGGCTGACGATCAGGCGGTTTCGCTTCCTGTTGACCTCCAGGATCTTGACCATGATCCGCTCCCCGACCAGGTCGACGAGATTCCCGGAATGAGTGCGGGCGACCTGGGAGCTGGGAAGGAACCCGCGCAAGCCCATGATGTTGACGATGAGGCCGCCCTTGTTCTGTTCCTTGACCTCGGCCTCGACGCCCTCGCCTGTGCTCTCCTTCTCGGCGGCCTTGGCCCAAATCCCCTCGGCGCGGGCGCGGCGAAGACTGAGCACCACATTGCCATCCTCGTTCTCGGACTGGAGGACGTAGACCTTGATCCGATCACCTGGATTCAGGATCACCGGCTCCTCGGCCCTGCCGGTCAACTCCCGGTTGGAGATGACCCCCTCGGACTTGGCCCCGATGTCGACCAGAACCTCATCCGGGTCAACCCTCACCACCGTGCCATCCACGATGTCTCCATAGGTCAGGGTGCGAATCGAGTCCGCACTGGTGCGGAGGTACTCCTCCATGGAGCTGAACGTCATCAACTCCTCGACGGGCGCATCGGTGACAAGCTGGGCCAACGGGCTAATGGATCCTCCGAAGTCGGAAAGTTGGCGCCGACACAAGGCGCTCAGGTGCGGGCGAGAGTATATCAGTGCGGGCCCTGAGATCCGGCCGCGACTCTCGATCCTCCAAGGCAAGCTTACCGTGAACAGCCCCAACAATGCCCTTGCTGCCAAACTGGTGGGGATCGAGCAAGAGGTCCTCGAACAAGTTCATCGCAAGGAGCAACCCATGGCAACTGTTCCCCCGCGCCAGGCCTACGAATATCGTGAGCTCGACAGCTTGGAGGAGGTGAACCGCCTCTCTCGCGAGGACGGCTTCGATCTGGTGCAGGCGGTCTTCACGACCTCGGGCATGCGCTACATCGTGAGGCGAAGCGGGGACCAGGCGGAGAGTCGCCGCGCTGGTTTCTCCATACCCGGATGAAGCACCAGGGCCCGGGCCGGGTACAGCCCAGGATGGTCAGTCGAGGGAGGCTGATCCCAGCAGGGCTGTGTCGATGAGGCGAACCCCTCCCACCCGTGCGGCGATCAGGAGGCGGGAGCCCTGGTCGACGGTGTCTATGGCGGAGAAGTCGCTCGGGTCCACCACGTCGGCATATTCCAGGGTCACGCCAGGGTCTCGGGCGACAGTTGCCTCGGCCAGCTTCCTATAGGCAGTCGCTCGCCGCTCGCCACCCCGGAATAGCTGCTGGGCCAGGCGCAACCACCCGCTGAGCCCGACCGCCGAGCGACGCGCCTCCTCCCCCAGGTACTCATTGCGGGAGCTCATCGCGAGCCCGTCCGCTTCCCGCACCGTGGGACACTCGTGCAACTCGACCCGCTGGTCAAGGTCAGCGGCCAGTCGCCTCACCAGGGCCACCTGCTGAGCGTCCTTTTCACCGAAGAAGGCCAGGCATGGTCCGACAGCGCCAAAGAGCTTGGCCACCACGGTTGCCACCCCCTGGAAGTGGCCCGGCCTGGCTGCTCCCTCGAAGCGGCTGAGCCCCTCCATGTCGACCGTGACTTTAGTGGCGAAAGATGGGGGGTAGAGGGAGTCCTGAGACGGAGCATAGATCGCATCGACTCCCGCCCGGCGGAGCAGCTCCCGGTCCTGGTCCGGCCTCCTTGGATACCGAGTGAAGTCCTCTCCGGGGCCGAACTGGAGCGGGTTGACGAATGTGGAGACAATCACCTTCTGGCACTGACCGCGAGCTGCCGCGACCAAGGAGAGGTGGCCCTCGTGGATAGCTCCCATGGTGGGCACGAGGCCGATCCTGGCGCCCTGGCAACGCCAGGTGTGGGTGATCGCGCGGAGTTGAGCCGGATCGCCCACGACCACGGGTTGGGCCCCGGCTGCGGCGGCGGGCCCTTCAGGCATAGCTGTGGTCTGAATCCGGGTAGGTGCCATCCTCGACCGCGCGGCGAAACTCCACGGCAGCAGTGACGGTCGCTGCTCCCAGCTCTGCGAAGCGACGGACGAATTTGGGAGTCGGCCCGGTCGTCAGTCCGAGCATGTCGTGGACCACCAGCACCTGACCATCGCAGTCCGGGCCGGCACCGATTCCTATCGTGGGAATCTCCGCGGAGTCGGTGAGCTCCTTGCCTAGAGCGCTTGGTATCCCCTCCAGGACCACCGCGAAGGCACCTGCCTCCTGGAGGCCTTGGAGATCGGAACGCAGCCTGGAGGCCGCATCCTGCCCCCTGCCCTGAACGCGCCGCAGGCCTCCCATCGCGTGAACCCTCTGGGGGGTGAGCCCCAGATGTCCCATCACGGGAATCCCGCGCTCCACCAAGTGTCGCACCACCTCCAGCATCGCGCCGCCGCCCTCCAGCTTCACCGCCTGCACCCGCGCCTCCTTGAGCAGCCGCCCGGCCGCGTTGGTGGCCTGGTCCAAGCCCAGGTGATAGGAGAGGAAAGGAAGATCGCCCACGACGAGTGCCCGGCGGGTGCCCCTGGCGACCGCCGCGGCATGAGAGATCATCTCGTCCATGGTGACCGGCAGGGTGTCAGGGCCTCCGTCGCGGAGTTGGTATCCGAGCATGGTCCCGCCCATGGAGTCACCCACAAGCAGGACCGGGATCTCGGCTTCGTCCAACAGCAGCGCCGTGGTGTAGTCGTAGGCGGTCAGCATGGCGAACCGCCTGCCCTCCCTCTTCCACCGGGCCAGGTCGGTCACCTGCACCGGCCTGGGCGTCACTTCACTCATCCTCGCCACCTCCAGGGGTACTTCGGGTCTCACTTGCCGACGGGGCAAGGCTCAGCGTCAGGTCGAGCAGCTCTGCCAATCTGGGGTCGATGGTCCCCAGGGCACGTCTGTGAGCTGCGGTCGTCTGCCAGTCGGAGCGCGTCGTCGGACCGCTCAAACCGGCCACCGGCCCCAACCGGCGCACATTGGTGGCCGCCAGGTAGAAAAGCTGCCTCAGGCCGTCCTGCAGTGCCTCCCCCATACCGTTGGCCAGGGCCGCGCGCTCCGCCACCCCCTCAATGGCTGCCGGCAAGACCCCCGCCAGAACCGCGGCCGCGTGGTAGAGGCCGCGGTCCCATCCCCCCCAGGGGATGATCCCCAGCCCGAGCCATCGGCACAGTTCAGACATCGGCTCCGCCGCCTCCGCGTCAGCCTCAAGGGTCGCGAAGGCGCCCTCGAGGCTGACGGGGTCGCCGTCCGGGACCGGGGCCAGCGGGTGGAGCACCGCGACGGCCGCCCCAGCCAGGGCACAGGCTCGCAGCGGGTCCATCCCCAGACTCCCGGCGCAGTGGGCGATCACGTGCCCGCTGAGCCCGTCGGGGGCCCCCGCCTCAGCGACGGCCGCCGCTACCCCTGCTATCTGCGAGTCCGGGACGGTGATGAGCGTGACCCTGCAGGAGAGCGCGGCCGTCGCCGGGCTCGTAACCCGTACTGCCCCGGTCGCCAGGGCGAGACGTTCCGCGGAGGCGGGCGTTCTGGAAGCCACCGCCCCGATCCGGTGGCCACCTTGAGCCAGGCGTATGGCCAGAGCTGTACCCATCCGGCCGGCGCCAACCACAGCTGTTCCTGATTCCGTCTCGGTCACCTCAGGGATCCAAGCGGATTGCGGACAAGCCCAACTTAGAGCTTGGGCCATGATACGCGAAGCGGTCTTCTGGAAGGCGCCCGGTGGCGCTACATCCCAGCGGCTTGGGGGGTCCCCTCCTCGACCTGTTGGATCAGCTCGTCCATCTCGGCGCGATCCATCGACTCGACCTCGATCAGGTGGGAAGCCAGCGCCTGCAGGGTGCCGCGGCGCAGGGTCAGTACCTTCTTGGCGGTGAGGTAAGCGTTGTCAACCAGCGAGTGGACCTCCTGGTCGATCTCACCCGCGACCTCCTCGGAGTAGTTGCGATGTTCCCCCAGGTCGCGTCCCAGAAATACCAGCTCCTCCTTGGTCCCGAAGGCCAGAGGACCGAGCTTCTCGCTCATGCCCCACTCGGTCACCATTCGGCGGGCGAGTTTGGTGGCCTTGCCGATGTCGTCGGACGCACCGGTGGTGATGTTGGCGTCCCCGAGCAGGATCTCCTCCGCCACCCGGCCACCGAGCATCCCCGCCAACTGATCTGTGAGTTCGGACTTGCTGACCAGGACCTTGTCGTGCTCTGGAAGCTGCATGGTCCACCCGAGTGCCATTCCCCGGCTCACGATGCTGATCTTGTAGGGTGGGTCGCAGTGGGGCAAGCTGCGCATCACCAGAGCGTGTCCCATCTCGTGATAGGCGATCACAAGCTTCTCCTCGTCGGAGATCCGCCGCGACTTCCGCTCCGGCCCGGCGATGACCCGGGCGATGGCCTCCTCGAGCTGCTTCATCCCAATGACCTTCTGGTTCTGCCGCGCGGAGAGGATGGCCGCCTCGTTGATGAGGTTGGCCAGATCGGCTCCGCTGAACCCGACGGTCTGCCGCGCCAGCACGGTGAGATCCACCTCGGTGTCCAACGGCTTGTTGCGAGCATGCACCTTGAGGATCGCCTCCCGCCCCCTGATGTCAGGGCTGTCCAGGGTCACGTGCCGGTCGAACCGGCCGGGACGGAGGAGCGCCGGGTCCAGCACATCGGGGCGGTTGGTGGCGGCGATCACGATCACGTGGGTGTTGGTCTCGAACCCATCCATCTCCACCAAGAGCTGGTTGAGGGTCTGCTCACGTTCGTCGTGCCCACCACCGAGGCCGGCGCCCCGCTGCCGGCCGACGGCGTCGATCTCATCCACAAAGACGATGCATGGGCTGTTCTTCTTCGCTTGGTCGAAGAGGTCCCGAACTCGCGAGGCACCGACCCCCACGAACATCTCCACGAACTCCGAACCGGAGATGCTGAAGAAGGGGACGCCGGCTTCCCCGGCCACCGCCTTGCTGAGGAGCGTCTTTCCCGCCCCGGGAGGGCCTACCATGAGAACCCCCTTGGGAATGCGAGCCCCCAGCGAGGTGAAGCGGTCAGGGTATTTGAGGAATTCGACGATCTCACCCAGCTCCTGCTTGGCCTCGTCCACCCCCGCCACATCGGCAAACGTCACCTGAGGCTTGTCGCCGGCCACCATGCGGGCCCGACTGCGCCCGAAGGACATAGCCTGGCTGTTGCCATTCTGGCTCTGACGCATCATGAACCAGAGGAAGCCGATGATCACCAGGACGATCACGATCTGGGGCAGGAAGTCGATCAGGAACACGTTGTTGTTCGCATTTTGCTCGTTGTAGTTGGTGAACCCGTAATGATCGAAGAAGGTCATCGTGTCGGTGCCGTCTACCACCGTCTGGTATTCCTTGCCGGTGGTGGTCCACCAGTCCACCGGGGAGCTCTGATTCAGAATCTGAGCGCGGTGGTTGGGGGCGGAGCTGATTATGACCGCTGAAGCCGGCAGGGGCTTCCCCTCCTTCTGCAGCTGGTAGTTCTGCAGGGCCTGTTGCAACTCACCGGTCGGTGCTGAGGGGATGGTGGGACCAGGAGCCATGCGCCAGGCGATCAGAGCGATCGCCAAGATGGCGGCGAAGATCACCACATACGCCACGGCGCGACGCTGTCTTGGCATTGCTGAGATTCTATCCGCAAGCGGATGCTCGACCGCCAGCCGAGATGAGACGTCAGGTCGGAGACCTGGGAGAGCTGGGTCCCACGGCGGGATCGCGGGCGCCGCCACGCTCGGTTTTGGCGGATTCGATCTGCTCTTTGACGGGAGCCACCGGGTCGGCTACAATCCACTGGCGGCGTGGAGCAGTGGCAGCTCGTCGGGCTCATAACCCGAAGGTCCCAAGTTCGAATCTTGGCGCCGCAACGCTCTCCGACTGAGCGCCGCAGGCATCAGGCGGTATAGCTCAGGGGTTAGAGCGCTCGGCTCATAACCGAGTTGTCCCTGGTTCGAATCCAGGTACCGCCACCACCCATCCCGCGGGGAGATGGAAGGTCAGCTTGGTCTCACCCCTGCCTCCGGCTGGAACCCGGGTGGCAACGCCTCCCGCCTAGCCCCGGTGCCGGTCCAGATTGGTGACCCGCCGGCGAGCCTTCAACTGTGGCTGACCTATGGCGACTTCGCACCCGCAGCGTTCGGCTACTCGATCGAAGGGCTGCACTGATGCCAGGCCGTCCCGAGGGAGCCGCCCCGAACTGGCCCTTCCGGCGCCCACCAGGAAGAGGTCAACTTTGCTTTCGCACCCAAACTCGACCGTGGTGACCGGTTGCTCGGTGTCAACCATGCCCAGGGCGCGGGGGAGCCGGTCCCACGGGGCCCGCAGGACGGCTGGGAGTCGGACACGCAATCGCTGTCCACGACGACCTTGCCCCGATCAGCCGCCCGTGGCCATGGTGGCGGCGAGCCCTGTCGGGCCA
>JAJYWM010000369.1 GCA_021791455.1 bacterium | reverse complement strand
TCGCCTCCAGCAGCGCCGCTTGGGTCTTCGGAGGGGAGCGGTTGATCTCGTCGGCCAGAATCAGATTGGCGAAGATGGGACCTGGCCGGAATTCGAAGTCGCGGTTGCGCTCGTCGAAGATGGTGGACCCGGTGATGTCGGATGGCATCAGATCGGGGGTGAACTGGACCCTCGCGAAGTCAAGGCTCATCGCCTGGGCGAAGGACCTGGCGATCAGGGTCTTGGCCAGACCGGGGAAGTCCTCCAGCAGGACATGGCCATCGGCCAGCATCCCAATCAGCACGACCTCCAAGACCGGACGCTTGCCGACCACCGCCCGCTCGAGCTGCTCGAAGACGAGTTCCGCCCGGCGCTCGACATCCGCGATCTGGAGGTTCATTCCCCGTCTGTTCGCGCCAACAGCTCGCGAAGGTTCAAGATGGAGTAGTAATCTACTCCCCTCGGTGCTGCCTGGTCTCGCCTGTCGCCATCTGACCCAAGCGCACAGGGCCGAGAGTCACCACAGCTCGACCGATCAGAGCGAGGACCGGATCGCTCGTTGTTGTGCTTCCGCTCAGGTGGCGCTACCTTCATGGACATGGGCCTGTGGTCACACCGCACGAGCGGAGCGATAGCACGGACCTGCTTGGTTTGCGCTGCGACCGCGGGGCTGATCGTCACCTTGGCCGGGTGCCAGGCCAAGCCCACGTCCTTCGAGCGGTCAACCATCACGAACGGCGATGGGGCGGTGGTCGGCGGCATCGACGCCTGCTATGCCCTGCCAATTCTCCGCCCGCAGCAAGACCGGGGGTTGGTCGCTGGCACCGTCATCGTCTACAGGGGCGCGATGCGGTTCCACACGGCAGCGGACGGCGTCATCACGACCGTGTATCCCGTTGACCAAGTGACCAGCGTCGAGATAGCTCACTACCAGCAGTATCGGTTCACGTTGCTGCCAGGTACGTATGTGCTGTTGGCACGCCACCCGGCCGGAAGTCCCGCTCTGGAGTGGGTCCAGGTCGTCGTCCACGCCGGCACCGTCACCAAGCAAAACATCCCGACGGGTGCAGGTGACGCCGACTTGGACACGTTCGCCGGAGACTGCGAGACGCAAGGCCGAGGTGCCGGGACCGGCTACCCCCTCCCACAGGCCCACGGCGGTGAGGTGGCAGGCACGAGTGCGAGGCGACCCGGAATCGGCGTACCCTTCGTGGCTCGACCTCAGCCAGCACTGCCGGGGTGGACTTCCAAATTCGTCGGGGATTGAGCTTGGGGACGCCTTGATTGCATACCCGACCTATCGGCTGGGAGGCTTGGCTGCCCTGCTCGTTCTCGGTGGCCTAGCGGCTCTCGCGTTCGGCGCCCCGGCCCTGGCGGCCTGCACCGCACCTCTCGCCGTCTTCCTGGTCTGGGGCCTCCTGCTTGACCGGCGGGCCCCGTGCCACGTCAACCTGACCATCGACCGCGACCGTGCCTTCGAAGGGGAGACGGTAGCTCTCACTCTGACCGTCACGCATGCGGCCAGGTGGGGCAGGGTCCTGTGCGACATCCAGCTGCCGGAAGGACTGGAGCCGGTTGATCCGCCGGCCCGGTTCGCATTTGAGCCGGACCGTCGTGGTCGAGCGACGGCCGTTCTGGAAGTTGCCTGTCGCACCTGGGGTGCCCATGTGGTGGGCCCCGTCAGGGTCCGCGCTCGACATCACTTCGGGGTATTCTTGGCCACCGGAACCAGTGGTGAAACGGTGAGCCTCCGTGTCTACCCCACCGCGAGCCCTCTGCGGGTTGGTGTGTCGGCCCAGAAGACTCAGGTCTACGTGGGCAACCAACTGTCCCGCCAGCGGGCAGAGGGGCTCGAGTTCGCCGACATCCGCCTCTACAGTCCTGGCGACCAGGTGCGCCGCATCAACTGGCGGGTGACAGCTCGGCGCCATCAGCCTTTCGTCAACGTCCAGAATCCCGAGAGGAACGCAGACCTCATTCTTCTGGTCGACTCGTTCGCCGACCTGAAGACCGGGACCGAAGGGACCATGGCGGCGACCGGTAGAGCAGCGGCAGCCCTAGCGGAGATTCATCTCATGCGCCGCCGCGACCGGGTGGGGTTGATTGCCTACGGTGGTGTACTCCAGTGGCTGGCCCCAGGCATGGGAAGCACTCACCTGTATCGAGTCCTCGACGCCCTGATCGACTGCTCGGTCGTCGCCAGCTATGCTAGCCCGGCTCTGGGCGTGCTGCCGCCTAGGATCCTGCCGCCCCAGGCCCTCGTAGTGGCGATCTCTCCGTTGACAGATCCGCGCATGGTTGGAGCCCTGTTCGATATCCGAGGTCGGGGATTCGACCTGGCCGTCGTCGAGGTGGACCCTGAGCAGTATGTTCAGGTTCCGGGAGGCTCCGGGTCTGACGTGGCGTCCCGGGTTTGGCGACTGTGGCGCGGGGCCAGGAGGATGGAACTGCTTCGAGCCGGAGTGCCAGTTGTGCGGTGGAAACCCGGCACATCCCTCGATGGGGCCGTCACCACCCTCAACCAACTGCGGCGGGGCCGCTGGGCGGCATGAGGGCGTCCGGTCCGCTGGTGGTTGGCGGAGCGGCGGTGGTCCTGGCCTGCGCCATCGGACTTCAGCTGAGCCTTCTGGGATCTGTCCTACCCGGCGTCGCCTTCGCGACCCCGATCGTCGTGGCCGTCGGCATGACGGCCGCGGTTTGGCTGCAGCGGCCCGGTATGGTCACCGCCTGCGTCGGCTTGCTGCTGCTGAGTTATGGCTTGGACCTGACCGGCCGAACTGGATCCGGTCTAGCTGTTAGCACGGTCGGGCTGGTGGCTGGAGGTACATTCCTCGCCCTACAGCTGGGCTGGTGGGCCGTGGAGCTGAGAACGCCAGCTCACGAGGACCGATCGGCGATGCTTGCCGAGGCTGCCAGGATGGCGGCAGCCGCCATCGGCTTGGCCCTCGCCGCGGAGGGCGCGGCCTTGCTGAGCCGGATACCGGCAACGTCGGGAGCCCTAGTGGTCCTAGTCGGCGTGGCTAGTCTCGTCGCCATCGTTGGCGTGGCGGTCGTCCTCGGCGCGTCCCAGGCCACTGCTGCAAGACCGAGCGATCCATCTCTATGGCGTGAGCCCGGACCTTCCCGATCGACCGGCCGGCCGGCCACGAGATGGTCGCTGATTCTCGGGCGGATGCTGAACACCGTCCGGGGAGCGCCTCTCACCACATTTCGTGGTCGTTCCAGACAGAGCATGGCGGCCACTAGCGCGCTGTCGCTGCTCCTGCTCGCACTAGCCACTTTGGTGGCCCTGACGGCCCTGAGCCCCGTGACTCAGCCAAGCTCGACGGCCAACGCGGCAGTCAAGGCGAGGGATCTCACGGCAGCCGGGGAACTAGCGGTGCTTGCGGCCGGGGCGATTGCGCTCAATTGGCTCGTGCGCCTGCTGTTGCACCTATCTCGTCCAGCGCTCGGGGGGGGTCTTAGTAACCGCCGCCCTCCAGACGGGCCCCCCTTCCCGGCTGAGCTGGAGCTCATCGCTCGCGCCTGCCGCAACGTGTCATCCCGGGCGCCCGTGACCGGCGATCTACAGCGAATTCTCGTTTCCCTAGCCAAGCAGGTTGATGCGCGGGAGATCGCGAGCCAGCTGGGGGAGCAGGGAGGCACGCCGGCGAACCCCTTCAGCTACCATCCGGGAGCGGCGGGGTCCGACCATCATCGCGGCTCGTTCGGGCTCAGCGCCGAGCCCCATCTTGTAGATGGGGTAGCGGAGGTGTCCGTGGGCGCGGCCCTGACGGCACTCGAGGCATCTTCGAGTGTCTGAACGACCCGCCGTCCGCGGTCCGCAGGCCCTGGTCATTCTCGGCGTGGTCGGGATCCTCGCGGTCGTTGTGGTCCTCGCCAGCCGCGGCGGTATGGCCGCTTATGTGCCGGGCCACCTCCGCGTGACCGTTCTTCCCGGGGGTCAGCCGGGACCGCTCCCAACAGCCTGCTCGTCTGCTGTCTCGATCTGTCGCCAGGCGGGATCATCAAGATCGGTGTCATGGTTAGCGCTCTGGCTCGGGCTCGCTCTTGGGGTGCTCCTGATCGTGAGCAGCGCAATCCTGTTCGCCGTCACCAGGCCCTCGAGGAGTCCGCAGGAGGAGGAGCCAGAAGTGTCGGACACTCTCCCACCTGAGCCCAGATCGCGCCGCCCACCGAGCAACCCTCGGGAAGCTGTCCTGGCGGCGTTTGGGGATCTGGAGGACCGCTTGTCCGCAGCTGGGGTCGGCCGGTTCCCGACGGAGGGGGCCGACAGCTACCTGACGCGCGCCCTGCCGGCCCGGTGGCGCACCAGCTCCGCCAGAGCGACCCTGGTTCGCTGGTATGCCGTCGCCCGATATTCAGAACACTCGATCAGCTCCCTGAGCGCAGCCCAGGCGGTCGACGCCGCCACGGAGCTGGCGCGCGGCACCTTCGGCGATCATGGTGACAGCGCAGCTCCGCCTGAGGCCCGGTAGCAAGTGACCAGAAAGTCCTCAACATCTCGGACTAGCTTGGAGTTGCGGTCGAACGCCTTGCGAATCGACGCGTAAACGGGCGTGCTCTCGCCCCCGGCGATGATCCCAGGACAAGGAAACCGGGGGCCACCTAAATCACTCCCAAGCTGGCGCTCATTGGAGGTAGCCCGATGCTAGTATTCGCGCCGTGAGCCGTTCAGCATCCGTGCACGGCGGCCTTGAACTGGGTTGGAACAACTTCGGCGGTGCCGCCAGCCTGCCCGGTTTACGGCCGGATTTCGGGCTTAAATATCGACGACGAACCTCTTTGTCGCTCAAGCCGCCTCCGCCTCCGGACGGGCCTGGGTAGTCGACCGATGATGAGTTGGAGGTGGGTGTCAGGGATAGCATGTGCGGCCGTGGTGCTGCTGGCAGGCTGTGCCAGTTCACAATTCGGTCCACTACGAACGTCGGGCACGGTCGGTGCCGGGACGTCGGCCAACCCGGGAAGTGTCGTGGTTTTTACGGTTCAGGCCCGCAACAATTCTGATCGGAGCGTGACCTTGAGGAGCGTACGGTTGCTGACGGTGCCACGGATGGAGGCTCCAATCTTGGTGCACTCTGCAGTCGTCGCCGGGCCTGACACCCTGGAGAATGCGCATGGCTGGCCACCGCCGGCCGATGGCGGCCCTGGCCCAAATGGCACTTGGCCCCTTGTGGCATTGAACGGGTATGTGGTCCCTGCGCGTCACGTGGTCGGGATAGTCGTTGGTGTGGAGGGTAGTCGGCCTGGGGCTGACTACGTCATGGGCGGCCTGGTGGCCTCGTACAGTGTCGGCGGATCCACCGCCAGCTCAGTACTCGTAATGGTCAATATGGTGTGCGTTGATGGGCTCGGGAACGACCCTCGGGACCCTTGCGCCGATCAGCGCGCCCAGTCGCTGAACGCCCGAGCGATTTCATACGTCCAAAGCACGTTCAATTGACCGACCGGGCGAAACCGTGGATCAAGAGGGCTAGCGCAAGACCAGCCCGGATGCCTGTGAAGCGCGAGCAGTCAGGCAGCTGGCACTCGACCTGGGAGGTTTGGCGCGCCTAGACCAGGTGCACCTCGATCCCCTGAACGCGGAGTCGAAGGGGACCCGCCGCCGTCAGCCGCGCCAGGGGCTTGCCGGTGTCCCGAAAATCCCCGGCAAGCGGTGCTCGCCGACTTTGGACAGTTTGGGGACCGCTTGGCGGCGACGGGTGTCGCGTGTCAGCCGGCCGAAGGTGGTGACAGCTATCTGCGACGCGACCTTCCGGCCCGGTGGCGAGCGAATTCGGCCGAGTGCAGGCTGGTAGGCGGTGGTGCCGGTCTGGGACGACCCGATCAACTCCCAGAGCCCGTAAGGGGGTCGTGGCGGTAGCGGCGTTGGCCTTCGGCACATCTGGCGATGGATGGGGCTCTTCTGGACTGAGGGGTCCTTGCGGTCCTCAAGGCGCTGGGTCCGAGGGGAGAGCTCCCCGGGGCTCCGGCTGGCGGGCGCGCGTGTGGTGCGTCATCCACCATTGTGTGCAGCCAGAAGCCGAGCGGACTGGTTGCCGAGAGGGTAAGGCCGCCCCAAGGCGCCACGAGGAACCAGGGCGGCGGGCGCCGGGAATCCCGTGGACAGGACGGCTCCCGTCTTGTAGTCCATGAGGACAAGCGCAGTGGTCGGGCCCGATGGGCCACGCTGGTAGGGTGGCTCAATCGGGCCCAGGACGACGGCCCAAACCCAAGCGTCCATGCCTGGCCGCGTCTCCCCGGGTCCGAGGAACTCTCGAAGAGGGCCAGCTCTGACAGCTATCAGTGGAGCACCAGCGAGCCCCAAATGCTTCCCATTACGGACCTGGGTGACGGCTTGAGCCTTAGTGACCCCGGCCGACGGTCGACGATCTGGGGGTTTGAGGATGACCTGCGGTTGAACCGGCGGTGAGAGCAGGAACCATGAGTCGCCGTCCCAGCCCCAAGTGTCGGCGTAGGTGCCCCCCGTGTTTGCGGCCACGCCACCGAACAGCACAATCGCATCGAGGTTGGGCGCGGTGGCGATTGCGGCTCTCGATCTCGGCCCCGGAGCTTGGACCGCCCGCCGCGACCACGCCCGGCCATCCCAGTGCCATGTCCTCCCAAATCCATCCAGCTGGAGCACCCCCGTTCCCCCGGCTTCTGTGGCCAGCAGGGGTCGGGGAGAGTCATCAAAGGCATCGTTGTTGATCCTCGCTGCGTCGATCCGGTGGGCCTCGGCAAGTAGAAGCTTCCACGTCTCCCCATCCCACCCCCAGGTGAGGAAGGGCCCATCCGGGCTGCCCGGTACCCGATACCGGCATCGCTGATACAGGATCACCTGGCGGGTGATCGGATCGAACGCCATACCAGCTCCCGCGTCGAACGGGCTCGGGTGGTAGATCGGCCACGGGAACGGGTCGGCGGGAACGCCGTCCGCATGCACTCCCCCGTCGGCGACGGGCGACGACGCACATTCCTGGAGGCGCCATTTGCCACTAGCGCGTAGCCACGTTTGGACTCGGGGCGGACCCACAGCACCTTTGGACCGCAGCGCTCCCGTCGACCGAGGGCGTGGTTGCGTCACCAGGAGCATCTGGTGACGAGTCGGGTCGAAGGCCATCAGGCTATGGATGCCGCACACAGGCGCGGTGTGCTCCGGGCACGCCTCCCACTTCCCACCGTTCCACACCCACGTGTCCTCAAGCGGAACAAGCGGGGCTCCGGCCTCGCGGGTCGCTTGCACCCCTCCGAACAGCACCAGTTCACCGGCATCTGGGTCATACGCGATGCTCGGATCGTGGCGGGTCAAGGGTGCCTGGCCGGCGACCACCGGGCGCCAACTACCCGACTGCCAGACCCAGCTATCGCCCAAGGAACGATGGTCGGCTCCTCCGAAGAGGATGAGCTGGTCAAGACCGGCGTGATGGGCCACCGCCGCGCCGGCTCGGGGGCCTGGAAGCCTGCGCTCGCCACTCGACGGCATCTTCACGCCAGCAGAATGGCACCTTCAGCGGCTGCCGGCAAGGCAGCGCGATGGGGAGGTGGCGATTCACTCGCCCTGTGAGGTCTCTCAGGTGGTCACGACCGCTGACGGAATGCGCCCCGCGCGGGTGGAGTTCCCAGGAGGCCAGGGCTGGACGGCAAGCCGAGGCGCGTGCGCATGCCCTAGGCGGAGAAGAATGCACTGACAGCTGTCCGGTAGCGGCTTGACCGGCGGCTCTCTCTGGTCCGGCGCTCGGTGGACGCTGGTGACTCAGCTGCCCCTGCCTGCTGCCCCGGGACCCTGGTCGTCGTGGACGAGGTGGCCGAACTGACGGTCCGCGACCTCGGCGACGACGGGGCCGCCCGTGCCGCCCAACAGGCGGCCACCGGGCGGCTCTGTGAGATCGCCAGGCTCGGGAGGTCGGTGGACATCCACCTCGTCTGCTGCAACCAGAGACCGGACGCCGAGGCGGTGCCGGGGCAGCTGAAGGCCA
>JAJYWM010000147.1 GCA_021791455.1 bacterium | reverse complement strand
CCACCACTGTGTGACAGGGCCAGTGGTGGGTGAGGCGCTCCTCGAACCCCACCTCGCCAGCAGCAGCTGGCGGCTCTCCTCCAGCGAGCAATCGACCGCCTGGAACTCCTCCACGGTCTCGTGGGCGAAGACCGCCCGTCCCGGGTGCGGCGGCAGCAGGGAAGCCCTGTCGCTGTCGAGCAGGATGAAGCTGTTGACGGCGGCTCGGACCCGGAAGGCGACCGTGCCGTCGAGATTGGCCTTCAGCTGCCCGGGCACCGCCTCGGCATCCGGGCGCTGGGTGCAGCAGACGAGGTGGATATCCACCGACCTCCCGAGCCTGGCGATCTCACAGAGCCGCCCCGTGGCCGCCTGTTGGGCGGCACGGGCGGCCCGGTCGTCGCCGAGGTCGCGGACGGTCAGTTCGGCCACCTCGTCCACCACGACCAGGATCCGCGGCCAACTGGCTGGAGCAGCTGAGCCTCCCGCCTCCACGGCGTGCCTCACCACGGTGAGCCGCCGGTCCAACTCCTCCCGGACCAGGCTCAGCGTCTCCGCGGCTGCCGCCACCGTGTCCGCCACTGGGTAGAGGGAGTGGGGCAGGTAGCTGAAGTGGGCGAGCTCGACTCCGCCCTTGAGGTCGATGAGGGCAAGCTGGAGCCGCTCAGGTGGGTGTTCGCAGCAGAGGAAGGTCAATGCCTGGCGCAGGAAGACGCTCTTGCCCCCTCCGGTCATCCCGCCCACCAACAGATGAGGGCACGAGTCCAGGTCAACGAAGAGAGCACCCCGCCTGCCCCGGCCCAGCCCGATTAGGCAGCGGCCGTGAGGACGGGGCCCGGAGTAGAAGGTGCGGTATTGGACCTCGTCTGGGATCCGGTGCCGGAGCACCTCGGTCACCAGGGAGCCCGGCTCCTCCCAGCACTGCAGCGCGCAGTCGCACCTTGCCTCGAGCGAAGCCTGCCGGACCAGGACGTCGGTCAGGGTCACACCCGAAGGCATCCTCCAGCGCAGGGTGACGTTGCGACCGACCCACTCGCCTCGGAATCTGGCCCGGGGCAGGACGAGCCTGCCCCTGCCGTCCCGGCCCACCAACCCGGACTCCGCCATGGCTCGCTGCAGCCTGGCCGCAACCGACCAGTGGCGCCGGTGCAGGGCGAGAGCCGCGACGATGACCGTGACCGCCAGGGTCGCGATGTCGGCCGGCACCGGCGGCCAGCCCAGAGCACCAGTGACGTATGGGGTCCCCAGGAACGCCCAGAGCGCCGGCTGACGCACGACCGAGAGCAGGATCCGAACCGGGTCCCACCACTCCCTTCGCTCGGTCGTGTAGCGAGCCCCCATCACTCGGCCACCTGCGCCGGAGTTGGGGTTGGTGCCACCGCCCCGAAGGGTTGGCCGGTGCCCGAAGCAAGGCCCGTGACCAGCCAGAGGATGAACAAGACGATGAGGAGGAGGCAGCCCAGGCGGGCCCCTCCGCTCCTCCATCTGAGCAGGCTCCTCACTATGAGAAGCACGGCAATACCGGTGAAGAGGAGCAGAGCCGCCCCCACCACCGTGGTGAGGACGGCTGCCACCAGCCCGGTCATCTTTCCTTGGCTCTGGGCTCCTCAACCTCCTGGGCCTTGGGAGCCGAGAGGTAGGTGATGGACTCCGCAACCACCGTCAGCCGCAGCTGCCCACCCCTCTCTTTGCCGTCGGGGTTGTAGAAGGTGCCCCGGAGCCGTCCGGTGACGGCCACCCGAGACCCCTTGCCGTTGAAGCGGACCAGGTTCCTGGCCTGGACCCCCCAGGTCTCAACCCGGATCCAATCGGGAGCCTGGTCCTTGGTCCGCCTTCTCACCGCGCAGAGGAAACTCGCCTTGGTCTGAGGCCCATGCGCCGAAGACGGGAACTCCTCCAGCTTGACCTGAGATGCCACCACCCCGATGAGCTCCACGTGGTTCATCGCTCATCCTCCAGCTCGGCAACCTGCTCGAGCTTCTGGTTCAGCCGGCGCTCCCGCTCCTCCTCCAGCAGCTCGGGGAGCACCGCCCAGACGGAGAGATGGCAATCCCCGCCGTGCCGCCTGACCCGGTCCCTCCCCTCTCTTCCGCCTTCGTGTAGTCGGCTGTGGTCAGCCATGCCGCACCTCCTGTGTCCTGGCACTGCAACGTGCCATGTGGTACGGTCCATGCTAGCACTACCACTCGGCTTGTCAAGGGGATGTGCGAAATCGCGGCTCGAGGAGACCAGGGAGGGGAGCTGGCCCTTACAGCTACGGAAGCCGGAGCTCAGGGGGCTCGGTCGCCGCCCCAGTTGAGGCTGCGGACTAGAAGTGGAGCGGGATCCGGGGGAACACCAGCGTGGTCAGGTCCGCCGGCAGGTGCGTCTCGATCACCGCCACCACCAGATCGTCCTGCTTCATCACCCGGTACAGCTGCAGCACCGGCACTCCGTCCGGGATGGCGAGCACCTGCTTGATGTTCGGTGTCGGCATGGAGGCCTCCACCACGTCCTCCCCCTCCGCGGCCGGCACCCCCTTGATGGCTAGCACATCCGGGAGCCAGTAGCCGTCCAGGTCCTCCTGGGTCAGCCCCATCTCCTTCTCCACCCTGGGATGGAGCCACGCTCGGCACAGAGATGGAGTTCCCTGGGAGTCGAGTCCTGTCGCCTCCTGCACGAGCACCTCAGTTCCATCCTCAACCTGGAGCAGCGCCGAAATCCAAGGAGTCGTCTTCATCCGCCGCTCCGCGCTCTCCAGGATCGCCGAGAGCCGGAAGGACCGAGCGGGGGCGCCTGCCTCGGGCTCCTGCCTGGGCGCAGCGGGGCGCATCATCCCCACCTTGGTCGCGTCCACCCGCTGCCGGTCCGCCTTGGGATCCCGCACGAAGCTGCCTGCTCCATGCTCGGCCACCACCAACCCCTCCTGCTTCAGGACCCCGATGGCGCTCCTAACCGTCGTCCTGGTCACCTGGTAGCGGGCCATCAGTTTGCGCTCGGACGGGAACGCCACCCCCGCGGGCAGCCTCCCCTCCTCGATGTCCCGGCGCAGGACGTCGGCCAGCTGCTGGTACAGCGGCACCGGGCTCTCACGGTCCAGGGTTGGTCTCACCACCGCTACAGTCTACCTGGTGCGGACCAGAATTGCCACCGTGCGGAAGCACTGCAGGATCAGTGCGGAATCCCGACGGAGACAGTGGGGGTAACTGACAACCGAGCGCAGCGCCAGATGGCGACCGGATCGGTGAGGTTGACGCTGCCTGACGACCAGTGCGTATTCAGGACTTCCCACCGACGTTCCGCACCTAGAGCTGCCGTACACGGGCCGAATTAGCTGGCTCGCACGGAACGAGATCGGTAGGCCCCTTGGTCCTCGGTACTGGGCCGCCACGGCCGCCCACGGGAGCGCGCAGGGTCCGCCCGGACAGCAGCTGGCCGAACAGGCAATCCCCAGAGCCGATACACGTCACACGGGGAAGACGCCTACGCTGCGCGCAGTGCATCTGCAGGTCCGAGCCGATATGCCAGGGACAGAGTTCCCGTCATGGCCACCGCCGTGGTCACCAGAGCGACCAGAACGCTCAGCATTGGCGCGACGACGGTAACCGCCAAGGGCGCGCCAATCGCGACGCCACCAACCGCGACCGCCCCCGCGGCAGCCAACCCTCCGCCCAGTCCCAGCACGAGCGCCTGAATGGCGATCACTGCTGCGACCGAGCCTCTCGGCCACCCGATCGCCCGCAGCGTTGAGAACTCCACCTGACGCTCCAGATAGGCGAGAGTCAGCAGAGTCGCCGCCGCTGCCGCTCCCGCGACCGCCGCGATCGAGACCAGCACCACATCCAGCGGTCCGACCTGGGCCCCCAGGTAATGGCCGAGTGTGGTCGGCCCCAACTGACCCGCGAACCCGCCAACCACCAGGACCACCCCTCCCACTAGGCCCGACCCTATCGCGCTTGAGACCGAGCAGAACATGGACTCCACCCGCCAGGGGCCCAGAAGCTCGCGCAACGCCAGGGACCGCACCGAACCGACGCGAACTCGGCCCAGCGCGCTTCTCGCCCGGAGCGCTGACGACGCCGAGGACTTCGACGAGCCCAGAAGAGCCGGCAGCGGGGCAGCCACCGCCATCGTGAGCACGAGCGGGATCACCAGCAGGAGAGGTCCGATCGGGATGGCGGGGTCGAGGATGCGGCTCAAACCCACTGCGACAACCGCCGCCACCAGCCCGATCCCCGCCCCGAGCAACGCCATCTCCGTCAGCACCAGACGAACCACTTGCCACAGCGGCCAGCCAATCGCCCGGAGCATCCCGAACTCCTGGCTTCGTCGCCGCACACCCAGCTGGCCGACCACCCCGAGCAGCGCCAGCACTACTCCCAGAGTCAGCAGGAACATGACCAGTGACTCGACCTTCAGCCCCCGGAGGAAGGTGATGGCAGCACCCTCTTTTCCCCAATACTCGGTGACCGTCATCGGCGGCTCGCCGAACTTACCTTTGGGTACGCTGATGGTCACTGGGAGAGCCGATGAGCCCTTGACCAGGCTCACGTCCAAGCCGGTGCGCTCGCTGATCGCGGCGGCCACCTTCTCCAAGCGGGCCTGCGAGGCATCCGATGGCATAGAGGTGCCCGAGACCTTGACCTGGATGGCGCTTATGAAGGCGCTGCCCTGTCCCCGGGTGAAAGCGTCGGCGAAGTACTGAGCACCAGCCAGCGTCGTAAGCATGAGCGGAGGGCTCGTGATGATCCCAGCGGGGTTGCGCGTCGGCAGGAGGTCCTTACCATCGGACAGTTTGGCCTCCGGTGGCACGAAGGCGCTGAGGTCGCCTCCTGCGAACCGGTTGAACCCGGGGATAAGGCTAGGATTGAAAGTTCCCTGTATAAAGAACGCAAAGACACTATCGCTAGCGATCCTCGACGACACCTGAAGGTGGCGAAACCAGGTGTCGCGAGCGTCTGGCGGAATGTCTTGTTGACTGCAGCCAAGGCAGTTCGGATTGTCCAACACGCTCGGGTCAGTGGGAACCACTTGTGGGACGAATCGATCCGATCCCGCTGTCGTGTACTGGACTGACCCCGGCACGACGACGTTTGGTAGGTCGGTCACCAGCAGTTTACGCTTAGACGCCAGGGTCTTGGACGTCAGCGTCGAATAGAGGGCTTGTACAGAGGTCGAAGTTTGGTAGACCTTCGACCATGACTGCAAAGAGCTGGGGCTCGTCCCGGCCATCACTGCGCCAGGGGATTCGGCCACAGACGCAGCCAGCGCGAGGCTTTCAGAGATGTACGACTTGGTACTGGCGATCACTGGAATCCGTGCGGTCGGCGTGGGTACTCCGTTGCTGGAAGTCGCAAGGATCGTAGCTTCGTTGTTGGGCAGGTACTTGCCCGAGCTCATCGAATGCCGCAGGCCAGAGAGCTGGACCTCCGCACGGGGATCGATTCCGGCTACCAGCACGGGAATCGGGATCACCAGATACGACGACGGAGTGAACGTCGCTGGGAGCCCGAAACAGGTGTGGCAGATCACAGTGCCAGCTTCACAACCCACCACGGCACTACCACCGCATTGGATCGACTTGCCATCATAGGAAAGTTGACAGGTTAGACCACCCCCACACGTCAGTACCCCGTGCGGGGCGATGATGAAGTACTGCGGCGTAAGAGGATAGTGTGCTCGCCCACCTTCGGCAGTCGCTTCCCCCTCGAGACGAAGGACCGTCAGCGGCGCTGATCCCACAATGGCTGGCAGCTTGGGCACAGAGAAGGTGTATTGCAAGGTGGTGTACCCGACGATCGCGATGGGGGCAGCGACCGAGACGCCGGGGACATGCTCGATCGCGTGCCACTGCGCTTCGGTGATCCCCCCGTTGATGCTGCTGATGAAGTTAGGGCTCACCAATCCTTGGGTCCGCTCGAGTTTGGTGACATCCCCAGCGGGCCTCACCAAGAGGTCATAGGGCGTGTTCCAAGCCTTACCGATATCTCCGGTGAGCACCGCCGTGGTTCCCGACGCGGTGCCCAAGAGGGCGACATAGGCCAAGGAGGCCAAGATCAAGCCGAAGGAAACAAGGACGGTAAGCCGCCAGTGGCCTCGCAGTTCGTGGGAGGCTAACCGCCACATCGCCTGGTCCCTGTCGGCGTCCCTACCGCAACCGTGGAGCTCATTAGGCCGCTAGCAGCCTGCCACCAGCGATGCGGACGACCCGGTCCATGGCCTCGGCTACCTCTTGATCATGGGTAGCCACCACCAGCGTCAATCCCAGGTTCTCCTTCAGCCGTCGGAGAATCTCGAGGACCTCTTGGGTGGCGGTGGCGTCGAGGCTGCCGGTGGGCTCATCGGCCACCAGGAGTGACGGGTTGACGAGGAGAGCCCTGGCTATGCCGACTCGTTGCACCTCGCCGCCTGAGAGACGCCCCGGCGGAAAGTTCAGCCGACCGCCCAGGCCTAGACCCTCGAGCAGGTCGCGGGCTCGGGGTTCCAGCACCGACCGCGGTTCCCAGGGAAGTCGGGCGACGATGACGTTGTCCAATGCGGAAAGTCCGGCAAGGAGGTGTGGTTGCTGAAAGATCAGCCCCAGGTTGTCAGCGCGGAACGCCGTGAGCTCAGCTTCGGAGAGTTCGCCCAGCGACCGGCCCAAGACCCGAACTGTGCCTGCCGAGGCTCTGTCCAGACCCGCGATCAGGTTCAGCAACGTGGTCTTGCCTGAACCCGACGGTCCCATCAAAGCGACCGACTCGCCGCGACGGATGGCCATTGTTGCGTCGACCACCGCCCCTACATCACCGCTCGCTGTGCGATAGTAGCGGCTGCTGCCGAGCAGGCGAACAGCCGGTTGGCCATCCTGGACCGACCGGTCGATAGGGGCAAGTTCGCCCCCGGGCCCATCCATGTGAGATGGCTCGGCCCTTGGGTGCGACCAAGCGACGATGGCACCTCTCGCCACGTCAAGGACCGCCCGCGGTCCGAGGCGGGTATGGGCCAGGTTGACTGCCATGTCCTCCTCGTACTGCTCACGCCAGTGCTTCGGGAAGATGGCCGCCCAATGTCGGTTCATGCCAGAGCGGCCCTCCGCGCTAATGTCTCCGCAAAGGTCTGAAGCTGGGAGGACTCAGCCTGTAGCGCCTCCGCTCCAGCCTTGGTGAGTGCATATGGTTGCCGTCTTCCGTCCGCCGGGAGCCTGCGTACCCACCCCTGTCTCTCCAACCGGGCGATGACTACGTAGAGAGTGCCGGGCCTAAGGATGACGCCAGTCAGAGCTCTCACGTCTCTCGCGATCGCGTAACCGTGCTTGGGTCCAGCGGCAAGGCTGGCCAAGACCAAGAGGGCCTGCTCGGTGAAATTGCCCAGCCCACTGACCGGCAAGCTCACCGTGTTGGGTCGCCCCGCCTTCCGGGTGTCAGTCAAGGTCGCCTTATCGTCTGAGTTTAGTCTGATAGTCGATATAGTGTATCTCTACCTATCGAGGATAGTCAACGACACGGCGCCCCTGCGCCGCTCTCGCGCATCCATGGCAAAGTCCGGAAAATGGCGCGCACCAGTCGCCGGCCGAGTCCACCCGTGCATTCGACAGCCTCAAGCCGCCAGGTTCAGCCACAAGGCGCCGAACTCGCGGAGGCGACTTTGACGCACTCCTGCGGTTCAGCCCTAACTGTCGTTGGCCGGTGGAGGACCATCCGGACGCGGAGCGGGGCCCTGACCACAGTTTTGACCACAACGTCGGCGAGCGGGCCCAGTCAGAGGCAGTCGATGACGGCCACTCGTGAGTTTCAGGCGGATGCTGGCGAACGTCGGCGGTACCCCCGGGCGCATCTGGGAAATCCAGGGTCGGCGGTCCAGTCCCGCCCGTGCCCACCCGGTTCCTATCTGACGGAGTGCCCGAAGATGTCAGCGAAGATGTCAACTGCTCCAAGTATCGGCGGAGTGACCCTCTTGCCGAGATCCAGCGGGCTGGGGCGGAAGGATTCGAACCTTCGAATGGGGGATCCAAAGTCCCCTGCCTTACCACTTGGCGACGCCCCACCGAGCAGGATCAGGTTAGAGGAGCTCGACCGTCCCCGTC
>JAJYWM010000417.1 GCA_021791455.1 bacterium | reverse complement strand
GCTGACCATCTGGCCCGCATCGTCGCCTACGACGGTCTCGCGATTTATCAGGCCGACTGGGACTCTCTCCGATTCCGCCCCCTGCTGGCGAGATCGGAGTTGGAGCCCAGCTATGTGACTGGGGTCATGGGGCACACGTTTGCCATCGGGACCGGGATCACCGGTTGGGCCTTCGACCTCGGAACCCCCCAGCTGGTGAACGACGCTGACGCCCATCCCGCCGCCGGTCACCTGCCTGGGACCAAGTCCGATGACGAGTCCATGCTGCTGGTGCCACTGGTGGCCGGGGATCACCGTCTGGGGATGCTGAACCTGGTGCGGTTCCGCACCGGCGCCTTCTCGCCCTGGGAGCTCACCACGGCGGGGCTGGTGGGACACATGACCGCGGCCGCGTGGCAGAACGCCAGGCTCTACTCGGAACAGGTGCAGCACGCCATCACCGACCCCTTGACCGGGCTGCTCAACACCAGGTGGCTCAGAGACTCCGGCCGCCGTGAGCTGGCGATGGCCGAGCGCCAGAAGCGCTCGCTTGACCTCATGATGCTGGACCTGGACAAGTTCAAGCTGGTCAATGACAGCTGCGGCCACGGGGCCGGCGACGCCGTCCTGCGGGAGGTGGGAGCGGCGATCCACGAGGTGGTCAGGGCTGAGGACGCGGCGGTGCGCTACGGGGGCGAGGAGTTCGTGATCCTCCTGCACGAGACGGGTGCAGAGGGTGCCGCTCGGGTGTGGCGGGAGCTCCGCAAGAGGTTGGCCGAGATCCCGCTCCCCGAGGGGTGCGCCCTGACCAGGGTGAGCGCTTCCGCCGGGCTCTCCCGATACCCCGACGATGGCCGCACCATGAGCCAGCTTCTGGGGGCGGCCGACGCTGCCATGTACTCGATCAAGCGCCAGGGAGGGGACGCGATCGGGTACTCCTGATTCAGGAGCTCTGCTGGGTATCTGCCCCGATGCAGCGCTCCACCGCGGCCAGGACCGTCAGCAGGGCGCGCAGCTCATCTTGGTCGAAGCCGGCGAGCAACTGCTCAGCCAACTCCCGGCGGAAGCCCGCGGCAGCCTCCGCGTCTCTGGCGCCCGCGTCGGTCAGGACTATGTGCACCAGGCGGCGGTCCGACTCGTCGCGGCGCCGTTCCACCAGCTGGTGTTCCTCAAGCCGGTCCAGCTGGGAGCTGACAGAGGGCATGCTGACACCGAGCGTCTCCGCCAGCTGGCCGACCGTCAGCGCTCCCCGCTCGTGCAGCAGCATGAGCACGTGCATCTGCCCGAAGGAGAGGTCCTTACGCGCGAAGCAACTGCCCGGGCCCTGGCGCCAGTGTTGCGCCAAGACCCTTCCCAGAGCTGCAAGCGACAGCGCCAGCAGGGAGTCATCATCGCCCCTCGCGGCTGGGCCAGGTCCCCGACCGGCGGGCCCGATGGTCACGGCACCTCCGCCAACTCTCGCCCCTCGGGCCGTTGCTCCACCTCCTGGCGGGTGGCGGGACCGCTCGCCAGGGTGGTCCGCAGCGGCACCTCGCGCATGAACATGGTCGCCACGATCGCGATGGCCGCGGCCACCGCCCCCAACCAGAAGCTCCCCCCGATTGCCTCGGCGAGGCTCTGATGAATCGCGACCACTATTGCCGGGATGAACTGATGGAGGGGCGCCGGCAGGACATGGGTCAGCTGGGTGGCGAGGTTGCCGACCCCGGTGAGGCTGGACTCACCGCCCGCGTTGAAGTGGCTGATGAGCGCCCTCGGGACCCCTGCATGGACCAGGTTCTTGGGCAGCTGGCTGGTGAAGGTTGAGGCCAGATAGGTGCCCGCGACCGCCAGACCGATGGAACCTCCGACCTGGCGGAAGAAGGTCAGGTTGCTGGTGGCTACCCCGATGTCGCGTTGGGGCACCGCATTCTGCACGACCACGGTGAAAGCGGACATGGAGGGTCCGATCCCGACGCCCACGACCAGCATCCAACCCCACAGCGCCCAGTCACCGACCGTGGCCGTGAGCTGGGTCATGAGCACCATCCCGATCGTGGCGAGCACCATCGCCCCGACCAGCAGCAGCTTGTACTTGCCGGTGCGGCTGATGACGAGACCGGCCACGACGCTGGTGCCCATGAGTCCGACCAGCAGGGGCCAGAGCATGTACCCCGACGCGGTGGCGCTGATGTCGCGCACCGCCTGGTAGTAGCGGGGCAGGAAGATCACCCCTATGTAAAAGGCGAATGAGATGAGGAACATGGCGACCTGGGAGGCCGCGTAGGTGCGCACCCGGAACAGCCCGAGGGGCACGATGGGCTCGGCGACCCGGCTCTCGATGAAGACGAAGACCACCCCGAGCACCGCCGCCAGGGCCAGCAGGCCGCCCACTCGCCAGTCCAGCCACCCGATGGTCTGCCCCGAGCTGGTGGTGAGCCCCTTCTCGGTGAGGCCTATGAGGAGCGGGATCACCGCCGCTGTGAAGACCAGGGTGCCCAGATAGTCGATGGCCGGCCGCGGACCCTCGCTGCGATGGTTGGGCAGAATCGACGAGATGACGGCCAGGGCGACTATCCCGATTGGGAGGTTGACGTAGAACACCCAGTGCCAGCTGATGTTGTCGGTGATGAAGCCGCCCAGAAAGGGGCCCACCAAAAAGGCCAGGCCGAACACGGCTCCGAAGAACCCCTGGTACTTGCCCCGCTCGCGGGGGGTGAAGAGGTCGCCGACGACGGCCAGAGCGATTGGGAAGAGCGCACCGGCCCCGAGTCCCTGGAGACCGCGGAAGAGGATGAGCTCGGCCATGTTCTGTGACAGGCCCGACAGAGCCGACCCGATCAGGAACAAAGAAATCCCGATGATCAGCATGATCTTGCGGCCGAAGATGTCGGACAGCTTGCCATAGATCGGGATGGTGACAGTGCTGGTGAGCAGGTAGGACGTGACCACCCACACATAAAGGCTGTTGCCACCGAGGTCGGTCACGATGGTGGGCAGGGCCGTGCCCACGACGGTCTGGTCCAGGGCACTTAGGAACAGTCCCAGCATCACCGCTCCGACTATCGCCAGCCGGGCTCGCTGGGACAGGTGGATGGTCGGCTGCATGACATCCATCGCTATATCTCCCTGGTCGTCGGTCCGGAACGCCCGGTCTCTGTCTGAAGCTTAGCTTTGATGGAAACGTTATGTCAAATCTAAGTGTTAGGGCCAGGCTCAGTTTCAACCGGCGGCTTCGCAATGGCACCGCCCGCCCGACGGTGCCAGGTGCGGGAACCCCTGTGCCCGGGCCATGAATTGGTGAAGCTAGGTCGCTTTGGTATGGCCAGGCTTGTCAGCCGACGCCAGGACAGAGGGCTCAATCCGCCGGCCGACCAGGCGCTCAACCTCATCGCCGATCAAGCGGCGGAGGCGGAAGGTAGCTTCCCCGCGAGCCTCCGCGGGGACCCGGATGCGCACAGTCACCCCCTGCAGAGACACCAGGTGCGCCGAGTCCGGGAGCTCTGCGAAGGCCTTCCCCACCAGGTGGGAGGTCAGGCGTGCGGCGGCGTCGCTGAGGGAATGGTCTCGGCCGCTCAGGGACAGCGGTTCGCCCCAGGGGAGCTCCTGAGGCAGGTCTCCTCGGATCAGCCATTCCCAGGCCCGCTGGAAGTGACGCAGGCCGGCCAGGGTCTCGGGCAGCGCTTGTGGCTTGTCCAGCACCGAGCCCCAGAGGGGTTCGTGATGATCCGACCTGGCCCGCCTGCCGGCCAGAGACCGGATCGGGAGCGGGGCCAGCCCGGGGCCCGCTCCGGGGATCCAGCCCTCCTCGCTACCAGATTCGCCGAGCGCCGCCAGCAGGTCCGGGTCGTCGGCCCACAGGGCCGCCAGCAGCAGGGTTGGCGCGGGCAGGCGCAGAGCCACGAGCGCGTCGGCGCGCCGGTCGAGAGCCGCTTGCCTTGTGGCGGGACGAGCCTCCAGGCAGGTGAAGAGACCGGCGGGGTGGGGCAGGTTCAGCTGGTATCCAAGGAGCGACAACCGTCCCATCAGGAGGAGGGCATCGGGATAGGGAAGTTCCCTCCTCCTGGCCGGAAGCGACCGGGACCAGTGTGCCAGGGCCCTCTCCAGCTGGCCCAGCTTCCACCGGCCGTCGTCCTCCACTCCCTCGGCGGCATCGGCTCGCTCCTCCAGGGGATCCACCAGCCCGACCATGGTGTTGAGCCGATGGCGCTCCACGAAGGCAAGCCCTCTCAGGGCCTCCCGCACTTCCCGGTGGGGTGGGACATCCCCGATGAGAAGGCCCGGGGCCGCGCCGGCGGCGACCAGCTCCGCGTATGCGGACAGCGAGAGGTCCCATGGACCGCCGGGAACCGCGATGTGGAGGTCGCCTGGGCCCGCTCTCAAGAGCACCGCCGCCGCGGGGCCCGAGGACCAGCTGGGGACCGTGGGGGGCCTTCTCGCAGTCGCCCGCCGAAGAGGGGCGGGGTCTGATACCAGGGTCATGTCGTACCGGGCTCGGAGCTCCGGGGTGGCGACCAGCGCCCAAGCCGCCTGCAGTTGGGCGAAGAGTCGGGTGGCTCGCTCTGGGTTCAGGCGTTGGGGCCCTTGGCGATGTACCTGGACGTCGGGGTGGAGTTCCCTGGCCCGCGACCGGTAGCGGCGCCGCAACTCTTGCCAGCTGTCGCTGGGGACAGCGCCCAAGATCGCATAGACGTCCACCATGCGGCGGGGCGCGCTCAACGGCATCGGGGCGTTCCCGAACGACGAGCCGGCCCGACCGCTCGGTCGAGCTCACACCGGTTCATAGGTCAAAGGGATCCTGAAAGAAGCCGGGCAGGTGGGCGGACAGCCATTCGTTAAAGATCGTGAAGTGATTCACCGTCACCAGCATTCCCATCAGGACCACGACCGCCCCACCGGCCAAGGATATGGCCCGTTGGTGGCGGGCCAGCGTTCCCAACAGGGGCCGGGATCGGTCAAGCAGGGTTGCGGCGAGAAGGAACGGGAGTCCCAGGCCCAGGCAGTAGGCCACCATGAGATACACGCCGCGCACCGTTGTGCCCTGGCTGATGCCCGACGTGAGGACGGCCCCCAACACCGGTCCGATGCATGGAGACCAACCCGCGGCGAGTCCGACCCCGAGCAGGAAGCCCGAACCGAACCCTCCCCGGCGGGGTCCGCTGGGCAGGTGACGCAGGTCCCGGGCGAGGAAGCCCACCCGAAGCACCCCCATCAGCACCAGACCGAGGATGACGACCAGGATGCCGAGGACCGGGGTGACCACGGACTTCCACGGTTCGAGCACCCTGTCGAGGGCGTAGAAGAAGGCTATGCAGAAGAGGCCCAGCCCGACCACGAAGCCCAGTGCCCCGCGCAGCACCCGCCAGCGGGTCGCGGCGGTGTCCCTCGGCGCCGCCGCCCCCGAACCAGGCTGAGCCACCTCGCAGGACAGAAAGGCCAGGTAGGCGGGAACCAGTGGGAGCACGCATGGGGAGAGGAATGATGCCGCCCCGGCTGCCACGGCCAGCGGGATGGTAACGCTGCTCAGGTTCACTGCGGCTTCACCTCGGGCGCCATCCCGTCGGCACCGGTAAGCTGCGCCCCGCCAGGCGCTGGTTGAAACACCCAGTCGACCGGCTAGGCGGGGTCCGGATCGTGCCTGGCGTCGGCCATTCTGGCAATCTCCTCGTCCGCCAGCCCGGGGTCGAGTTTGCGGAACAGGACCTCAGGAGGCTCCAGCGTTCGACCGGAGGGGATGCGTATCGGGTGCCATCCCGCATCCAGACCAGAGGTCCTGGTGGTCAGCACGGTGTGGGGGTCCTCGGCCGCGCCCGGGACCTGCTCTGGCATGGGCGATAGCTGCCCTGGCTCGCCCAACATCCGGTGCAGGCGCTGAGATGAAAACGGCAGAAATGGTGAGAACATGATGTGCAGATCGGCCACGCACTGGAGGGCCGTGAACAGCACCGTAGCGGCCCTCTCCCGGTCCGACTTGACAAGGCGCCAGGGTTCGTTCTCACCCAGGTACTGGTTGACCCTGGCCGCGAGCGCCATGGTCTCGGCGAGGGCCGCCTTGAAGTGGGTCGCGCCGAGGAGGTCGCCGACGGTTGCAAAACCGGAGTCAACCGCCTCCAAGAGCTTCAGATCCGCGGGCTGCAAGGTCCCCTCGCCCGGCACTGATCCGAAGTGGCGAGCGGCCAGGGTCAAGGTGCGCTGCACCAGGTTGCCCCAGGTGGCCACCAGCTCGTCATTGTTGCGCCTTATGAACTCTGCCCATGTGAAGTCGGTGTCCTGGCTCTCGGGCCCCGCCGCGGTCAGGTAGTAGCGCAGGGGATCGGGATCGTACCTGGAGAGGAAGTCCCTCACCTCTATGACCACGCCTCGGCTGCTGGAGAACTTCTGTCCCTCCTGGGTCAGGAATTCACTGCTCACCACGTTCTCCGGCAGCACCAGGGGCGGAGCCGAGTCGCCGCCTCCAACGGCCCCACCGCCTGCGTATCCCAGCAGCATGCTGGGCCAGATCACCGAGTGAAAGACGATGTTGTCCTTGCCCATGAAGTAGAAGTGGCGAGCCCTGGGATCCTGCCACCAGGCCCTCCAGAGGTCCGGTTCTCCCTGCAGCTCCGCCCATTCGATGCTGGCCGACAGGTAGCCCACCACGGCATCGAACCACACGTAGATCCGCTTGTCGGGGCGTTCCTCGAACCCTTCGACGGGAACCCTGATTCCCCAGTCGATGTCGCGGGTTACGGCTCTGGGACGCAGCTCCCCGAGAAGATTGGCGGAGAATGCCAGCACGTTGCTACGCCAGTCGACCTTGCTCCTGAGCCAGCTGGCCAGCTGCTCGGCGAAGGCAGGCAGGTCCAGGAAGAGATGTTCCGACTCCCGGAAGACGGGGGGCTCACCATCGATCCTCGACCTCGGGTCAATCAGGTCCTGGGGATCCAGCATGCGCCCGCAGTTGTCGCACTGGTCGCCCCTGGCCGCCCCGTAGCCGCAATGGGGGCAGGTCCCCTCGATGTAGCGATCCGGCAGGGTGCGGCCCGTCGCCGCCGAGAAGGCACCCATCTGGGACCGGCGCAGGAGGTAGCCCTTCTCATAGAGGGTGCGAAATACATCCCTCACCACGCGCTCGTGATTCTTGGTCGTCGTCCGGGTGAAGAGGTCGTAGCTCAGCCCAAGGTCGCTCAGGTCCTTGGCGATCACCAGGTTGTAGCGGTCAGCGATCGCCGCAGGGCTGACTCCCTCCCGGTCGGCCGCGACCAGGATCGGGGTTCCGTGCTCATCGGTACCGCTCACCATGAGCACCCGGGAACCGCGCAGGCGATGGTATCGCGCGAAGACATCCGATGGCACCCCGAAGCCGGCAACGTGTCCGATGTGCCGAGGTCCGCTGGCGTAGGGCCAGGCCACGGCGACCAGAATCAGCTCTGGGTCCGGCTGCAAAGTGTTCAATACCCGATCGATGGTATCTGGTGGGCTTGGCCGGAGGTGGAACAATGCCCTGGTGCACCATCAGCCGCGCGTCCTCCTGGTCATCGCGGACAGCTCCAGAACCGGCGGCCCGGAGCACGTCCTGACCCTGGCCCGCGAGCTGGTCGCGGCCGGCTGGGAGACGGCCGTCGCCTGCCCTGACGGGGAGCTCCGCGACCGTTGCTCGGATGTGGGGATCTTGAGCCTCGGGCTCGCCACCGGGGCCAGCCAGCTTGCCCTGGCCCCAATCAGGCTGCGCCACCTGGCGCACCGCTACCGGGCGGACCTGATTCACAGCCATGCCCTGCGGGCAGGCAGCGTGGTCCGCAGGGCACAGAGCGGAACTCCCTGGGTGCACACCCACCATCTGGATGACTGGTTCACCTCCAGCGCCTGGCGAATCCGGGCCCACCGTCGTGAGCTACGGCAGATCGGCCGGGGAGCAGGCCGACAGATCGCCGTCTCGAACTCAGTGTTCAACTTCCTGACTGAGACGGTCGGGTGTTCGCAGGACCGTGTTCGGGTGGTGCCCAACGGGATCTACCCCCTGCTGCCCCGATCCAGGTCCCAACCGGCGGGCGCCACCGTGGGAGTCCTGGCCTCACTGGTCGCCAGCAAGGGGATCGACCTGGCGCTCATGGCCCTCACG
>JAJYWM010000232.1 GCA_021791455.1 bacterium | reverse complement strand
GGTAGAGGTTGCCCGAAGCACCCACCAGTTCGAAGACCGTGGCCGAACCCAGCCTGGTCGTCACCGGAGCCACGGCCTCCATCTCGCGAATGGCCTGCGCCGTCAGCAACCAGGTGGGCTGCTCCGCCATGCTCGGTGGTGGGGAGGCTTGGGGTCCGGTGCTGGTCGAGGGGGAGATCTGAGGATGCGACCGCGGGCGCACATTCCCGCACCCTGCGGCTGCCAGGGCGATGGCTATCCCAACGCCCATCGCCAGGAGACCAAACCTACGGTTGAGAGCGAAGGGACCCGGGCCAGACACCCTGGCCCGACCAACAGGTCTCCTGCGTGCTATCTCAGGCCGCCGCATCTGGCCCCATCTCCACCGCGCGCCGAGCACTCCAGTTGAACCGCGGCACCACCACCGGGCGCGTGGGCAAGGTCAGGAAGCTCTCGATCATCACGGCCCTGCGGATAAGCACATAGGTCGGATACCAGAGCAAAAACCAGGGCAGGTAGCGGGCGTAGCCGTGGCGCACGGCCATGTAGGCGGTGCAGACCAGCATCGGCGTCACCGCCGATCCGAAGAGGACGAACACGTACCAGATGTTGCGACTGCTGGAGGGCTGCTCTATCGCCCACACCAGCGCGTACAGGTACACGATGGGCCGGACCATCATCATGAAGCGAAAGACCGCGGCCCTGACCGTGGACAGCCAGACCCTGGGGCCCGCTGACGGCCCCTGAAAGGGACCGTGGCGGGCGAAGAGGTGCGCCCCGGAGCGGTACCAGCGCAGCCGCTGCTCGCGGTAGCCGTGAAGGTCGGTGGGCACGTCCTCGTGAATGACAATGTCCCGGTCCAGGACGGCCTTGTAGCCCAGCCTGCCTATCTGCATGGTGAGGTCGGCATCCTCGCCGTTCATCCCGATCACCATCCCCCCGACGGCGCGCACCGGCTCGGGGCGAAACGCCTGGAAGGTCCCGGGAACACAGGGCAGCGCGTCGATCGCCATCAGCCCGGGCCTGACGAACAAGTACCCGTAGAGGCACTCGATGAGCCGCATCCGGTGAATCCAGGAACGGCCCATGCGGGGGAAGGTCGAGCCACCCACGTTTCCCACCGAGGGGTCCTCGAACCATCTGGGGAGGCAGACGAAGGCGTTGTCGCTGATCACCACATCGGCATCGATCCGGACCGCGATCGGCCCCTTTACCCGGGCCAGCGCGGCGTTGAGAGCGGCCGACTTGCCGCCGTGGGCGCAGGCGATGATCTCTCCCCGGGCCGCCTTGAAGTCGGCCATGGCCTGCTTTGAAATCGCCACCGTGTCATCCTCGGAGCCGTCGTCCGCGAGGGTGACGTACACGACTCCCTGGTACCGCTCGGCGGCACGGTCTATCGAGTAAAGGGTGTCGAGGATGCCCGGCGACTCGTTGTAGGCGCACATGATCACGTGGATCGGCGGGGTGGACTCCCCAAGCCTGGGCTTGCGGTGAAACCAATTGAAGATCCGCAGGAACAGGATGAAGAAGGTCCAGATGAGGGCGTAGGTCATGAACCCCAGGAAGATGTAGAGGCCATGCCCGAGATTGCCCAACTTTAGGATCACCGCGGTCAGGATCACGAGCAGCGCCACCACCGCCAACGCCAGCAGGGTCGCCTGGGCGGTCAGTGGTCCGTACACCCGACGCACCACCGGCACCTGACTCGGTCGGGGCAGGTAGAAGGTGGTGAAGAAGACCCGCAGCATGACGGTGGCCCAGAGCAGAAGGTTCAGCAGGATCCCCTCCAGGCCCACGTACGCAATGGGCAGCCTGGTCTCGGCCGAGAGGACCACGACCAGGCAGTCCAGCAGGGCCGCCATTCCGAGGTAGACGAAGGCGTGCAGAGCGACCGCCAGCTTGCGCGCGGGGCTGCCTCGCAGCACCAGCCCCAGGGCGGCGATGGCGGCGGCGATCATCAGCCGAAGCCCGGTCTCCATGTGGTTGGAGTAGGGCGCGACCACGGTCGGTGACGGCAAAACCCAGACCGCCATGCGCAGGACGAAGGACGAGTAGAACGAGGCCAGGCCGGTGCGCAGCGCCACGATGACAACCGCGTAAAGGGTCAGAATTCCGAGAAACCAGAAGATGCGATTCAGCCGCACCGGCGCCGGAGGCGGGATCACCACCAGCCCCAGGCCGTCCCCGGAGTCCACGCTCGGGTGACGGCGCACCGACCAGAAGATCCAAACGAAGGCCGCCAGCAACAGGGCGGCGACCAGCGCCAGGTGGTAGGGTGCGATCATGTCGCGTCCCCCGAAGGCGTCTTCCCTTGATTCCCGGCCCGACTGAGGCAAACGATCGGCTCTCGCCCCGGGCTCTGAGTGAGGCGGAGGTCCCCGGACTGCGGCGGCCGCTGCTGATGCTCACCAGCCGCGCGCTTCGGCTGACGACTGAGCTCGGCTTCGATCCGAGCACCATGACTAAGCTGACCTGGCTCGTGCTGGGCGGGCCGCCACCTGGGACCAACAGTTGGAGTGAGGCACATTGCGTGCCGACTTTCAACTGTGCCAGCTTCGGCGATGTGACCCGGACCATCGACCACCTGGCGGGGTACGCCATGCCGAGCCTCGTCCTCTACGACCAGGAGAACTGGGATCTCACCCCCAGCCCAGAGCGGGCCGTTCCCTGGGACTTCGTGGCCCGCGCGGCAGACCTGGTGCGAGGAACCCCAATCGCGCTCGGAGCGGCGCCTGCCCTCACCCTGGCGCAGCGCCTTCTGCCCCAGGCGGGTTCGGCTGAGAGCGCGTATCTCGGCTGCGGCCTCATCGAGCGCATGGCGCCCCACGTGGCGCTCTTCCACATCCAGTCCCAACGCCTGGAGAGACGGCCGGAGCTCTTCGCCAACTTCGTGAAGGAGGTCGCCTTCAGAGCGCGTGCCGCCAATCCGGAGCTCGTGGTGACGGCCGGGGTCAGCACCAATCCGACCGGTGCCGAGGTCTTCCTGGAGCAGCTGCTCCACTGCATCGAGCTCACCTCGCAGGACGTGGACGGATTCTGGGTGAACGTGCCCCGGCCGGGGCGCCGCTGCCCGCATTGCCGCCCCGAGAACCCAGTCCTGGCGACAGCCCTGCTGAACCACCTGAGGGTTGTTCATCGGGACGGGACTGATCCCTCCGATTGCTTGACGGTCACGATTGCGACCCCAGGCTGACGTTCGCCGACATTCCCAGAAGTCCAGAGCCCAGGCTGCGGTCAAGCCGGACCACGACGTCGTAACTGGCAGCGCCATTGGCGTAGATCGGAGCCGAGTCCACGCGCTCCACCCGGCCTGCGATCGAGCCTGAGCGGCCATTCACGGTCACTCGCGCCGTCTCACCGGGGTGGACCGAGAAGATCTCTGATTGGGGAACCACCGCGACCGCCTCCCAGAATGTCGCCGGATAGAAGGCGATCATCGGCTGGCTGGAGGGCTGCCCGCCCACGGTCGGCGCCTGCGGAGCTGGGGGGAAGAGGCTGAAGCCCGCCGAAGTTGGCACCTGGGACCCGACCGGAGCTGGAGCCGTCACCCCCGATGGCCCCGCTATCTCCCCGGCGGTCCCGCCCACGGCGGCGATCACACCGGCGGAGGGCGCGGTGAGCGTAGCCTGCTGCAGCGCCACCTGATCCGCAGCGACCGCGGCCTCATCCCGCGCCACCGCCGCCTGGGCCGCGCTGAGCGCGGTGCTGCTGCTGGTCGTGGTGCCGTTGAGAAGCGCGTTCTCGGCCAGGGCGACCTTGGTCTGGGCGGCCGCAACCGCCGCGCTGGCGGCGGCCTGCGCCTGGGGCGTCGTCGCGGCAGCGAGCTGCGCCTCCGCCCCATTCAGCTCCTGCTGCGCCAGGGTCACCTCCAGGCTGAGTCCGTGGTGCTGAGCGCTCACCGCTCCTGGAATGGCGCTGAGGGTCGCCTGGTCCGCGGCCAGCGTCGCCTGGTCGTAGCTGAGCCGCAACTTCAGCAGGGTCGTGTCCTGGGTCGCCAGCACCTGACCCTGGCGCACGTGTTCCCCGGGGTAGACGTCCACCGCCGCCAACTGACCGGAGGTGGCGAATTGCAGGTCGGAGATGGTGCTCGGTTGCACCACGGCGGGGAAGCTGGAGGGAGGCACGATGAAGACGTTGCGCACGAGGAACACAAGCCCCAGGACCACAGCCACGAGAATCAACCCGGCCAGGGCCATCTCCAGGCGCCGCAGCAAGCGGGCCCGGCGACTCCTGGTGCGGCCTGGCGCGACCGGCCAAGAGGACCTGCCGTTAACCTCAATCTTGGGTTGCGTCTGCGACCCGGTCTCGATAGCCACAAGCCATCCTCCCTGATGGGCTCCGGAGGGTGGAACCGGGCACTCCGGCCCCGTGTCCCCTGGCTGGTGGCCCCACGCCACAGCCCAGCTCTCGGGGATCACCGGCTCCGGCCAACCTGGCCGCAGCCCTCCTTCCTTCGCCGATCCCTTCTCTTCCCTCGCTGCACGCCGCAGTCGGCGAACTGCGTCAGCCTACAAACCTCGGGGAAATCTGTCAAGGGCCGGCGTTCGTGAGAACGCCATGGCTGGCCTTGGGTTCACAAATTCCCAGGCCCAGACGCCCAAGGAGCGTTCGGGCAGGTGGCGCCTACCGTCCCTGGCATCCGGGCCGGTAGGCCAGTCGTGGTCCAGCTCCGCCAGCTGTCATGGGCAACCGGAGGCTTAGATCCCGGCCACATGGAGACCACCGTTCCCTCGCCCACGACCACCAGCCGTAGTGTCGGGACTGTGGGGAATGGTGGATCCGAGGCGGCTCGGCCGCCCCGGATCCGTCGCCGCCGGGCTCAGGACATCACGCAACCGTTGCTGGCCAGCGGCATGGGATTGCTGGCCTGGGTGCCGTTGTATCCGTTGCCCGCATTGCCTGCGGTGCCGTATTGGGCGGCCTTGCCAAAGGTGTTGCCATTGGTCATGTTGCCGAATTCCCAATCACAGGCCATGTGTCCGGTCTGGACCTGGGTCCAATACGGGTAGAAGTTGCCCGGTCCCGGAGGTGGAACGGTGCATCCGCTGCCGGTCGTGATGTTGCAGCGGTAGTCAGACGCCGGATTGTCGGTCTCGAACTGGACTTCCTGGTAGCCGGTCGCCTGACCGCCCGCCATGAAGGTCGGTGGTTGGATCACCATCGAGCTCGGATGCCGGTCGGGCTTGAGGCTGTTGGACCAGTCCTGCCAGTAGGGAGTCCCGTCGTAATCCAGGTCCCCTCCATCGTTGGAGTTGGTGCAGCCCGTCACCTCGTTGGGCGCGGTGGTCTCACCGCCGGAGGCCGCACCGCCATGGGTATCGCCGGCCGCGAAGCAGGGGCCGTCCCCATTAGGACTTGCCTCGATCGGGGTCGTGGTTCCAGGGACGTACGTCCCATCAGGCACCGTGCTGCTCTCGTACGGGCCCGCGCACTCGCCGAACTCGGTTGTGCCGTTCACGGGGTTGAGCAGCGACGTGCAGGGGGTGAAGTGCCCGATCTCGAAGGTGGTGCTGATATCGGTCGCCAGCGCCGCCCACGGCACGGTGTTCTGGTACGAGGCTGAGCTGTACTCCGGCTGGAAGCTGTAGGGCGTGCCCTTGCAGGTTCCGATGTTGGTGTTCATGAACCCGTTCTGAGCCGAGGCGACCATGTAGCCGGACTGGCCGGTGGTGAGATCCGTCACCACCGCTTCCAGAGCCCCCATGGATCGGTTGTCGAAGATGTGGGTCCGGATCGTGTCTCCCGGCTTGAAGAACAGGGTCTCCTGGTTCGGGGTGAAGGACGCGAGGTTGGCCTTCTGCGGGCTGGGCGGCCCCGTGGGCACGCCGTTGCGCTGGATGAAGGCGAAGTTGACCGGCTCCTCACAGGCTGGGTTGCAGTACTTGAAGTTGTAGTTGCACTCCAGGCTGTCGATGGTGAGCGCGGCGCACCAACCACCGTTGCCGTCGGTCAGCGGGTTCTTGCTCCCGGGGATGTTGCAGCTGATGCTGTCGGCGAAGGGAGCAAATCCGGGTGGATAGAACTGCAGCTCCATGAACGCGCTGCCGCCACCCTCGAAGGTCGAGGTGGCCGCGTTGTGGTTGTCCATGGGAGTGCAGGGCAGCTGCGGGTAGGACTGCGGGTCGCAGAGCGCCATCGAGTACCAGGGCGCGACCGACAACTCGAAGAAGTGAGTGATGTCGTTGCCCGGGGTCTTGACGGTGGGCAGAGCGGACGGGTCCACCGGCAGCGTCTCGGTCCAGGTCACGTTCGACCCGGAACCATAGGCGTTGGATATGAAGCGGAGGTTGGGCTCGTCGTGCCCAACGTAGTAGCCGTTGTCGTAGAAGCGGGCGCCGTTGGCGCCGTGCGGGTCGGTGCACGGCAGGGTGATCTTGACCGCAGACTCAACCGTGCTGTACCCGTTGCAGTCCAACTCTCCCCGCGCCCCGGCCCCCGACCACGAGGTGCCGGCCGACGCCAGTGAGATGGGCGTGCTCAGCAGCTGTACCCCCGCCGCCAGGGCCGCGAGCCCCAGCAGCGCGGCCAATTTGCCGCGCGCGCCATACATGATGCGCGATCTTGACAAAACAGTTCCCTCCCTGTCCGAAGACGCAACGCAGATCTAATTCCTGGCCGGACGAGAAGAGCGAGCGCGGCTTAAGCTCAGACCTCTTGGCGGCCGGCACCCACACGCCCCCCGGCGCTCGTGCACCACCTCCCCTGCAACGACCAGCCCCTGGCGAGTGGAGCGCCTCCGCCCCAGCCCGCCTCTGCGGGACGCATTCTAGCTCGCCTTCCCTGATTTGCCAACACCCAAGAGAAGAAAATCAGCAGTCGTGGTGGAATGGCCCCGGCCAGCGGCCGCCATGATCGCCAGGAGCCCCGGTGTCGGGGCCCAAAAGGAAATGCCAGTCAGGCCGCCGGCGGCCGGCCTCGCCGCGGCATCGGGCCGACGGATCTGGGCAGCCGACCCGCTCTGTCCAGTGCCTCGCGTAGCACCATCTCGACCTGGGCGTTGAGGCTGCGCAGGTCATCCGCAGCCCACCTTGCCAGGGCGTCGTGGACCCCTGGGTCCAGGCGCAGCAGGACTGGCTTGCGGTCAGCCACGGATCACGAATACAGGGTGCCGGTGTTGACCACGGGCGAGGCCGGCTGATCACTGCAGAGGACCACCATGAGGTTGCTGACCATGGCCGCCCGGCGCTCCTCATCGAGTTCCACCACGTTGCGCTCACTGAGCTGGTCGAGCGCCATCTGGACCATCCCCACGGCGCCATCGACAATGCGCTCGCGGGCCGCCACCACAGCGTTCGCCTGCTGCCGCCGCAGCATGACCTGGGCTATCTCGGGGGCATACGCCAGATGGCTTATCCTCACCTCCACTATCTCCACACCGGCGATGCCCACCCTCTGGGCCATCTGCTCGGCAAGCTCGGAGGCCACGATGTCGGTAGCGCCGCGCAGGGAGGGCCGGCCCGCCTCGGGGTCGTCGTAGGGGTGGGTCGTGGCGACGTGACGCAGCGCCGACTCCGCCTGCACCCGAACGAAGGCCGGGTAGTCGTCGACCGCGTAAAGTGCCCGGGCCGTGTCGCAAACCTGCCAGACCACGATCACCGCTATCTCCACCGGGTTTCCGTCGCTGTCGTTGACCTTCAGGTGGTTCGTCTCAAAGTTGCGCACCCTGAGGCTGACCATCCGCCGGGTCGAGAGGGGCACGGTCCAAGAGAGGCCGGTCGCGCGCACCGTCCCCGCGTAGCTGCCGAAGAAGCGCACAACCCTGGTCTGTCCGGGCTGCACCACGACCAGCGACGCGAGGATCACCAACGCGACCAGGATGAGCGCGACCGAGGCGGCGGTTGACCCGGAACCGACCAGGAAGATCTTTGTCGCCACCGCTACCGCAGCCACCAGCACGCCCAGCCATCCGTTGATCCGCCATGCCGGCCGCTCTGCGATCCCAGCCCGCAATCCCCTGACCCCGAAACGACCCCGGCCAGCTTCCTCTGGGTCTTGGTTCAACGCCCCCACCTCCACTGCGCGAATAATCTGATATCACTAAGATAGCACCTTTTCGACATACGGCCCGCCTGGCGTCGCCGGTGCCGGTCAGGG
>JAJYWM010000391.1 GCA_021791455.1 bacterium | reverse complement strand
GATGGCAACGCTGGTTGTCCGCCAGCCACGCCCGGACAACCGGATGCTTGTGGGTGCGGTAGTTGTCGAGGACCAGATGGATCTCGACCCTGGGGTAGCGGGCGGCGATGACCTTGAGGAAGCGAAGGAACTCCTCGTGGCGGTGGCGGGAGTAGGTGCGGCCGGTGACGGTGCCGGTGGCAATGTCGAAGGCCGCGAAGAGCGTCGCGGTGCCGTGGCGCACGTAATCGTGGGTCCGGCGCTCGACTTGCCCGGGTCTCATCGGCAGCAAGGGCTGAGTCCGGTCCAGCGCTTGGATCTGACTCTTCTCGTCCACGCAGAGCACCAGCGCACCCTCGGGCGGATGCAGGTAGAGGCCGATGACGTCGGTGACCTTGGCCTCGAGTTCGGGGTCGGTGCTGTACTTGAAGCCCCGGGTGCGGTGCGGTTTCAGGCCCTCCTCCCGCCAGGTGTCCAGCACCGTGGTGGCGCTGACTCCGACTTCCTTGGCCACCTCTCGGCTGCTCCAATGGGTGTGGCCCCGCAGCGGCTGGCTCAGAGTCACGCTGACGATCCGCGCGCGCACCTGCTCCCCAGGACCTTGGGCCGGCCCCCGGCCCGGTCGGTCCACCTCCAGGCCCCCGAGGCCCTCCTGCTGGTAGCGGGAACGCCACAGCTTGACGGTGGGCAGCGTCGTCCCCACGCGAGCGGCTATCTGCCGGTTCGGCAAGCCTTCACTTGCCAGCAGCCCGATGCGCGAGCGTGTCACCAAGCGCTGGGAGAGGACGTGGCTGCGTGACCACGTGGTCAGGATCGCGCGATCATCGGCGGAAACATCGAGGGCGGGGACGGGATGATTGGCCATCGGACGATCATGATCGTCTCTCAGACTATATGCAAGCTATTTCCAGCGCGAGACACTAGCTCTCGCAGAAAATGGCGATAAGGAGCCGAGTTGCCTAAGCCGCCGATTCCCAAAGTGAGCCTGGCGGCCGGACGGGAGCGTCCCCAGCCGCTGGCAGAGTCGCCTTGGACCCGTGGGATGAGGCCTGGTGGCTCTGGCTGGATCGCAAGGCCTCCCAGCATCGGGCGCCCAAGACGATGGCGAACTTCCGGTGGGCCAAGACCTGGATCGATCACTTCCGGCTCGACCCCGCCAATCGGGTAACCAGCCGCTCGGCCTGGACGGCCCGCCACACCACGGATTTCATGCTGTGGCTCACCGAAGCCAAGCTATCCCCGAGTGCAGTGAATAAGATCGTCAACGGCGGCCTCATCCAGTTCTTGGCTTGTTGCGCCCTGGACGAGCACGAGCCAGGTCTGCCTTGGAGAATCGAGCGCCGACCTGACCGACGCGAGATCAGCAATGACCGCCCTAACCGTGATGCTTATCTCAAGCTCAATGAAACCGAAATGTCGGTGGCACTAAGTCAGGCGTCGCCTCGGGACCGCTTCTTGCTCACCTTCCTCGCATGCACAGGGTTGCGGATTGGCGAAGTGGGAGCGGCCCGAACAGGGGAGGAGGCCAATGTGAGACTGGAGGACATGCAACTCAACTCAAGCATCGCTAAGTGGGAGTTGAACGTGTGGACGCTCAAGCCACCGCGGGAGCCGCGACGCGTGCCGGTGGATCCTCGCCTCAAGCGACTTTGGGACGTCTATGTCCAAGAGGTGCGGCCGAAGGATCAAATTGGGATCGATCCCGCAACCGGCCATCCCTGGCAGGCAGTTTTCCTGACTTCGCGCCTCGATCGCGGAGCCTACCTCCCCGCGACCACCAGCGCACTGCAGGACACCATCAAGAGCCTCAAACAGGGGCCGAAACCCGTGCCTCGCCTCCACCCACATATCTTGAGGCACACCTTCGGGCGCAACATGGCGCACGTGGTCACTCCGTTCCAGCTGGCAGCGATGATGGGGCACAAGGACATCCGGACAACGATGATCTATGCTGGACTCGAAGGAATTGAAGGCGAGTTCCGCCATCGGAGCACCCTGGAATACGCCTGGCTCGACGCAGAGGTGGCTACGCTGCGGCCAGCCCGAAGCCAGCGCGCGATTCCCGCCGTACGGAGACGGGTGGCTGTCCGGACTTGACGACCGACCGGAGGTGCCGAAGGAATGCCTTCCGCACCTGGACGTGGTCGGCACGGTCAGGGGTATCACCCATCTGATCGATGATCTGGGCGACGACGGAATCACTTTGACCGAGATGCGTCACCTGGCGCAGCAGGCCGCCGGCCCAGCGGATCCTCCAGCGAGTGGACGGGGCGCACGCTTGCCCGTTGGCTATCCGGCTGATCGTGTCCTCGTCGACGCCGGCCACAAAGGCCAACAGTCCCTGGGTCAAATGGAGCTCTTCGAGGAGCTCTATTAACTGGCCGGCCATGCCGGCCCCACAAGCCGCGGAGGCGACCACATGATCTTCCTGAGCCGCTCGCCTATCAGCCCAACTTAGCCCGGCTTGGGCCAATCTCCGAGTCAGCCCTCTACGCCGATGCCACCATGTGTCATATCTGACGCCTCCCAGCGGCGCTCATACCCGGCCCCGCATGGGATTGCGTCCGAGAACCTTGTATGTCACATTATACACGATATCCGGATCGTGTATAATATTCCCAAACATCCTTGTCAGCCCGGAGACCAGTAACGCTGGGGCGTTGCTGGCACATTGTGTGATGGTATTGTCGTGATAATTAGACTTCCCAGTCATACTGCATGTCGGCGACGACCTGGGCCGGGCCACACGACTGGTGGGTCGTTCAACCTCGCTTAAGCCAGGCGCTCCGCTCTCCGCGACAAGGGAATCGATCTCAGCCACCTCAGGTCGTCGTGCAAGTACCTCCGCGATGTTGCGGAGGTACTCAACCGATATCGTGCCGCCCATGAGTACTGTCTTGGTCTTCGCCGCGACGGCGCTGTTGGTAATGGCAGTCCCTGGTCCGAGCGTGATGTTCACGATCAGCCGCGCGGAGCCGACAGCTCGGATCTAACGTCTCAGCCGGCTGGCTCCTTCTGCACCGCGACCTGCTCAGGTAGCTGGAGCGCCACAGCGACGGCGGCGAAGTAGCTCCGCGTCATCCAGATGCATCCCGCCGCGCAGGTCCCGACGATTAGCAGGCCCAGCCAGAACAGCGACAGTGCGCCGTGACCGATGGCCAGGTCGAACAGGCCGCCAGTGAGGCCCGCGAGCAGACCGCCGACGCCCCACGCCATCGTGGAGTAGCCCAGGTAGAGGCCGATCCTTCCCTCGGGAGCGAAGGACATCATGACCGCGTCCACGACACTGCAGAACAAGGATTCCCCAACCGATATGACGATCACCGCCCCGACCAGCGGAGTCACGCCGCCAAACGCGCACAGCAGCCAGCCAAAGCCGAGCACGATCCCAGACGTGCTGAGGATGTTCAGCTTCCCGACGGTGCCGCGCTCAGCGACGCGCTTTCCGATCAATGAGACGGTGATCATGACCACGATGGCGTTGACGGCAGTCAGTGGCCCGATCCAGCCACCTGGCAGTCGCTGGTGGATGATCGTCAGCGGTAGCGCGATCCGGAACTGGCTGATCAGGAACCAGCCACTGGCCACCAGTGTGCCGTAGACGACCAAGTGGTGTTCACGCAGCCCGGCAATCATGTCGGACACCCGGAGAGCGACTGCGCTGGGCTCGTGTACGCCGCGAAGCAGCACAGCCGATGCGGCAGCGAACAGCAGATGCAAGCTCGCTGCGGTCAGGAAGGCAAGTCGGCTCAGCCCGGCCGTCAGAAGCGCAGCGCCGATCAGCGGTCCGATCATCGCCGCGGCGTTGATGGACACGTAGTAACGGCTCAGGTTGACCACCGCACCGGCGGACCGGCTCGCGGCCAGTAGGCTACGAGCTCCGTTGTTGCTCATCGAGCCCCCGAAGCCGAGCAGGGCAATGGTGATGGCCCAGGCCGGGAAGGAGCGGCCCACCGCGGTAAGGCTGAGGTAGGCCGCGGCCTCCAAGAGCAGGCCCATGGTCAGGGCCCGTTCTGCGCCGAATCTGTCGCTCGCCCATCCGGCCATAAAGCTCAGCCCCCGCCGGGTGAGCTGCAGCACGGCGAACAGCGCGCCAGCCTGTAGCCCGGTCATCGCCTCGTGCTGCGTCACGTAGACGACCAAGAATGGTATGACCATAAAGGTCCCGACGTTCGTCATAAAGCGTCCAATGAGGACGACATAGATCGGGCCCTTGCCGCCGGACACCTTCATCGGGTGGCACCCCGCAGAGCGTTCCACACCTGCTCCATATCCGCGATCGACCGATAGGCGCCGCCGCTCGTGGCCCAGCCTGATGCGTGCTGAGTGATCCTGGTCACGCTGTGGGTGTGGGCATCCGTCAGCGGGACCGACGGCCCCGTCGCATTGGGTGGACAGCTGGCGCACGGTGGCAGCTCGTCAATCTGCGCCAGGACCTCCGAGTCACTCTCGGGACCGCCAACGCACCTTGCAGCGCCGAACACTGGCCCGCACCCCTATGCGACCTGCGCTGACCGTGAGGTCTGGTGCAAGGCCACCCCAGCTACGACAAGGCCGATTCCCAGGAGTTGCAGGGCGGTGGGGACCTGGCTGAGAACGAGCATGCCGATCACCGTCGCAAATGCGGGGAGAAGCGCGAGCATCAGGGCAAAGGTTGCCCGCGGCAACCGGGCCATAGCCAGCTGATCCGTCACGTAAGGGATCACCGAGGAGCAGATCCCGACGCCCACTCCCGCTGCCATCAGGAGCGGATCGCCGAGGACTGGGATGGCGGCCCCAAGACCCATCGGCGTAACCACCACGGCCGCGACGACCATGGCGGCCCCGAGTTGGTCTATGCCATCCATGAGGCCAGTGCCGCCACGGTCGCCCGAATGGCCGACCCCTGTGTTGGCGATGTGGTGGCCGAGGACGATGTACAGCATGAACCCGGCGCAGTTAGCGAAGGCGAGAACGAACCCCAATGGCTGGGCTGCCAAGAGGACTTCGGTGAGTGCGCCCACCCCTCCGATGGTTATCACCAGAGCGAGAAGATTTCGCCGGGTTCGGACTCCGACCGCGGCGAGAAGCACGGGCCCCAGGAACTCGATGGCTCCCACGGTGGCCAGGGGCAGGCGGTCGATGGCCAGGTAGAACACGGTGTTCATCCCCGCCAACACGGCTCCGAGCGCCGCCAGGGTCCATCTCTGGGCGACAGAGAGCCGCCGGACCAGACGCCAGGGGCGTCGCCACGCGGCGAACACGACTGCGGCCGTGGCGATGCGGAACCACACCACACCAAGCACGCTCACCCTGGCGAAGAGCAGCACTGCGAAGGAGGGCCCCAGGTAGTGGAACAACGCGCTCACCAAGAAGAACGAAGTGGCGGGTATCCGTGGGACCAAGTGGGGCGCGTCGGTGCTGACTTTGACTTGTGCGGGGTGAGCCATTAGATTCATGTTATAAAGTTGGGCCGCGGGCAGGAAGGGCTAAAACACGGAAGGTGCGGGGCAACGCCGATGAAACATAGGAAACCTGCCGCTCCGGCCTTCGGTTCACTCGATGAGCTGGATCGGTCTCTCTTGGAGGAGCTGAGGGCGGACGCCCGGGTTCGGATCGCCGTGCTGGGTCGACGCGTTGGGCTGTCAGCCCCGGCGGTGGCTGAACGGCTTCGTCGCCTTGAGGAGACCGGCGTCGTCTCCTACAAAGCTGAGATCGAGCCCCGCGCCATCGGTTATCCCCTCGCGGCCATCATCAGGGTGAGCCCCTCCAGCCGCGATCTCCACCGCATCCCCGAGATTGCCCATGCGATTCCTGAAGTCACAGAGTGCTATCGCATAACGGGCGAAGACTGCTACTTCATCAAGATCCATCTCCGGAACATGGACGACCTCGAAGCCCTCCTCGACCGCTTCACCCCCTATGGGCGGACCACGACCTCCATCATCCACTCCGCTCCCGTGCCACGTCGGGGGCTACCGCTGATGGCGGGGCCTCCCGAACTTCACACGTGAGAAGCAGTGCCCGAGATGTGAAGGGTATCGGACACTGGGAGGAGAGGGCTGACGCTGCCGGTATACCTGCCGGCGCTTGACTCCCCCCGTCTGACCGGCGTACACCGCAGCCCCGGGAGCGGCCGCCGGCCACCTTCCACCAGGCCGCTGGGAAGCCGCATGCCTCGATCCACGGGTTCCGCTGCTGCTGCTCGACCCCCTGGGACCTGGAGCGCTGCCCCGCCACCCAGCTCGCCCAGCGGTACGCCGACCTGCAGGACTTCGTCAGCTGGCTTGAGGCCCAGGACATCCCGGCACCCGCCTGTTGGCACACCCATGGCTGGCTGGTCCACCGGCTCGCTGCACTTCAGGCTTGGAGGGCCCGCGCCTACGCGCCCGATGCCCACCCGAGGGATGCCGCTGACTGGTGGGCGGTAGGCGTGGCCGCCCTGCAACGGGACTGGGAGCAGTGCCGCGCACACGAGGGCCGCCACCCTCCGCCGGACGCCCCCTGGGACGACCCCGTCCCCATCCCCGAGTTCGGCGCCTTCGTACAGGCCCTGGTCCGCGAGCGGGCCGAGCATCCCCCGCCGGCGCCACGAGCGCGTTCTGCTCGGCCGACCCCACCATGAGCCAGCTCCAGGGCCGCTGGGGACCGGTCGCCGCCAGGGCCGCCGGCTGGCTGCTCATCCTCGCATGAGTGGCCCTGCTCGGCTTGTGGCTCCTCCCCCGGGCCCGCCGGCTCTGGTGGCGGTACGGCTGGCACTGGCCGCTGGCCCCGGCTCCACCTCCCGGCCCCCCTCCCTCCTTCCGGATCTGCTGCGGCAGGGCCGCCGGAGGCTGGATCAGCGCCCCGCCCCAGGTGGCGGCCCTGGCCCTGGGGCCTCCCCGAAGCGGCAAGACCAGGGGCATCATCATCATCCCCAACGTCGCGGCCTGGGAGGGACCGGTCCTGGTCACCTCCACCCGCCGCGACGTTCTAGACGCCACCTGCGCCTGGCGCGCCCGGCGGGGGACCGTCTGGCTCTTCGACCCCCTGGTCACCGTCGACCCCCTGCCCGAGGGAACCCGGCGCCTTGTCTGGTCTCCCCTACGCGGCTGCTCCGATTGGGACACGGCCCGCCAGCGGGCGGAGGCGCTCGCGGTCGCTCCCTGGGCACCGTCTGCGCCTGGGCCCACGCCCAGCGCGCCGAGCCCGCCCAGGCGATCTGCCAGAAGGCTGAGAGCCAGGCCGCCGGAGCGGTCCTCCAGGGGCTGCTGCGCACCCCGGACCGCGAGCGCGGCAGCATCTGGTCGGCCCTGCAGGGGATGCTCTCCCCCTTCGACACCACCAGGGTCTGCCAGGCCGCCGACGCCACCCCCGAGCACCCCTTCGACCCCGAGGAGTTCCTGGCCGGCCCCAACACCGTCTACGTCGTCTCCCCCTCCGACGCCGCCACCGACGGCGCCCCCCTGGTGGTGGGCCTGGTGGAGGAGCTGCGCCTCACCGCCCTGCGCATCTCCGATCGGACCGGCGCCCTGCCCACCCCCTGGCTGCTGGCCCTGGACGAAGTGGCCACCATCTGCCCCTTGCCCGGCCTCCCCTGGCTGCTCGCCGAGGGCGGCGGGCGCAATCTGGTCGCCCTGATCGCCATGCAGGACCTCCGCCAGGCCGCCGCCCGCTGGACGCCCTCAGGGGCCCAGAGCTTCCTCACCCTGGCCGGGGCCAAGGTGGTCCTCCCCGGCTACGCCGACGCCGACACCCTGCAGCAGCTGGAGACCCTGGTGGGCCGCCACCTCGTCTCACTCACCACCGCCGCCACCTCTCGCACCAAGCGCCACGGGCAGCGCCACGACGACAAGACCGAGAGCTCCTCCCAGAGCTTTCTGGAGCAGCCCCGCCTCCCCGCCTCTGCCTGGCGCGGCGGGTACCGCGGCTCTGCCTGGGTCCTCATCGGGGCCGGCGAGCCCCAGCAGATACGGCTCATCGACCCAGAGTGCGCCCAGCCCTTCGCCAGCTGGTTGGGGGTGGAGGGCGGCGCGGTTCCATAACGCCACGTGGAGTGATCGATCCGGGCCTTGACAAGCTCTCCATCTCCGCGCTGTAACTTAGTGGTTCTAAAACTTAGGAGTTATGAATGCCGGCCGATCGTCTGAGCTCTGTCTTCGCAGCTCTCGCCGACCCGACCAGGCGAGCTATCCTCGCTCGCCTCACCGATGGCGAGGCGAGCGTCGCCGAAC
>JAJYWM010000366.1 GCA_021791455.1 bacterium | reverse complement strand
TCCCACTTGCCCGAGTGGGCGAGCGCCGGTGACCGGGCCGACGTAGCTCAGTGGTAGAGCAGCGGTTTCGTAAACCGCTGGCCGGGAGTTCGAATCTCCCCGTCGGCTCCGCATTTCGCGTTCAGCGGTGACCGCAGACGTCCACTTCAGTCCGCCCCCGTTGCAGTCAAAATTGCAGTCAATTTTCGGGGGGCTAGCCGGGCGGTAGGGGCTTCTGGGGGTCGCCCCGAGTCGGACCGGCGCCAGGCCCAAGGGCCGGGCTGGCAGCGGTTCCATGGTGGCGGCGACCACCACCCTGGGGCCTTCCCTGCTGAGTCCCCACCTGTCGTGCTGGGACCGGTCACTCACCAGACGGCGGTGAGCGGCACCTGACGGCGGCCATGGCGACGCTCCCCAGGCAAACTGGGAGGCGTGAGGTCAGGGCCACCACCGCACCCGGTGGAGCGTCCTGGCAAGACCCCGGCCGACGGGCTGGGACGGCTTCTCAGCCGGCGATCAAGGGACGAGCCAGGAACTCAGACGCCAACGAGATACTTCGATGTGGCTGATGCTTTGGCGAAGTAGTTGGCATGAGTCACGCGGACCGTGTCGTACGAATCCGACCCAACCAGGACGACCTCCAGCGACGGGCTCGTCCGGAGCTCTCGTTCCTTCTCGGCATAGGCCGCGAGGGCGCGAGCGGCATCAGACCCGAAGTCATGCACCTCGACCAGCTCGCCCTTGCCATGATCGAAGACCAGCAGGAAGTGTTGGATCGAGTCGCTCATGGCGGCTCCTCCTAGAGGTTCCTTCCAAGTATGGCATCGCGGCAGCCCGCAAGGCGACCACTTCCGCCTCCAACTCGCGAGCCACAGTTCCTCCCGCCTCGTCAATCGCCATGGCGGCGGAGGCCGTCCTTAGGAAGTCGAGCACCGGCCGCGCACCGAGGCCACTCTGAACGTCCGTTTCAATGCGCCCCCCGAGGCGCTCCACGCTCACGGCACACTCATGCATGATCCGGGTACGCAGTTGCACCTCGATGGCCCTGGCCACGCCGTCCTCGTCCGGGTATGAGACGACGACATGGACCGCTCGGTAGCCTGAGGCTTGCAGGACGGCAACGTAGTCGGACACCCGAAGCGGCGGCCGGTTCCTGCAGAGACGCCACTCCACCCTCCTGATCTCCGCCAGGCTCCGCAGGATGGACCGACAGCCGCCAATGTCCTGCATCTTGGCCGGTTGCATGGTCGGCTCGCGCCGAAGCTTGTCAACGATGGTGGGAATGCGCTTCAGGCGCTGGGTGACCTCCACCCCGCAGCCCTCTGTCCTCAGGACGGAGCACAGGCCCATGTCGGTGCGTGTCAACCCTGGTGACACGCACCGACAGGCTACGGAGCAGCTCGGGCGTATGCTTGGGCCGCCCGAGGGCGCGCCACAGCGCGCTCCGGGAATTGCACCTCGCCTCGGGCTGAAAGATCCCTCTGACGCGGTCCGCCCAGACCTGGGATTTGACACTGGCCGGCCACAACGGCATCATGGCGACGACCCGTGAGCGCCGACGGTCGCTCTCGCGCTGACCTTGGGCGGACCTGGGATCCGGTGGTGGAGGAGTTGAAGTGTCGTTCTTTGACGAGGAGCACCTGCCAGCATCTGCCCCGGTTGCTCGCCGAGGGGCGCGTCCTCCCTGGGCGGGCCCACCGGACAACGTCCTACCGGCACCCTTCGGGGACCGATTGCTCGTGGGCCGGTCTGAGCAGGCGGTCATCGCCGTCTTCGGCGCCCAAGCCTGCGCCACAGGCTTTGGAGTGGAGATATTTGCCAAGTGGCGGAAGCCCGGCCGACCGGAGGCGGTCAGGTACGGCTTCAGTTTCGATTCGCGGCCCGGTTCCGACCCGCTCCGGTTCGAGATCCACTTCGCGGATGGGCGCGTCGCCGGAGGGAGCGATCGGGCCTGGGATCTAGCCGATCCGGACCCTGGGGTTCCCCGCCTGAGCCCCCAGCACGGGGCGGGTTCAAACCGCGAGTGGGTGCAACGCTTGTGGGTCTGGCCACTACCGCCACCGGGCCCGGTGACCTTTGTCTGCGCTTGGCCCGCCCTGGAGATCCCGGAGACCAAGGCTGTCGTTGATGCTGGCGCGATCCTCAAAGCCGCGGCCGGCGCCACTGCGCTCTGGCTGGACGATGGCGAGTCGTAGCCTTGGCTACTGCTAGAGTCTCGCCGTCGGGCCAGCCCGAGTGGGTCGGGCCGCCCGACAACGTCATCCCGGGCGCCCTGCCCCTGGAGCTGCTCGTGGCCGCCTCACAGACGGCAGTCGTCGCTGTGCGTGGGAGGGCTGCCTATCCGACGGGCTTCGAATTCGACTTGGTCGCCCGCCTGCGGGCCATGACCCCAGAGGACGGACCCAGAGTCGGTCGATTCCTGGTTGTTTCCCCAGACGAGATCACCGACGGCAAACTCCCGCCGCGTTTCCTGAGGTTCGGCCTTGAGTTCTCCGATGGGCGCAAGGTGACCAACCTGCCGGGGGCCGGGCCCGGGCCTTTCGCGGATCCCGGCGTCGGACCCATTCTCTGGGGTCGCGATGGGTCGGGGAGCAACTCGGCGTGGCGGCAGTCCTACTGGGTGTGGCCCCTCCCGCCTCCGGGGCCGCTGAAGTTCGTCTGTGCCTGGCCCGCCTTCGGGATACCCGAGTCCACGGCGTCCGTTGACGCCGCCGGGGTCATCGACGCGGCTACGAGAGCTACCGTGGTCTGGCCATTGGAGGAGTTCGGCTCCAATCCGGCGCGGGGCGGATCCTCTTGGTCCGGCCTCCAGCCTCATCGAGGCGAGGGCGCGCCTTAGCTGCACCTGCCGCTGCCGGGAACCGGACCGCCTGTGTGAGTCAGCCTGGGGATGACTCTGCAGTTCAAGTCAGCCCGTTCGCCGGGCATCACCAGGTCGCGCGGGCAGGGAGGCCCTCTCTGCAAGTGGGGCACGTATTTTGCGACCCCGGTGTGTCAGGGCCAGTGGTCGGTGAGGCTCTCCCGGCCCGGGTGCGGCGGCAAGAGCGAGGGCTTGTCGCCGTCGAGCAGGTTGAGGCTGTTCAGGGCGGCTCAGACCGGAGGGCGAAGGCGCCTTCGAGGTTGGCACTCAGCTGCCCCGGCACCGCCACGGCATCCGGTCTCCGGACGCAGCAGACGAGGTGGACGCCCACCGATCTCCCAAGCCTGGCGATCTCCCGGTGCCGCCCGGTGGCCGCCTGCTGGGCGGCACGCGCGGCTCGGTCGTCGCCGAGGTCGCGGACCGTCAGTTCGGCCACCTCGTCGACCAGGTCCGCGGCCGGGGCCAGGAGATAGGGGCAGCTGAATCCGCCCTCTCCACCGCTTGCCCCAGCCCAGAGCCGCCGATCGAGTCCTCCGGACGCGGCTCAAAGGAGCTCTGAGCAGGCCACGTCGGCCTGGACGCTGCCAGTGCCGGTTGCCGCCAGTAGCCCTCAGACGGCCGCTGGCGGGTCCACGTCCCCTAACAGCGGCCTGAATACATCCCCGTCGAGATCTTGGTCGTACCCAACGTCGCGAACCTCGATTACCCCGAACGCACGGCCGTCCAGACGAGCCTCCGTCTGGAGGAGCAGACCGCGTTCAGCGTCGACCGTGAGCCGGTACTCATCTGCGCCCGTGCCCAGGAAGTGAAGTTCGGGGTGGGGCCCTGAGCGTGGCCACACAGGTGGAAGGGGCCGTGCCGCGAGCCGGTACGCCGGGCGACCTGCCAAGCTGGTCTCTCCCAGAACCTCCAGATCAACGAATGGCAGCAGCTCGCCCGGCTCCACCAAGCCCTCCCCAGGTCCCATGCCATGCCCATGGTGGGGATCCCCCGAATTGGTCATCCGTCCTTGCGACGGCGACCAGGCCCACCAGGTGCCGCCGTTCCACACGGCAGTGACCGTCTGCGGCCCTACCACGAACACGGCTCTCACCAGGTCCGGTTCCCGGCGCCAGAGTGACCAGGGCTCCATTTCCTCCTCAGGGCGGACGTAGGAGCTGTTGAGCGTCACGGCGCGGATTCCATGGGCGCGGGCAGCACGCTCAAACGCCTCCTTCTGCAGGCCCCTGTGCCGCCACTCTATGCCCGCCATCCGGAGAGTTACCCAAGGGTGGTGGCGCTGCATGGCTTCGAGCACGACGCTGAGATCGGGCATCGACAGACAGAATAGACTCGCCCGGGACAGCGGCCGGGGGACGCGGCAAAGCCGGCGGCGCCCGGAGTGGGGTTGTGGCCGGCCGGGGAGAGATGGCTGACGGATCAGCGGCCGCTTACGGACCCGGCGGGCCATGTCCTGGGCTCGACCCAGGCCTGGGGTCGCCTGGCCAGGTCCCGGCGGCGGCGCCTGCTGCTCGGCCCGCGAGGGTGCCTCAGGGACGGTGGAGGGTAGACTTCGGCTGTCGGGGCCGGGTCGCTGACACTGGCAGGCGGCCATGACGCGCGCGGTCGCCCACTGACGCTACAGGAGGGGCAGTAATGGAGACGCCTCTGCAGAAGGAGTTGGAGTTCTTCGCCGCCAATCGGGCGAAGTGGCTCGAGGGTCACCGAGGGGAGTTCGCAGTTGTACGTGGCGAGACGCTTCTGGGCTTCTTTCCGACCTTCGCAGCCGCTTACGACGCGGGAGTGACTGAGTTCGGACTGGAACCCTTCTTGATCAGGGACGTGACGGAGACCGACCAGGAGGCGCAGTTCCCAGCGCTCGCTGCGGGTCTGATCAGTGCCCGTTTATAGCTCCGTCTTCCACTCGGGGACGGGGCCGCCTCCCCCGCCCAACCCTGGGTCGCTTGTTCAGGTCGGGGCGGTCTTCCCCATAGAGATCCACGTCCCGACCCGCATCGCCGAGCTGAAGACCAAAGAGGGGGCACCGGTCCCAACGGGCGTGTCGGGACTGGCTCTCTTGGACACCGGGGCAACCCTGACCGGGATCGATCGCTCGGTTCCGGAGGTTCTCGGCGTCCCGCCCGTAGGACAGGTCGAGACAGGGACGGCGGCCGGGAAGGCCAAGCAGAGTACCTACCCTGCCAGGCTGGTGTTCACCTCCATCCCCAACCTTATCCTGGAAGCCCAGGCAGCCGTCGGGGTGGACCTGAGTGGGCTGACGGTCCAATTCGGTCAGGCTCTGCCCCCCCAGCCGATCATCGCGCTGATCGGCCGGGATGTCCTCTCCAACTGGCTTCTCGTCTGGAACGGCCCCATGGGGATGTGGTCCATCAGTTTCTAACGGACACGTCCGGGACTGGGGGGGCTCGGACTGCTGGATCTTGGCCGGGGCATCGTACGCACGTGGCTGAACAGGCCACCGGAGACCGAAGATGGCCACCGTCGAACGTCATCAGGAAGCTGTCGACGGGGCGGGCGCGCGCGTCGTTACTCTCAATCGCAACCCCCTGCGTTGTCCGTGGCCAGGTCGGCCCGGTCGTCGCCCAGGTCGCGGTCGCCAGTCCCCACCGCCTGCCTGACCTCAGAGAGCCGCTGGTCGAGTTCCTCCCGGACTTGACTCAGCGTGTCCCGAGCACCTCGGTGTGGGCGACCGGGAGGAGGGCGCGCAGCAGCGGGCCGAAGTGGGCGAACTCCACCCGCGCTTGAGGTGGCTTGGGACAGCCGGCTGCTCTCGAGCTGAGGTCGGTCGATGGGGGCGGGCCTCAGCGGTCCCCGCACGAACATGGTCTCGCCACCGAGGTGGTCGGCCACCCATTGGCGGGCGCAGGCAGGCGTCAAGCATCGCCTGTGAACCCGTGCGGCCACCGCCGCCGGCGTCGACGAGCTGTACTGCCAAGCCACCGTCTTGTTGTAGTGATACTATGGTGCAAAGTACCACTATGGACACAGAGTGGGGAGGCGGCACGAAAGGCGTGAAACAGGCACCCCTTCATAACCGGGTCGCGGTTCTGCGCACCGAACACGGACTCAGTCGGCACCAGCTGGCCGAGGCGGTGGGCGTCAACTACCAGACGATCGGGTACATCGAACGCGGCGAATACAGCCCCAGCCTGGACCTGGCTTTTCGCCTGGCTGAGGTCTTCGAGCTCCCGATCGAAGCTATCTTTTCGCGCCGGCCCATGAGGCCTATGAGCCAGCAACTCTTCGCCCAGGATCGAGTCCCAGCCGCGGGACCCGAGGGCAGGCGGTGATCGGGACCACGACCCGTCTGTCCCGGTACCGCCGACCCGACTTCCTGGTCGCAGCCGTGCTCGCGTTCTGCGCCGCGGTCCTCGCGACGTTGCTCTTCGCAGTTTCAGGCCAGTGGCAATGGTCCGAGGTCTACCTGATCTTCGTCGCAGTAACCATCCTGGCAGTCAGGGTTGTCCCCGTCGAGCCGGGGACGCTACTTCGGCGCAGACTGGCGCGGCGGACGCTGGTCTGCGTGATCGTCGGGGTCTGTTTACTGATGGTGGTTGCCGGCGGAGGCCTGGGCGACTACCTATGGCTTGGGGCCCTCTGCTTGGTTTTCTGCGACGTGCTGCTGGGGCGGGCAACTCAGCGAATGGCGACTGCACCCGAGGATCGCGTCGATGAGTGGCAGGAGTCACTGCGCAACCGGGCCCATCGGATTGCCTACTGGCTTGTCGGGGGCGCGTTCTTGGTGTTTTTCTTCGGGTCCTACGTGGCCACGGAGCACACTCGGGATTGGCTGTCCCAGGGCAGTGGAGGTGGTCTCTGGATCGTCTCCGCTGAACTGCTCTTCTGCCTACCCGCCATGGTCATCGCCTGGAGCCAGTCGGACCCCGTGCGCGAGTTCCTATCGCCACCGTGGTACCTGGCCTGGGCGCGACGCGCGACGGTTGCGATGGTGAGCCTGGCGCTCTTGGCCCCGGTGCTGGCCAGTCTCGCTCTGCCCGTACTGCCGATCACTACCCAGTCATCCGTCCTGCCCAGCCAGGGCCGGTGTCTGACCTTCAGAGCGACCGAGACGGTCGGGATCTTGGTCGAGGCACAGCTGCCCATCGCGGCTCTGGCCTGTTGGAACGGCCGGCGCGCGGTCGAGCAATTTGGGATGAACCGGAGTGACTGTACGCCGGCCGACACCCAGCTGGCCACCGTCCAGACGATCTCCTGTCGGCGCACCGTGTCTGCAGGCGGAACGCTGCGCTTCCTGTACGCCACCAGAGTCCGCTCGCCGTTCCTGCCCTTCATGACGAGGGTTGTGAGGCTCCGACTGACTCTCACCCGTACTGGCAGGGTGCTGCAGTTCCCGTGAACATTGCTGGACCGGTCGGGATCCGGACAAGGCCTTGGCAGAGGCACCTGCGGAGGGCCGCCGTGGCGCTGGCGGGGGCCCTTTGGCTCCTGCTCGCCTCCCCCGTGCCGGAGTCGCTGAACGGCTGGGGGATCGCCGTGGTGCTCGCGATTGTAGCCCTCGTCGTCGCCGTCGGAGCAGGCACTGGATGGGTTGCATTCAGGAGAGCGCATCGACTCGACGAGTTCAGTCTGGGGCTGAGGGATCGCGCTTACCGGCTCGCCTTCAGGATGTTCGTGTTAGGGGTCGTCCTACTGGGCGTCGGGCTGGCCGTGAGCCAAGGGCTCCGGGGTGAGATCACCTGGGCGGTGCCCGACCCGGTAGGAGCCAGGGGCATGGCGGCCGTGCTCCTTCTGGTGGCATGTCTCCCCACAGCGATGGCGGCATGGATCGGTGGCGCAGATGAGGCTGACCCCCTGGCTGACGGCGGTCGAGTTCGTGCCGGCAGACGCAGAGGGCGTTGGCTGCCTTTGCTTTCCGTTCCAGTCTTGTTCACCGCGTGGCTGATGGGAGGGGCCCTCCTACCGGTTAGTGGGGCGTCCGAGGTCACGCTGCCGGATCCCGGATTCACCATGAGCAATGGACACTGCGGAGCGTTCGCGGCCACCGAGCAGGTGGCTCGCGGCTTCGGCCCGACCGTCCGACTCCTAGCCCAGGTGTGCTGGAATGGTCGGGAGGCGTGGGTGATCAACGACCCCGGAGCACCGACACCTCGCTACTTCGGACCTGTCTCCTCGCGAATGGAGCCGGCGCTCTGTACGCCTGCCAACGACGGAACCGATTTCGGACTGGTCAGCCGAGTGGGCTGCCAAGTGTGGATCGACATGTCCGTGGCCAGGTCAAAGTAAGCGGATATGGCCAAGAAAAGTAAGCGCCCTCGGCGGAGCTGAGCCGGAACGAGAAGGACCCCCGGGGTTGGAAAGTGGAGGTGCCTAAGCCACCACTCCACCCG
>JAJYWM010000138.1 GCA_021791455.1 bacterium | reverse complement strand
CGAGGTCATTCCACCTGCTGGCGCCCTCCGGCATCAAGAGCCTGACCACGTGGGGGGTCCGGCGCGCCAACTCCGTCTCCAACTCCGAGGCACTGAGGTGCAGGCAGCGGCGGTCGTACCGGGTCGCCTGACCGGCCGCTCTCTGCGCCGCGCGCAGTTCCTCCAACCGCTCCCGCGTGCAGAAGCATCGGTAGGCTGCTCCCAGTTCCAAGAGTCGCTCCCCCGCTCTTTGGTAGTGGTCGAGCCTCTCCGACTCGATATACGGGCCGCAGGGTCCGCCGATGTCGGGACCCTCGTCCCAGTTGAGGCCAAGCCACGCCAAAGAGTCCAGATATCCTGAGACGGCTTCTGGGACGAACCTCTCTCGGTCGGTGTCCTCGATGCGGACCAGGAACCGTCCCTTCCTGCCGGCCAGACAGTAGCTGAGCAGGGCCGTCCGGACAGACCCTATGTGGAGCTGCCCGGTGGGAGATGGGGCAAACCGGAGCCGCCTGGAGCCGGGGAGGCCAACCCCGGGCGCGGGGTCGGTCAATGGTGCAGTACGACCAGATAGATGCCCATCGATAAGCAGCTGGCCAGGATGAGCCCGGCAGCCACCAACCAGCCCTCGAGGGGAGATCCGGGCTTGACCTCCTGGGCCCTGGCATCACTGCTCACGGTGACTCCCCGAACCCCCAGGTTGCTGTACCTCCTGGCGATCTCGGCTGGGTCGTCGGGGTTCTCCTCGTTCTCAGGTGATGTTCTCTGTGCCATGCTCCATCCCGTCATTCGCGAACAGGCCCAGGGGCCAGGGCCTCGTCCTGCGAGTATAGGCGTCGACCAAACCTTGGCCCGCATCGTCTAGCGGTCAGGACACCACCCTTTCAAGGTGGTAACCGGGGTTCGACTCCCCGTGCGGGTACCAGGCCCAGTGCGCGTTCTGCCCAGGGGCCAATCGGTCCCGCATCGCGCCGCACCGCCGCTCAGGCTCGAAACAGGCGCCGCAGCCCGCTGCTGAGAGTGGCCAGACCGAGCACGCCGCCAAGTAGGGCTCGCCGCTGGCCCTTACGCACCTTGAGGTGCACCCCCATCAGGGCCAGGTTCCCCAGTCCGCATATCACAGCGAGGAGGGAGGTACTCGAACGGAGGGCTCGGTCATTCGGCCGCACCCTCTCCCCGAGTGAGGTCCCGGCGAGGCTTGACCACAACAGTAGGCCCGCGACCGAACCTGCGGCTCGGCCTGTTGAGGCTCTGAAAATCTCCTGCCGCCGCGTGGCCAGGAAGCTGGCCACGTCCAGGGCGCCGGCAGCGGCGACTATGGTCAACAGGCGTTCTCTCGATTCAGGCACCACTCTCTACCTCCTGTCTGGCCAGCCCATCGACCTCCAGTATCCCGCGCGCGCGCCCAACCATTTGGGACGCCATCACGAGTTCTTCTCGAGGCTTGATTCTTAGACTCAGATTGGTTAGGCGATGGCGGCCTTGCGACCCGCACCCGCCAGCCTCGGGTTTTCCAGTGCCCCCAAGCCGTCGAGGAGGCGGTAGCCGCGCAGCGCGAGCTCAAAACGAAGTCGGTCGTCGGCCTTCTCCCAGGGCCCGACCAGCTTCTGAATCCGGTCCAAGCGGTACAGGAGGGTGTGGCGGTGGACCCCGAGCGCCCGAGCGGCCTCGGAGAGCCCCCTCTCCGACAGGACAGCCTCAAGCGTCAGGCGAAGTGGAGTGCTGCGAACCTGTTCTCGAGCCAGGATCGGGCCGAGGGTGTCCTCGACGAAGCTCCTGAGGCCGCCAAGGTCGTGCAGCCACCCCAGATATGGGTGGAGCTTGGCGGCGTCGTAGAGATTCTCGCGCGGCATCAGGATCTGGCCCACCGCCAGGGCATCCCGAGCGGATCGCACGGCCCCGGGCACGTCAGCAAGGCCACCGGCCCTTGGCCCGAACGCCATGCTCCACGGAAGCCGGTCGGTGCCCACGGCGACTCTCAGAAGGCGCTGAAGGGTTGACACCTTCACCGTCGCGGGCACCAGGGCGACGACACTGGCCTGGTTGAGGGCCACCTGGGCCCCCACGACCATCCACGCCGTGGCGATGGTCGCCTCGGCCGTGGTGTCCTCGGCGGAGGTCACCACCACCTGATAGGGGAATTCCAACACCGTGCCACCAGCAGCGGCCCGCGCGACCATGTCCTGATCGGCGGTGCCCTGGATGACCTCGGCGAAGAACTGATCGTACTGTCGGTCCTGTTCGCGTCTGGTCCTCTCGCGAGTCTCAAGGTAGCTGGTGCTCACGGCGACGCTGATCGCGTCGAGGTAATCGAAGAGCGGCCCGACCGCGGTCAGCACCGACTGGGCGTCGATCTCCGGATGGTTTCGCACCACTTCGATGACGTGCTGCCAGATGACCAGAGCGGCGACACGATACGCCCGCAGGATCGCGTCCAGGGGCACACCTGTGCTGGCGAGCCGCCCACCCATCCGCGACAGCTGCTGCAGCTCGAGGTGGGAAGGTGGGCGAGCCTCGCCCCACAGCGAGAGAAGCGTGCCCACCCCTTCGCGGCAGGCGGCCAACACCTCGCTGCCAAAGGCAGAGCCTCCGGCCACACCCTCAGCGAGCGGGATGGTCCTGGCCATCTCGATCGCCATCCGCCGGGAGACGCGGTCCATGCGCCGCCGGAGTGACTCGATGATGATCGGGCTGACCGAGGGCATCCCCTCGTATCCGGGTCGGTTCCGGCGGCGGGGCCTCGGCTCAAGGGTTGTGAGTGTCACTGGCGAATGAGGATAGATCAGGGGGACGGCGGTCGTCGCCGGAAGGCGCGAGGGCGACCCGGGAGGTCCGGGTCCGCTGTGCGCTAGGCCATCAGGCTCGCCGCCGGACGCGCTCCAGATGGATCGCAACCAGGATCGGAGCGATGACCAGGACTGCGACCAGAGGGATGACCGCCGCCGGGGCCAAACCGAGCCGGGTCAGGGCACAGTGAGCGCCCACCTGATGGCCGGTCGCGGCGGCTCCGCCACACGCGCTGGTCGCTTCCAAGAAACTGCCCAGCACCACCAGCGCTGCCAGCCCCCCCGGCCAGATCAAGGTGCCCAACAGCTTGTCCCGGGTGGTCCAGGTCGGCGATGACCAGAGCAGCCCCGCCCCGAGAAACCAACCTATGATGAAGACGAAGCCGCCCAGCAGAAGCAGCCAGGGACAGAGAGCGTCCGCGCTGCCCGCGTGCTCACTCTCGGTGACCGCTTTCGCCCTGGCAGCGACCTGTCGTGGGCTGCCGATCTGGGCCAGCAGCAGGCCGACTGCGAAAGCGTCCTCCAGGTTCAGATCCGCCTTCCTGATTCGGCAGTTGATCTGTTCCATGGTCTGGCGTCGCGCGGCCTCGGGAAGCCGGGTCAGCTCTCGATCCAGCCGGGCGAGATAGTCAGCAACCAACCGCTCCCCGGGATGCACCTGCGACATCAGGCCCCACCGGCCCCCGGCGATCGCTCCGGCGCAGCGCGCCTCAGGCGCCTTTGGATGAGGTGGCCAGCCTTGGAATCCCGAGCTCTCCCTGTCATGATGGTGCAACCGAATCTAGCGGCAGGGACCGCTGGCTCGCCGCCGGCGAGATGGAGACCGTCGCTTGGCCGACCGGTCCGGTTTGGCTAGACTGGGACCAGTTGGTCTAGGGGGCCCTCCAGCGGTGGAGGGTTCGCCGCGGTTGGGAGGTGCACTGCCATGTTGGCCGCCTACGCTACCGGCGCTGACGGCGCCCGTCCCCTGGACAAACTGGAGGTGGGAGAACGTCCGCTGCCCGACCCCGGCCCGGGGTTTGTCCGTCTCGCGGTGACCGCCGCCGCCTTGAACCACCACGACCTGTGGACCCTCAGGGGAGTCGGAGCACCCCCCCAAAGCTACCCGAGGACCCTGGGGTGTGATGTGGTCGGCCGGGTCGATTCCTACGGGCCCGGAACAGAGGAGGTCCTGCCGCTGGGGACCGTCGTGGTCGCTCATGCAGTTGTCACCTGCGGCAGGTGCCACGCCTGTCTCGGCGCGGATGAGACCTACTGCCGTCACTTCGCCCTGCTCACCGAGGGGGCCCTGGAGGGCACCCTGGCTGAGTACTGCGTTGTGCCGGCCCTCAACATTTTCCCGGCTCCTAAGGGACTGTCGGCCGCGGAGTGCGCCTGCCTGCCAACCTCCTATCTGACTGCCTATCGCATGCTGTTCACCAAGGCCAGGGTCAAGCCCGGAGATACCATCCTCATCCAGGGAGCGGGCGGCGGCCTCTCGACTGCGGCAGAGCGGCTGGCTCTGGGAAGCGGCCTGCGCGTCATCGTCGCCAGCCGTTCCACCCTGAAGCGGCAGGCCGCCGAGGCGCGGGGGGTGCACAAGACGGTCGGCCCCGGCCGCGAGGGTGTTTCCGAGGTGCTCTCCTTCACCCAGGGCGAGGGGGTCGACGCGGTGATCGAGTCGGTGGGCGAGCCAACCTGGGGAACGAGCCTGCGCTCGTTGCGGCGCGGCGGCGCCATAGTCGTGGCTGGCGCCACCGGCGGCGCCGACCCTCCCGCGGATCTACGCCGGGTGTTCTGGCGCCAGCTGCAGGTGCTCGGATCCACCATGGGGACCAGGCAGGAATTCCGCTCGCTCCTGGCCATGGTCGAGGCGTCCGGGATCCATCCCCTGATCGACTCAACGGTCGGCCTGGGCGATGTGCGCAGTGCGTTCGCCAAGCTCGAGTCGGGGGACTTCACGGGCAAGCTGGTGGTCTTGGTCGGCTGAGCGTGATCCGGGGTCGCTGACGACGCCGACGCCGAACCAAGCTCGGATGGCCGCTCAGGATGTCCTGAAGCGATGAGCCCGGAGGGACAGGACGGTCAGCCGGCAGAGGAGGTGAACCCGACGCCGGGTCGAACCGGGTGGCTGAGCCGAGGGGTGGCCAGTGTCGGCCTCACGAGCTTCTTCTCCGACTCCGGACATGAGATTGCCACGGCGATCCTGCCGAGCTTTCTGGTCTCGACGCTTCATTCCAGCGCCGCCACCTTGGGGCTCATCGAGGGGCTCAGCGACGCCCTGACAGGCGTCGCCAAGTTCCTGTCCGGGCCACTCGCCAACGACGGCAAGCTGCGGGGCAGGCTGGCCAGCAGCGGGTATCTCGGAACTGCATTTGCGACCGGCGCGATCGGCCTGTGCGTCACCGCCTGGCAAGTGGGGGTGCTGCGCGCGTTGGCCTGGACCTCCAGGGGCATGCGGTCGCCGGCCCGGGACAGCCTGCTCGCCTCCTTGGCACCGTCCCAGGGATTCGGCAGGGCCTTCGGGTTGGAGCGGGCCGGCGACAACCTGGGGGCCGTGGTAGGTCCCCTGCTCGCCGCCGGACTGGTGGCTTGGGTCGGCATCCGACCGGCCATTTACTTCGCCTTCATCCCCGGTGCACTGGCCGCTGTCGCCATCTCGGTCGCTGCCCGGGAGGCGCGGCGCCAGGGAACGAGCCTGGTCCCGCGGCGGGTGCGCCTGGAGCTGGGGGCGATGCGCCAGGCCGGGGTGCTGCGAGCGCTGATTCCCATTGCCCTGTTCGAGCTGGGCAACGTAGCCACCACGCTTCTCATCTTGCGTGCCACCCAACTGCTTCACAACGGCGCGACCACCCTTGCCTTCGCCACCCTGCTGGCGATTCTGCTCTACAGCGGGCACAACGCCGTCGGAGCGGTGGTCGCCTTCGGGGGAGGTCACTGGCTGGACCGGGGCGACGCTCGCGCGGTGTTCGCCACCGGCGCTGGTCTATACGTTCTGGCCTATTTTGGTTTCGCTGCGCAGTTGCGGTCTCCCCTGGCCCTACTTTTGGCGTTCGCCCTGGCCGGCAGCGGAATCGGCCTGGCCGAGACCGCGGAGTCGACCCTCTTCGCCCGCCTCCTTCCCGATTCCCTGCGCGGCAGCGGCTACGGGATCCTGGGGGCAACCCAGGCGATCGGGGACCTGACATCATCGACGGTGGTCGGCATCCTGTACGTGACGGTGTCTCCGAGCGTCGGCTTCGCATACGCCGCGGGGTGGATGCTGCTGTCCCTCATCAGCGTGCTCGCCTTCGACGTTCTGCGTCGTGGCCGAGATAGAGCGCCGGCCCGGCCCGGATCTGGTCCTCGCGACTGAGTCTGATACAGTCGAGACTGGCGATGAGGCCCGCCTTCGCTGGGAATCCCAGCTGATGGCTTCTGCTGGTAGAAGGTCAAAACCCAGAGGTCGTCATGGCTCACGAGGACTGTGCTTTGGGGTCGTCGTCACCCTGGCAGCTCAAGCAAGCCGGCCAGGACTCCGAGTCGGCGCTGCGCGAATGGCGGCACCAGAAGGAGGAACTGACGCAAGCCCTGGAGAGGCTCGGGGATCTCGCCCTAGCCGGCGGCGACCCGGTCGAGGCCAGGACCATTCACGAGGCCGCCGAGAGGCTTTTGGCCGGGCGGCTGACCCTCGCCGTCCTTGGGGAGTTCAAACGTGGCAAGAGCACTCTGATCAACTCCTTGCTTCGTGCCGAGGTGATGCCCGTGGGGGTCATCCCGATGACCTCGGTCCCTCTCTCGGTGCGCTATGGGAAAAGGCCCCGCGTGCTGGTGGATCTCGGGGGCACATCGCACCTGGAAGTGACTCTGAAGGAGCTGCCCGCGTACGCCACGGAGGTGGGGAACCCGGGCAACCGTAAGGGAGTCGCGGGGGTGCAGGTGGAGCATCCCGCTCATCTGCTCGAATCGGGGGTGATCCTGATCGACACTCCTGGGATAGGTTCGAGCCATGCGCACAACACAGCGGCCGCCTACGCCATCCTGCGGGAGGCCGACGCGGCTGTGTTCCTGCTCTCCGTCGACAGCCCGGCCAGTCAGGCGGAGCTCGACTTCCTGGCCGAGGTGCGCAGCCACGTCTCCCATCTGACATTCGCGCTGAACAAGGTCGACCTCCTGTCGGAGTCCGAGCTCAGGCAGTCGGTGGCGTTTGTCCGCTCGGTTCTCGCACAGGCGGTGGGGGATCAGGACCCGCCCCTCTTTCCCATCTCCGCCCGCCTTCGCGACCAGGGCTTCTCCGACCTGGAACGCGCCCTCGACCGCTTCTTGGTCGAGGATCGCGGGCGGTTCCTGTTGCAGAGGGCGCACTCGGTGGCGGAGCGATCGCTTGTCCAGCAGCGGCGGGGGCTCGCGGTCCAGGAGGCTGCGATGAACCTCTCGGCCGCAGAACTGGAGCGGAGAGTCGCCGTTCTCGCCGAGCGCTTGAGCGAGGTAGCCCGGCAGACGGTCGAGGCTGAGGAGGTCTTGGCTGCCGATATGAGACGGCTGCTGAGCACAACCGTTGACCCCTTGATCGGCCGGTTTCGCAGCGAAGGGGAGGAGTTGATACGAGCGGAGGTCTCCCAGCAGGTCGCCAAGGGTCGAGCAAAGCTGCGGGAAAGACTGGGGGAGGTGTTGGCCGCCGTGATCCGTTCCGAGCTTTCCCGCTGGATCGAGCGGTTGGAGGAAGACCTGGGGGCGGGCTTGGCCGAGGTGGCGCAGCGCCATGAGGCGCGGGTCAACGCGCTTGCCGGCAAGGTTGTCAGAGTCGCGTCCGAGGTTTTCGAGGTGGACCTGGACGAGCTCAGTCTGCCCACCGACCTGGAGCCGAGCAGTCGCCGCCTGCTGCTCATCGAGCAACCCGAGCTTGCGCTTGAGCGTATCTCCACAGCGCTGCAGGGAATGGCCCCCGGGCGGGTGGGAGTGGTTTGGGCGCAGAAGCATGCTCTGCGCCGCGGCCTGGAACTGGTGGATCGGCACTGCGGGCGTGTGCACCATGACGTGGTCGAGAGGCTTGCTGCCAGGGAGAGGGAGTGGCGCCACGAGATGGCCCAGGCTTTGGAAGGAGCCGAGCGCACGGTGCGGCAGGCGGTGACATTTGCTGAGGACTTGCGTGCCGAGGGCGACACCGCGTCCGCGCGAGTCCGCCAAGAGCTTGCCACCAGAGAACATGCGCTGTCGCTGGTGGCCGATGCCCTGCGTAGGGCGGAGGCACCGGGACCAGCGCCGGGCACCGGGGCGCTACCGAACACGGACTGGCCGGTCGCGTGAACGCAACACCAGATCGTGACACGCGGCTCGGTTGGGGCCACCGAAATGGGTAGGGAGATCACAACGCCAAGGCGCGAGCCGTACTCCGGCAGTCGCCATCGCCCCAGGGCCGCTGATGAAGGGGCCCATCTTGTCATGCAGGGGGCCGTCGGTGGGTTCACACCGAGCCGTGCCAGGCCCACCAGGGAGCG
>JAJYWM010000027.1 GCA_021791455.1 bacterium | reverse complement strand
TAGGAGCCAAGCCAGCCCGCGACAGCGTCGACATGGATCCCGATCGCGCAACGGATGTCCTTGCTCACACCGTCAGGATATTCCCGCCGGTCCCCCACCGCCCAGCCGATGCCGCCAAGCACCTGCCGCTCATGCGGGCACGGCATCCTCTGTGATCGAGGTCCCGGTCCAGTGGATCCCACTCCAGTAGCCCAGATAGTAGAAGCCCAGGGCCACCACGGCGAAGATCAAGGAGTCATAGGGGAACGGCAGGATGTTCCGGCCGCCGAACGCGGACCCTCCCAAGAAGGAGAGCAGAGCTATGACCCCAAGGTACGCGGGCATCCACGCACCGTAGATGACATCCTGCCTGGTGATCGGCCTGGTCCTGCGGTAGAAGCCGAGGAGCAGGAGCCCCACCACGACCGAGGGGATGAGGATTCGGATGGCGGTCCAACCCGACCAATACACCATCAGGCTCGCCACCACAAAGGCCAAGGGGCCGAGGACGTTGAGGTAGGGCATGCGGTAGGGCCTGGGCTCGTCGGGATGCCGATGGCGGAAGATGGCACAGGCCAGCGGGCCGGGCGCGTAGGACAGCACCAGGGCGCTCGCCACCAGGGGAAAGAGGCTGGAGAAGGCGGGCAGCAGGATCAGGTAGATGGCCACCACGACCAACACCAGGATGAGGGAGACCATGGGAATCCCCTGGATCGTGAGGCGGGCGAATATCGGGGGCAGGTAGTTGTCGTAGCGTGCCATCGTCTGGCCCACCCGGGCTGCCCCGCCGGAGTAAATGTAGCCGTCCTTGAACGAGGCTATGAGGGTGGTGATGACGGCGATCAGGCCGATGGTCACAAGCCCCGCGCCGTTGGCAACGGTGACGAAGGGGAATTCCAACCCACTCAAGGATCCCCACGCCCCGCTGGAGAGCTTCATGGCGTGCCAGTTGATCGCGCCCACGTAGGTGAAGCTCTCGAAGGCGAAGAGCAGGAGCACGATGAACATGGTGAGGAAGACCGCCTTGGGGATGGTCTTGCCCGGATCCTTGACCTCCTCGGCGTAGTCGATCGGCTGGCGGAATCCACCGTAGCCGTAGACGGTGGCGGTCACGGCCAGCAGAAGCCCGCTGGCCCCCGCCGGAAACAGCCCATGAAAGCTGGTGAAGTTGGAGGCGTGGAAGTGCGTCGCCAGGAGCACCATGATCACCACCAGCCCCAGGATGGTGAAGATGGTCAGCGCATTGTTGATCTCGCCCATGTAGCGGATGCGCAGGGTGTTGATCACCAGCATCGAGATCAGGACGACGAAGGCGATGGCAATCCCGAGCCAGGTCAGAGTCCCGTTGGCGAAGAGGGCTGGAAACCAGTAGCTCAGGTACTCGACGAAGGCGACGATGATCGAGGGCACCGCCAGTGAGTACCCGATGAACGCCCCCCAGCCGTTGAGGACTCCGACCACCGGCCCGCTCGCTCGGGCCGGATAGTAGGCGACCCCACCTGCCCTGGGCCACATGGTCCCAAGCTCCATGTAGGACAGCGCCAGGACCATGATCATCGCGAACGCGATCACCCAGGAGAAGATCCCCGCCGGGCCGGCGAGCCCCAGCACGGAGACCGGGGTGAAGCCCACCGCCGGACCAAGGATCGCCCCGGTCGCGAGAAACACGACCGACCAGAGCCCCAGATCCTTCTTGTAGCGCCGGGTGGGCTCCGCCACGTCCGCCGGAGCCGCCAACACTTGCTCAGCCACTTGCTCCCCTCCTCTAGCACCCGGCGAGGAAACCCCGTACGACCGCTCCCAACGCTGGGATGATGGCTCCGGCCGAACGGTGAAACACCGTAGGCGAGAGGATACCGCAGCGACGAGCAAGCGTCAACCTGTGCTCCACTTCCGGCTGCATAGGCCGCACTAGCGGCCCCGCTGCTACGGACCTATGTAAGGAGATTGAGGCATCCTGCCTTAGTTAGTTGGCGCGTTCCCCGGGCCTGATCCCGGCGGCACTCACCTCGCCTTGAGATGCCGATCGGCGCGATGACGACCGCCGACGATGGATCAGCCCGGGAACAGCCACTGCCACCGGCCCAAACTCCGAGGCGCCCCTGGGCCCCCTCCGCGCGGCCCCGGAATACGTGCCAGCTCAGGTTGGGTGGCCGGTCAGCTCCGGGGGGCCTGGCCGAGGGCGCGCAGGTCGCCCTGTGACGTGGGCCACGGCTGGGGGACCGCACCGTCGGGGGCGACCGCCGCAGCGCCCTCTGGCAAAGGCTCATAGAGCGCCAGAGTGAAGCGCAGCAAGGCGACCAGCACAAGAGCACCTCCGATCATGTGAGCCTCGATCACGCCAATGGTGAAGCCCGTGAACCAGATGCTGAGGCCGAGGGCTCCCTGGGCCATCACCAATATGAAGGCAAGAAGGAGACGCCGCTGGGCCGTGGCGGGAGCCCCTGTGGCTCGCAGCAGCACCAGGGTGCCGGCGATGAACCCGAACAGCACCAACCCGCTGGAGCCGTGGATCTGCACCACGCTGAGAAGGTTGAAGTGGAATCTGGGGGTGCCGGGCTTGCCACTGTGCGGTCCGGTTCCAGTCACGACTGTGCCCAGAATGACAGTGACCCAGAAGAGGACGGCCAGCACCCTGGCGGAGAGAAGCACCGGAGCCGAGACCACTGGCCGCAGCTGCGGCAGCCCGAGTTTGCCCCTCCTTCTTGGCCTGGGCGTCGTGGCCAGCCAGTGCACGACTACCGCCACCGAGAGGAGAAGGAAGGAGAGGATCAGGTGGGCCGCGACCAGAACCGGTGCCAGCTTGAGCAGCACCGTGACCCCGCCCAGGACGGCTTCCCCGATGTAGCCCAGAACCAGCGCCAGGGACAGCCAGACCAGCTCCCGGCGTCTGACCTCCGCCAGGAGGGCCGACAGCACCACCAATGCGATCAGGGCGCCGACCACGAGGATGAGGCAACGGTTGGTGAATTCGACCAAGGAATGGTAGGAGCCGTTGGAGGCGATGTCGGCCGCGGTGCACTTCGGCCAGGTGGGACATCCAAGGCCGGACTCCGAGAGCCGGACCCAGCCACCGGTGCCCACCAGACCGACTATGGCCACGACCGTCGCCAGGCTGAGGCCCCGGAAGACCCTGTCACTTACGACCGGCAGCTTCACCAACGCCTCCTTGTCCCGGCAGTAACCCCCGACCGCATAAAAGCTTACCGGGCCGCCCGCGGGGTCAGTGCCGTGCCTTGCTCAATCAGGGGGTGTCACCGGGCGTCAAGGATCTGTGTGGCACCGGACCTTCCGACGGCGAGCTGGCTCTGAGTACCGCATGCCCTATGTACCAGGCGAACCCGCCCGGGCCCCGATGGCTGGCCGGGCGAACCCTGTCGGTAGGGGTCCCCTGCCCAGCCGGCCCGTGTGCCCAGCGAAAGATGCTTTTGCAGCAGATGCTCGGCCCGGACAAGCCACTCCCGCTGGCGATAGCATTGCCCCCACGACCGGTGGAGCTCGAGGTTAGGTCCCGACCTTAGGGCCAGGCTGCTGCCCCAAGACCGGGGGGCTGCAGCGATGCCACCTGAGGACAGATCCGGCGTGGGGCAGACGGGTGACGGAGCACGCAGTCAGGGACACTTCGACCGGAGCAGGTTGACGGAGAGACCAGCGCGTTGGGCCCAAGCCAGACACCTGGCTCCAGAGTCCGGTTGCGACGGCACGATGGGCGTTGATCACATCAGGTGGCACCGTTATCTGGTGCCCCGCTGGCTAACCCCGACCGGGAACGCGCCCGCGGGGAAGCCGCTCGCCTCCTCGGTCGCGATCCTCCAACGGGCGGCATCTCTGCAGCCACCAGTCAGGAGGTGGCCCCGCCCCACGCCTCCTTCAGCCGAGGAGGCCACTCCCCCCCTGGTCGCGAACCAAGGGGAGGAGACGCGGGAGTGAGTCGGCACCTCATTCAGGCGGCGAGCAACTCCAGACCCTTGGCGACGAATGCCGGGATGTCCGCCGGCTGGCGCGACGTCACCAGGTTGCCATCCACCACAACCTCGACATCGGTCACGTGGGCTCCGGCGTAGCGGAGGTCCCCCTGCACCGTCTTCCAGGCGGTCATGCGGCGGCCGCCGGCGACCCCTGCTGAGAGCAGCAGCTGCGGTCCGTGGCAGATCGCCAAGACAGGCTTGTCGGCCGCCATGAAATGACGCACGAACTCGATCGCACGCTGATCTCCCCGCAGATGGTCGGGAGAGTCGCCGCCGGGAATGAAGAGCGCATCGAAGTCCTGAGGGTGGGCGTGGTCCAGATCTAGGTCCACCGCCACATAAACCTCCTTGTGGTACCCGGTGACCTTGGGACCGGCCTTGAAGCCGACCACCAAGACCTCGTGCCCCGCCGCCTTGAGGTTGTCGTAGGGGTCCTTGAACTCCGAGTCCTCAAAGCCCTCATCGAGCAAGCATGCGATCTTCATAGCCGATCCTCCAGGTCAGTGATCCCAAGTGGGACCGTCAGGGGTATCCCCGGCACGGTCCCACTGACTGGACTAACGGAATACGGCCGACCCGGTTTCATTCCAATCGCAACCATGGTTTTGCCACCGGTGGCGGCGGTCCCCAGACCACCTTCTCAAGCGTCGGCTACTCTTGGCTCATCTGGTCGGACCTGAGCCGATCAGCAACCTCTCCCAGGGCCAGCAAGTGTTGCTCGTCCAGACCCGCCAGCAGCTTTTCGACCGACTCCCTCTGCCTGGCACGCAGACGGTCGACCCTTGCCCTCGCCACCTCGGTGACCCGGAGGCGCACGATCCTGCGATCCGAGGGATCCGTCTCTCGTTCCACGAGACCCCTGGCGACCATCCGGTCGGCCAGGGCGGTCGCCGATCCGTGGGCGATCCCAAGAGCCCTGGCGAATTCCCGCATGGTCAACCCTTCGGTTGGCATGCGCAGCAACGCCTCCTGCTGGTGGAGAGTCACATCGGAAAGGGCGTCCTCGCCACGGCCCGAAACCCCGAGCAGGTCAGCGAGCCCCCTGCGCAGCTGCAGCATGCTCTCTAGCAGCCCCTCTGCGCTATCCTGCTCGGGTCCCCTTTCATCCGCCGGGTCCGGGTGCTCAGTCACCGGGCCCGTGATCCGGGACAGAAGCCCCGCCAGCCAGGAGGTCTGCTCCGGGCGCAGGCGCTCCATGATGCGGGCGAAGAGCCCGCGCCGCAGCCCCACCAGTTGCTCCTTCGTCTTTCGCCCACGCTCGCTGAGCTGGACACGAGGGACTCCATCGACCCTGGTTCGGGTGAGGAGCCGCCGACGCAGCAGGGACCGGACCAGGAGCTGGCCCCCTCCCGGCTGTAGCCCGCGCTCGCAGATGAAGTCCACCTCCGGCTGGCCCTCATCCGGGATTTGCAGAAGACCGTCTATCTGCTCCAGGGTGAGGTCGCGCAGTGGCGACTGCGAACGCGGCGGGAGGCCGGTGACCAGCTCACTCACCATTCTCTGACCGGCCTGCAGGCAACGCTCCAGGACGTCGGGACCGGTGGATTGATGGGGGTCTCTGGCTTCGGTCACGGAACTCTCACTCACTGGCCGTCGGAATGATATCGGGTTCCGACCTCCCCGGCTCGTGGACATTGACTAAGAGCCATAGCGACGCGAATACTTAGTCCCGTGAAGTCTTCTGGGGAGGAGAAGCGGAGCTCGGTCGTACCCGAGGATCTCTTGGAACAGCTGATGCGGGTCCAGCCCCGGCTCCAACGAACCCTGGAGCTCTCCATGCCCGAGGACCTGCGTAACGAGCTGGGCTCGATCACAGTGCATCAGCTGGGGGCCCTGGCGTTTCTGCCAGCCGACGGCGCGACCATGAGACAGTTCGCCGATGCCGTCGGCATCACCGGCGCCGCCGCCACCGCGCTCGCCGACCGCATGGTCAAGCAGGGGCTCGTGGAACGCCGCTACAAGCCAGACGACCGCAGGTCGGTGTGGCTGGCGCCGACAGATCAGGCCCGGAGCCTGCTCCAACGCTATCGCAGCTGGCAGCGGCAGGCGATGGGATCTATGCTCACCAGGCTTGATAACGGCCAACTTCTGACCTTCATCGAGGTGCTCAACGTGCTCATGGCGCACATGGATGGCTGACCTCGAGCCCACCAGCGCCCCCCCGGATACGGCGGAGTTGGTGTAGAGGTGGATGGTGGCTCAGCTGCGCCTGGAGCGCCAGTACTTCCAACGGCTGGGGACTGACGGGGGGCGTCGACTGCGCCTGCTCAGCCTGCTGGAGATGGACACACTGACCCAGTTGCCCGACTCTGGACTACCCGTCTCGGAGGTGGCCCAGCTCCTGGACGTCAAGCCGCCGGTCGCTCGCGCGGTCGTAACAAGGCTTGCTCGGCGGGGCCTGGTGCGCCGCCTGAGAGGTCTTGACCGCACCTGGACCGTGCACCGCACAGAAAGAGCGGACGACCTGATCCGGACCTTGCGACGCGCGCAGGCCGGCCTGATCGGCAGCGTGCTGGAGACCCTTGACGCTGAGCTCCGCGACCGGCTGGTGGGCCTGATGGCGGACGGTGCTCTCTCCCTGTCCTCCGATTCATCCGCGACCTCCGGCACCTCCGTGCCCCGGCCTCGGGAAGATGAGAAGTCAGGTGGGCCATCCGACTCGTCGGATCACGACTGGGTGATCTGACCAGGGCGGCATCATGTGGTGCCAGTCCCAGGCTGGCGCCGAAGTCGGATCAGCCCGCTCCTCCTTGCGGTCCCGCAGTCGGTCCTCGCTCGGCCGGCGCCGGCCCCTCCGGCGACAGCCTGGCCGAGTAGATGGAGCGAAGGTCCAACCGCCGGGACACCACGGTCGCACCCACCACTGCCAGCAGCATCGGGGCGGAGATGGAGAGCGTCCTGGTCAACTCCATCACCATGGCAATCCCGGTGAGGGGCGCCTCGATGGCGGCTGCCAGCAGGGCCACGGCCCCGATCATGGCGAAGCTCGCGCTCATCGGACCCGGCCAGGCCAAAAGCCACAACTGCCCGGCAAGAGCTCCAAAGACGGCACCGAAGCTGAGGGTTGGGGTGAAGAGCCCACCGGAGGCCCCGCTGCGAAGGCAACTCGCGGTGGCTATCGGCTTTAGCGCAGTCAGAGCGAGCAGGGTCAGCAGGCCGGCTGAGCCGGTGAACGCAAATTGGGCCAGATCAACCCCGTTGCCCAGCAGGAGTGGATAGCGCAACGCCACCAGCCCGAGCGCTGTGAAGACCAGCAACGGCTGCAACAGAAGCAGCCTGCCTTTGGGCCGGTGGTCGCTCGCCCAGGCGATCAGGCGGACATACCCCGCGGACGCGACCCCGGCAGCCGGTCCCAGCACGAGAGCGAAGATCATGATCGACAGGGTCGGATTCGGCAGCTTGGGCAGGGTGTAGACTGCCCGGTCCGGCAGGGTGATCCAGGAGACCGCGGTCGCGATCCCCGAGGTGAGCAGGGCAGGCATGACCAGCGGAAGCGACATAGTCCCCAGGTAGATCTCCATGGCGAAGAGCGCTCCCGCGAAGGGGACGTTGTAGACTGCCGCCAGCCCCGCGCCGGCCCCGCAGGCGATGAGGAGGTTGCGCTGAGCCTGGGTGACTCCGAAGCGCTGACCCAAGAACGCGCCCGCCGCGGCCCCCGTGCGCTGCGGCGCGGCCTCCCTCCCTATCGACCCTCCCAAGGCGACCGTGATCTCGGAGAGCGCGCCGGTGATGAGGGTCCACCCAAGCGATAGCCGCCCGGAGTCAGTCCAGACCACCTCAGTAGGCTCACCACCCGTGCCGCCCGCGAGCTTGCGCACAGACCACAGACCGACCCCCGTAACCAGGCCCCCGACGGCCAGAACCACAACCAAGCGCAGGTCGCCGTGGGAGGCGGCTGCCCTGGAGTACTCCCCTGAGTGATAGTCGAAAGCCAGATGCTGAACCGCTCTCAGAACAGCCATCATCAGCATGGCTCCGAGGCCGGCGGCGATGCCGGTCAGGACCACTAACACCCAGAACCGCAGGGGGAGATCGGCCAGGCGAGGCGCTACGTTGGCCTGCTCCACACCACGGCCCTGCGCACCCACCGGCCGATTCTAGGCGCCGGGTCGCGCCGGTGCGCGTTTCAGAGACGGATGCCGGCCCGCCGGCGGCTTCCCCGGCCCTCCCGGGTAAGAGCGGGCCTCCCATCGCTCTCTCAATTGGCCCACCTATACTGCCCCTGTGAATGTGGCTGCGGTTTTGGTGGGTGATCTGGCGACCCTGCTCGACATCTACGCCCTT
>JAJYWM010000281.1 GCA_021791455.1 bacterium | reverse complement strand
CTGGGGTGGTGCGCCCAGAGGGATTTGAACCCCCGCAAACCCAGATCCGTAGTCTGGTGCTCTATCCGGGCTGAGCTATGGGCGCCGGAGAGACGATTCTAACCTCTTGCCGTATCGGGCCCCCCGGTCAATCCGGTGGGCTTACCAGTGACCCGGTCTCCAACGCCCTGGTGGCGGCGATCCGGCAGCCGACCTGATCGAGCACGGCGGTCAGCTCGTCCCTCAGAGAGGCGTCAAAGGGGATAGGGTGGTTGTCCAGCTCCCGGAGCAGAGCCGACAGTTGCAGGGCCTTCTGTTCGATCTTGGCCACCAGCTCTCTGGCCGCGGGACTCGCTGCGGTGATCGCTTCGACACTTTCCAAGGAGACCTCCTCATCTAAACGGCGTTGGGATGGCAGTGGGCGCCTCAGTGTTCGCGAGACCGGGTCATCGTATCGCCGATCCGGATGGCTGTCGACGCCCGATCGAGGGCCGTCGGGGCGCTTGCTCGCGGTGGCCTGGCCCAATCCCCATTCTCACTCTCAGGCAACAGGACTGGAACCGCTCGGACTGGGGGACGGGCTGGCAGATGGGTTGCCCGAAGGTTGCGGAGAGGGGCTCGTGGATGGGCTGGGGGAAGGGCTCGGTGAAGGGCTCGAGGAGGGACTCGCGGTGGGGGAAGGCCTTGGTGACGGGGTGCCGGAGGGGCTCGCCGAGGGCGACGGCTTTGGAGACCGATGACCGACGGGGGTTGGCGTTTCCGGGGTGGGCTTTGGGCCAAGGATCGCCCTGGCGCTGCCCGGAAGGCCCCCACCGGGAAACGGCTGCCGGCTGGTTGGTGAGGTGGCGGCGAAAATCACCACCATAGCGGCGAAAGCGGCGAAGGCGAGCCCGAGGGGCAGGGCCGCAACCGTGGAACGTCCCTCGTAGACCTCGCCCGTGGTCTGCGACGACTCCAGGTAGGTGCGCCGCAGCGGGGTGATCTTTATGCCCTCCGCAGCGAAGCTCGCCCAGGGGGCACAGAGGTACACGGATGCCTGGAAGAGCAGGAGGATCGCCAGGACGGTCGTGGTGACGCTCAGGGCCCGCACTTCCATGGTGGCCGCCGCCAGGACCGCCACCGCGGCCAGGCCGGTTTCGAAGCGTGCCGACAGGAGAGCTCGGGCCCAACTGGTCATCCCCGCCTTGCGCTTGGGGGTCCTGAGGAATCTGGCTCGGGCCACCAGCAGGCCGCGGATATCGGCCATGGTGACCGTCCAGCTCAGGGCAAACCACACTCTGAGGGCGCTGCCGGCATCCCGCCAAGTGAGATTGCCGCTGGCTCTAAGCGCCCAAACCGCACGGAGAAGACCGAAGACCAGGAAGAGCAGGGGAATGACCAGCACCGCCCCTGTGATCTGCGCGACCGGCAGCCTGTCGTGGGCGGCCGTGGCCACCGCAGTGCCCAGCAGCAGAACCGTGAAGGCCGCCAACATGGCGTCCCCAAACCACTGCACCGCACCGAGCAGATAGTGGGCCCGCTGGGCCCGGCTGAGGGAGAGCCGATGGGGGGCGAAGGGAACCAACTCTCGCCAGTGCTGCCGCAGGATCTGGATCCCCCCGAGGGCCCACCGAAAGCGTTGCTTCTTAAGCCCGTCGAAGGTGAGCGGCATCAGCCCCTCGCCCCAGGCCTCCTGAAGGTATACGCCAAGATAACCAAGGCCGAGGATGCGCAGACTGGCCTCGGCGTCTTCGGTGATGCAGTCCTGGTTCCAGCCCCCGATCCTCTCCAGCACGGAGCGGCGGATGAGCCCCATGGTGCCGCAGAAGATGATGGCGTCGCGGTGGGCGCGAGCCGGCATGGTGATGTCGAAGAAGTAGCGGTAGCTGTGGAACAGGCCGCGCAGGTAGCCGTCGTCGGCCCAGTCCCGATAGTGCTGGGGGGTCTGCACGAATCCCACCTTGGGATCGGAGAAGTAGGGCGTCGTGGCCTTGAGGAACCCCGGCCGGACCAGGTAGTCCGCATCCACTATCGCGATCACCTCGACGTCGCCGGGCAGCTGTCTGGTCGCCTCGTTGAGCGCTCCCGCCTTGAAGCCCGGCCATGGCTCCAGGTGGAGGAACTGGAAGTTCGGCCCCAGCTGCTGGCACATCTCCTGGATGGGCCGCCATGCGCGGGGATCCTTGGTGTTGTTGTCCACCGCCTGCACCAGGTAGTTGGGATAGTCCAGTTGGGAGAGCGCCTGCAACGTCTCCCGCACCATCTCCACGGGCTCGTTGTACATCGGCACCTGGATGGCGACCCGGGGCAGCTCGGCCCGGGCGGGTCGGGGAGGGGCCTGATATCCACTCCGACGGCCGAGCACGTCCAGGATCTCGAAGAGATAGGAGAGGGCCAGCCCCATGGCGCAGAATTCTCCGGCGATGATCAGGAGTGAGCCCGCGAGGATGGCGGGGAGGAGGTGCGGGGTCACTGCCTGATAGAGGGTGACGCCGAGGCTGTAGGCCAGATATAGAAGGAACGACACCAGAGCGGAGCAGAACAGCTGGGCCGCCATCCACGTCCATCCACTCAGCCATCGCTTCGAAATCAGCGTCACCATCACCAGTGCGGCGCACGTGCTGGCGCTCGCAGCACCGGCCCCGGTTAGGGTGGTGACCAACAGCCCCGACGCCGCCAGCGCCACCCAGCTCAGCAGCAAACTGGGTGCCAGGCGCGCTCTCACAAGGTGGGGCACCAAGACCAGCAGAGTGGTCCCGACCGATGCGATGGCTGCGGTGAGCAGCAGGTCCAGCAGCACTACTCAGCTCTCACGGCAGAGGGCCCCAGAGGGGACGGCCTAATCCTGCCGTCTCGGCCATCCGCGGAATTCGTGGAGCGCGGGAATAGAGGAGCGGAGACCAGCCCGAAGGCGACCAGGTGGCGCCCTCGGAACGCTGCTCGTTCAGGGCCGGCTCCGGCTTGGTTTCGGTGCGGCCGGGGTCGACCCAGGCGGGCCATTGGAGTGAGGGAGAGTGAGCTAGCGTCCGCATCGCCACCGCCGGGTCGGGAACCGACCCACGCGCTCCAATTGATGCTCCGCCATCAGGGCAGGTCGCTGGGCCGCTGCGGGTGGCGACGGCTGCTGTCGTGCTCCGGCCGAGACGGGCTCGGAAAAGTGGCGCCCCACAGCCTGGTGTCCCCCCGATTCGGGTGTGCCCGCTCTCGGCGCGCCGCTGGTAAAGGCAATTTCCTGGGGCTCGGGTCCCATCGGGCGGGTATATGGCAGGCCTCCTTCTGACCATGGTGGCGGGGCCCCGGCCCAAGGCGCCGGTCCCGGCGTCGCATTCAACGTCGCTTTTACCGGGGCGTTTCACCAGGAGTCGTCAGGCGGCGCGGCAGAGGTCGGATCCGGTAGCGGGCGCAACCGATTGGCTATACTCGGGCGCGCGCTCCGGCGCAGCCACAGGCGGTCGGCGCGGATGGCGGAACTGGCAGACGCGCGGGGCTTAGAACCCCGTGGGGCAACCCGTCCGAGTTCGACCCTCGGTCCGCGCACCACAAGCATGAGGTAGAGAAGGACCATGACTCCAAGCACCACGGACGCCCCTTCAGCTCTGGAGGTGGAGGTCGAGCGCCTGCCAGGATCCGAGGCCAAGCTCACGGTGGTGGCGCCTCCTGACGAGGTGGAGCGGGGGGTGGGCCGGGCCCTGACCCAGCTGGCCGGGCAGGTGCGCCTGCCCGGATTCCGTCCCGGAAAGGCCCCTGCCGCGGTCGTGGAGCGGGCGGTTGGATGGCCCGCGGTGCAACAGGAGGCCGTCGACATAATCCTGCCCGAGCTCTACGAGAGAGCCATCCGTCAGGTCGAGCTCGAACCGGTGGCGCAGCCGCAGATCTCCCAGTCAGAACTGCAACGCGGCGAGGCCTTCCGATTCGTCGTGACGGTCGGGGTCAGGCCGGAGGTGCAGCTTGGGGACTACCGGTCGATACGGGTCCCGCTTGAGCACAAGGATGTCCCCGAAGAGGATGTGGAGAGCACGCTCACGGCGCTGCGGCAGCGTTACGCCCAGCTCACCGACGCCGGGGATAGGCCGGTCGAGGCGGGGGACGTGGTCACCGCGCGGCTCACCATGCTCCACAACGGTGAGGTGGTGGGCACCCCCGAGCAGGAGCAGACCCTGGATCTGGAGCGCGGCGAGTTGCTTCCGGGGATGGCCGACCAGCTCCTGGGGGCGGTGGCGGGGGGGGATCCGGTGGAGATCTCTCTCACCTTGCCCGAGGAGTACGCAAGAGAGGAGCTGCGAGGCGAGCTGGTCACGATAACCGCGGTGGTGACCAGGGTGCAGGCCAAGGAGCTGCCCGCTTTGGACGATAATCTCGCCGCCATAGCTGGGCAGGGGGAGACTCTGGAGGAGTTGCGCGGCTTCATCAGGGAGCAGATCGCCGCCGACCTTCTCGAGGAGGCGGAGCGGGCCCAGGCGTCAGCCGCCCTGGAGGCCCTGATCGGAATGACCAAGGCCGAGGTGCCTGAGTCGATGATCCAGGCCGAGATCGACCACCAGATCCGCGACCTGGACCGCAGGCTGAGGGAGGCTGGGGTGACCCTGGACGCGCTGCTGTCCGCGCAGGGATCGAGCCTGGAGCAGCTTCGCGGTGAGCGCCGCCAGGCGGCGGTGGAGGCCGTGAGGCTGGATCTTGCCCTGGGTGAGGTCGTCAAGCGCGAGGGCATATCGGTCGACGCTCCCGAACTGGACCGGGCCATGGTCGGCGCCCTGCCCAAGGGGACGGCGAAAGCGGCGCGCAACCGTGTCCGGGAGGCGCTGCGGCGGGAGCTTGAGCTCAGCCGAGCCCGTGAGCTGGTGCTGCGGCTGGCCCGCGGCGAGGAGACCGACGCGGCCGACTCCGGGAGTTAAATTCCCGACCGCGGGTATACTCGACTTCGGGCCAATTTTGGGCCCGCTCAGGAGTTCGGCCAACAGCCAGGAGGAGACAATGGCCCTCATTCCGATGGTCGTCGAGACCACCACCAGGGGCGAGCGAGCCTTTGACATCTACTCCCGCCTTTTGAAGGACCGGATCATCTTCATCGGCACGGCCATCGACGACCAGATCGCCAACCTGGCCATGGCCCAGATGCTGTACCTCGAGAGCGAGGACCCCGACCGGGACATCAGCCTGTACATCAACAGCCCGGGCGGATCGGTCTCGGCCGGCCTTGCGATCTACGACACCATGCAGTACATCAAGCCCAAGGTGAGCACCTTCTGCATGGGGCTCGCGGCCTCGTTCGGGTGCATTCTTCTGGCCGGCGGTGAGGCCGGGCAACGCTTCAGCCTCCCCAACACCCGCATCATGATGCACCAGCCCAGCGGTGGGTTCCAGGGACAGGCGTCCGACATCCAGATCCAGGCCCAGGAGATCCTGCGGCTCAGGCGCACGATCGACCAGATCCTGGCCCACCACACTGGCAAGCCTGTGGAGCAGATCACCCGCGACTCCGACCGGGACTTCTACATGTCCCCCGACGAGGCCCTGGAGTACGGCCTGATCGATCACATTCTCACCAAGGACCGCCCTGCCGGAGATGGGGGCGGTGGTAAGGTGCACGCGGTCGAGGCGGCCCCCGCCCCAGTAGAGGCGGGGCAGCCCAGCAGCTGACGGGATTCCGGATGACACAGCCCAGGGATCGTGGCGGGAGAGTCGGCCCACGGCAGGGCAACCGCGTGGTGCTCCAGATGATGCGCCGGATCGGTTCCCGCTGTGACTTCTGCGGGGCGATGGCGATGGCGGTCGCGGTTCAGGCCGGTCGGGATGGTCGTCAGGTTGCGATCTGCGGCCGCTGCCTGAGAGAGGCGGCGAGCAGGATCGGCCCGGGTCAGGGAGGTGATGCGGCATGACCGAGCGTGAGGATCGCCGTCGGCACACTCGCTGCTCCTTCTGCAACAAGGGCCAGGAGCAGGTGCGCAAGCTGATCGCCGGGCCGGGGGTCTACATCTGCGACCAGTGCATCGAGCTCTGCCAGGAGGTCTTGGAGGAGGAGACCAAGGGGCCGGCCGCGCGCCGGCCGAGGACCAATGTGGTTCCCAATCCGCAGGTCATATGGAACTCCCTGAACCAGTACGTGGTGGGGCAGGACCAGGCCAAGAAGGTCCTCTCGGTGGCGGTCTACAACCACTACAAGCGCATCAACAGCGCCCAGCAGACCGGCGACGTCGAACTGCAGAAGTCAAACGTGCTGCTGGTCGGCCCGACCGGTTGCGGCAAGACCCTGCTGGCCCAGACACTGGCCAAAATCCTGGACGTGCCGTTCTCAATCGCGGACGCGACCTCGCTGACGGAGGCCGGCTACGTGGGCGAGGACGTGGAGAACATCCTGCTCCGGCTCATCCAGGCCGCGGACTTTGACATCGCGAGGGCCGAGCGCGGCATCATCTATATAGACGAAATCGACAAGATCTCCAGGAAGTCCGACAACCCCTCCATCACCCGGGACGTCTCCGGAGAGGGGGTCCAGCAGGCTCTGCTGAAGATACTCGAGGGGACCGTCGCCAACGTGCCCCCGCAGGGAGGCCGCAAGCACCCCCACCAGGACTTCATCCAGATCAACACGGCCAACATCCTGTTCATCTGTGGAGGCGCCTTCGAGGGGCTGGAGCGGCTTATCGAACAGCGGGTGGGCCATCGCACGATCGGCTTCTCCAGCGAGCCCGGCGGGCGGCGAACCAAGGAGAGCACCCAGATCCTGCAGCAGATGCAGGCTCAGGACCTCCTGCGATACGGCCTCATCCCCGAATTTGTGGGCAGACTTCCGATCGTGGTCGCCCTCCAGAGCCTGGACGAGGACGACATCACAAGGATTCTGACCGAGCCCAAGAACGCGTTCGTCAAGCAGTATCAGAAGTTCTTCTCGTTGGACGAGGTGGAACTGGTATTTGAGGAGGCCGCGCTCCGGGCCATAGCCTCTCAGGCGTTGGCCCTGGGGACGGGCGCCAGGGGTCTGAAGAGCATCTTGGAGTCGGTGCTGCTGAGCAGCATGTTCGAAGTGCCCTCCCATCCGGAGATCAAGCGCTGCGTCATCACCGAGAAGGCGATTCTGGAGTCTGCCGAGCCGGACCTCTACCAGGACGAGGAGCCCCAAGCCGCCAGCGCCTGAGCGTTCCCAACCGATCAGAGGCGGCGGTCGGTAGACTGGAAAGCCCAGCAGCAATGGTCCAGCCGCGGCCCGGAAGGGATGGCGGGGATGGGCCGCCATCAGGATGTCCACTTGCCCATGTCCACAGCTGAGAGCCGAAGGCTCCAATCCAGCAACCTCGGGTATCCACGCATCGGCCGACGTCGTGAGCTGAAGTGGATGCTGGAGGGGTATTGGCACGGCAAGTTGGGCGCGGAAGAGCTCCTCGCGCGAGCCAAGGAGCTGCGCAGGGAGCGATGGGTCACCCAGAGCACAGCCGGGATCGACCTGATCCCGAGCGGTGACTTCTCCCTCTACGATCACGTCCTGGACATGTCCATGGTGGTCGGGGCCATCCCCGAGCGGTTCTCGGGACTGGCCGACCAACCCCTCGACCTCATGTTCGCAATGGCCCGCGGCACCGCTGGCAAAGGTGGCGAGGTAGCAGCCCTGGAGATGACCAAGTGGTTCGACACCAACTACCACTACCTGGTCCCCGAGCTGGAACCGAGGCAGGAGTTCGCCCTGCGGAGCACCAAGCCGATCGATGAGTTCAAAGAGGCCAAGGGATTTGGGATTGAGACCCGTCCTGTGGTGCTCGGCCCGGTCAGCTACCTGTGCCTGGCCAAGGGATCCCAGCCCGGGTTCTCCCCACTTTCCCTTCTGGACCGGCTGCTGCCGGTATACGCCCAGCTTCTCCATGGCTTGGCCGACGCCGGCGCCAGCTGGGTCCAGATGGACGAGCCCTGCCTGGCGCAGGATGCCCCGGTCGCCGTTCTGGAGGCGGTCGAGGATGCGTACGCCCTCCTCAGGAGATCGCAGCCGGCTCCCAAGATCATGGTCGCCTCCTACTTCGCCGGTCTCGGGCCGAACCTTCAGGCGGCCCTGATGCTGCCGGTGGACGCCATCCATCTGGACCTGGTGCGCGGAGGCGACGACCTGCCAAGAGCTCTGGAGCTGGCCCCCGATGGGATCACCCTCTCGCTCGGCCTGGTTGACGGACGGAACGTCTGGTCGACCGACCCGGACCCGGCCCTGCGTCGTCTGGAGCGAGCGGTGAGCACTCTCGGTCCCGATCGGGTGATAGTGGCGCCCTCCTGCTCGCTCATGTATGTGCCAGTGAGCGTGCGGGACGAGAACCTGCTCGATCCGGAGATCCGCTCCTGGCTGGCCTTCGCCGAGGACAAGCTGACAGAGCTGGTGCAG
>JAJYWM010000285.1 GCA_021791455.1 bacterium | reverse complement strand
GCGAAGAGGGCCGCAGGGCGAGGCGCTTGGCCGGTGGCTACCCAGAGTGGGCCATCTCGGGTAGGGGAGTGGACCGTGGAGCGGCCTGAATGGGCCGGTGGCGCGGCGGTCAGGGACGGACCGGGCGGTGGCCACGGTTGAGGGGTCTCCCGCACTGGGATTCGCACGCAACCGCCTGCAGCTGGGGCTGCTTGGTCTGCTGACCCTCCTGGTCGGGAGCACCATCGGGGTGGAGCGGGTCGCGTTGCCCCCCTTGGCGAGTCGGGATTTCGGAGTCACTTCGATCCTCTACACCGTGTCGTTCATCTCCGCTTTCGGGGCGGTCAAGGCAGTGATGAACCTGGTCTCGGGACGCCTTTCCGATCGCCATGGCCGGAGGCCCTTGCTGCTCCTCGGTTGGGCGTTCGCGGTTCCCTACGTGGTTCTCATAATCTTTGCCCAGAGCTGGGTCTGGGTACTCGTCGCGAACGCATTCCTGGGAGTCAACCAGGCGCTCACCTGGACCATGGCGGTGACCTCCATGATCGACCTGGCCGGCCCCGGCAACAGGGGTTTGGCGGTGGGCATCAACGAGGCGTGTGGTTACGTCGGGGTGGGCCTTGGCGGCTTCGGAGCCGGATTTCTGGTCACCCTCTACGGGCTTCGCCCAGCCCCTTACCTGCTGGCTCTGGGGGTGGCCGCGCTCGGGATGCTGTTGACCGTCTGGCCGACGAAAGAGTCGGTGGGGAAGGCTCGCGCGGAGCAGGTTCATGGGGACCTGCAGAGAGACCGGCTCCCCGGGGATCGGACGACCGGCATCGAGGCGCCGGACCTGCTCTGGCTTCTGCGCCAAATGAGCTGGCGTCACCGGGGCATGATGGCGGTCTGCCAGGCTGGCATGGTCAACAAGTTCGCGGACAGCCTGATGATTGGCATCCTGCCGCTGTACCTTCTGGCTCGCGGATTGAAGCTCTGGCAGATCGGCTTGCTGGTCGGCGTCTACGCCTGGGTGTGGGGGCTGGGGCAGGTTCCCACCGGGCAATTGGCTGATTGGCTGGGCCGCCGGCCCCTAATCCTGGGGGGAGCTTGCCTGGTAGCTCTGGGCGTGGCGATGTTTCCGCTCCTGCACGGGTTTGGGCCCTGGCTGCTGGCGGCCGTGGTGATGGGATTGGGGATGGCGATGATCTACCCCAACCTGATCTCGACAGTGGGTGACGTGGCCGCCCCACGGTGGCGTGGCGGGGCCCTTGGCGTCTACCGGCTCTGGAGGGACGGCGGGTACGCCGTGGGGCCACTTGTCCTGGGCGGGGTGGCCGCCGTGTTCGGCCTGGCGCCCGCCTTCTGGGTGACCGCCGGGCTGACCATCGCCTCGACCTTGACCCTGGCGCTCTTCCTTGGCGAGACGCATCCGCGGCTGGGCCATCTGGCCACGCGGGCCGGGCCCGCCTCATAGCAACCGCAAGCGACCCAATCCCCCCGCTCCACCGGGACGGCTCAGGATGGACCGACTCGACTTAGGTTCCGGCGTCCGCGTGTCTGGCCCCTCCTGTACCCTGCGAGGGCGCGCCCATCCGCCTGCTGGCGGGGCCGATGGCTTGATGAATCCGGGAGCCCGATATTGAAGATTGGCAGGATTGTCCTCGGGCGCCCGCTGCGCTCGAGCGAGGGAGCCAAGGAGGAGATAAGCCCGGTGGAGGGCCTCTCGGCCCTCTCCCTGGACGCGCTCACATCCGTCGCCTACGGACCCCAGGCTCTTCTGGTCGCTCTTGGCGCCGGCGGCCTCGCGGCCCTCCGATTGGCGCCCTGGATAAGCCTGGCGATCGTCGGCCTGCTCGGGCTGCTGGTCGCTTCCTACATGCAGGTGATCGTGGCGTACCCGGGCGGCGGGGGCGCCTATGCCGTGGCCCGGGCCAACCTCGGGCGCTGGCTCTCGCTTCTGGCCGGCGCCGCACTCATCGTTGATTACACCCTGACCGTGGCGGTCTCGATAGCCGCCGGAGTGGCCTCCCTCACCTCGGCATTCCCGAGCCTCTATCCCCTGACAGTGCCGATCTGTCTCGGGATCCTGGTTGTCATCACCATCCTGAATCTGAGGGGGTTGGCGGAGGGGGCCAGGGCGTTCCTGGTCCCGACCCTTGGCTTCATCTTGGCTCTGCTGGCCGTGATCGCAATTGGATTGGTGCATCCACTCGACCCGTCCCTGCGTCAGCCGGGCGGGGCTCAGGTCGCCACCCACGCACTGCAGGCGGTCGGCGTCCTCCTTGTGCTGCAGGCGTTCTCCGCCGGTTGCAGCGCCCTGACCGGGGTGGAGGCCATCGCCAACGGCGTTCCCTTGTTCCACAAGCCCAGGGTTAGAACCGCGCGCCAGACCGAACTGATGCTGGGAATCCTGTTGGCGGCCATGCTTCTCGGCCTGGCCGTTCTGGTGCAGCGCTTTCACGTCGAGCCGAGGGCAGGGAACGCGGTGCTCAACCAGATCGTCTCCTACGCCATCGGCCGGGGCTGGGCCTTCGACGCCATCTCGATCCTGGTCACTCTGGTGCTGGCGCTGGCCGCCAACACCAGCTTTGGCGGGCTGCCGGTTCTAGCAAGCCTGCTGGCTCGGGACAATCGTCTGCCCCATGCGTTCGCGATTCGCGGAGACCGGCTGGTGTTCAGCAACGGCATCCTGGCGCTGGCGGTACTGGCGGCCGTCCTGCTGGTGGCGACGGGGGGCAACACCGACTCCTTGATCCCCCTGTTCGCGATCGGAGTATTCACCGGTTTCACGCTGGCCCAGACGGGGATGGTGCGTCACTGGGTCCAAAGCCGCGACAGTGGCTGGCGCTGGCGGGCCTCCCTCAACGCCTTGGGTGCCACCGCCAGTGGCGTCTCGACCCTGATCTTCGTATTCACCAAGTTCCGCGAGGGAGCGTGGGTGGTGGTGGTGGCCATCCCGCTTCTGATCCTGCTGTTCGTAAGAGTTCACAGGTACTACCGGGGGGTGGACGCTGAGCTGCGCATCGGGGAGCGCCCTGCCAAGCCGAAGAGGGCGCACTCGATAGTGGTGGTGCCTTTCACCGATGTCTCCCGGCTGACCAGGGACGCCCTCTCGCAGGCCCTGTCCATGGGCGATGAGGTGCATGCGGTCACGGTCGTCTTCTCCGAAGACGATGACCGCGAGAAGGCTGTCCAAGAGGCCTGGAAGAGATGGGACCCCGGGGTCGAGTTGGTGGTGCTGAGGTCTCAGTACCATTCGGTCTCCAGGCCGCTGGTGCGCTATGTGGGAGGTCTTAAGCCGTCGGCAACCAGGCGGGTGGTGCTGCTGATCCCGGTCGTGCAACCACGTCGATTCTGGCACCGGGCCTTGCACAACCATCTCGACCTTGTGCTCTCATCCGCCTTTCGGCGCCGCCGCAACGTGGTCGTGGCCAAACTCCCCCTGCCGCTGCGAGAGGAGTAGGAAGGGCCCGCGAGCGGGCGCCGCGATCCTGGTCCAGCCCCCCGCCCACTGGGCTGGGTGGGGCACTTGCCCGAGCGCCCAGGGGCAGCTGCCGAATTGGCGGGGTCTACACTCCGCTTCCGCTGAGCGCGGTCCTAGCCGTCAACCCGTGGCCTGGTGGCCGTCTCAGCCAGACCTGTCAATCTCGAGGTTGCATGGTCGTCTCACACTCTGGGAGAATGCCAGCAGCGACGCGATGAGGCCCGCGTATGTCGGCTCGCCGGCTAATGGCTTCTACCGAGAAGTTCTTGGTCAGCCCTCACAAGGAGAGCCGCGTTGCTCTGTTGTCCGGATGTGGCGCAGTACTCTGCGCCCATCAGATGTCCGGTGTCGGCCGCGCCTCGTCGCCCCGACCACCTGTGGTCTTCCCTCAGGGAAGGGGACCCTCTTGGCGGATTTCGCGCGAGGTGCCAGGGCCATCCGCGCGCTTCGCAGCGGCGGAGGTCCTGCGCCCCGATCCCTGGTCGCGCTGACTCTGAGGGCGGGCGATGGCCGGGCCGAGCATCGGGCCGCCTGGCCCCCGGGGCGATCTGATGCTGGCTGCCGCGATCGGTCAGGTGATTGCGGTCCTGACCGTGCTCGCCCTCTCCCCGTTGCTGAAGGGGTGGATTGAGAACCTGAAGGCGAAGGTTCAATCCCGCCGGGGCCCGTCCCCGCTGCAGCCATACCACGATTTGAGGAAGCTGCTGGGCAAGGAGAGAATGGCCACTCCTTACGCATCCTGGGTCTTCCGGATGGCCCCCTACGTCGTGTTCGCGGTGCCGCTGGCCTTCGCGATGCTCATTCCGGTGCTGACGGCGATGCCGCTCAGCTGGGCGCTCATGGCGGACATGGTAGGCAGCGGTTTCGTGATCGGCATTGGCGGCTTCTTCGCCAACCTGGCAGCCATGGACAGCGGCAGCCCGTACGGAGGTCTGGGCGCCAGCCGCTCTCGCTTCGTCTCCTCCCTGGCGGAGCCGACGTTCATCGTGGTGTTCTTCGCCGTCGGCTTCATATCCGGAGGGACCGTCCCCTTCGTCGTCAACGACACTCTGTTCACCAGCGCCTCTCACGTCGTCCCGAGCCACGCCCTGGTCGCAGCCGCCTTCCTGCTGGTGGTGCTCGCCGAGGCCGGACGCCTGCCCATCGACAACCCCAACAGCTCGCAGGAGTTGTCGATGATCGAGTCCTCACGCTTGCTCGAGTTTTCCGGCCCCGACCAGGCGCTGATGGAGTGGGGCGGCTACATGAAGCTCTTCGTGCTCCTGATCGTGTGGCTCAACGTGCTGGTGCTTCCCCTGGGGTTGGCAACTGCGATCACGCCTCTGGCATTTCTCTGGGCGCTGGTGACGCTGGCGCTGAAGATGATGGGAGCAGCCCTTCTGCTGGTGGGCATTGAATCGGCGCTCGCCAAAATCCGGATCCTGCGGGTGCCGGAGTATCTGGGGGGCAGCTTCGTCCTGGCCTTTCTGGGGCTCGTGCTCTACACGGTGGGCCATTGATGCAGGGCCCCAAAACCCAGGGTGGGAGGGGATACGGTGCTGCCTGAGGTGATTCTGGCGACCCTGATCCTGCTGGTCAGCTTCCAATTCATTGTTACCCGGAGCCTTGACGCCGCAGTCTCCGCATACGCGGTCCAATCGTGGCTGCTGGGCGGAGTGGCGATCGGCCTCTTTGCGGAATCCCACCTCATCGAGCTGCTACTCTTCGGGGTCCTCATCATCGTGATGAAGGGAGTGATCATCCCGCGCGTCCTCCGCCGGCGCACCAGTTTCGCCGTGCTGGACCGGCGCGAGGCTTCCTACTACGTTCGCTTCCCCACCGCCCTCATGCTGGGTGCGGGCCTGACCCTGCTTGGCTTTCTCTCCGCCACCCGGCTGTCGTATCCGCCGCAGTTCCTCCCCTCGTCGGTACTGGGAATCGCCATCGCGGTTTTCCTTCTTGGCCTGTTCACCACCACCGCCAGGCGCGACGCGATCATGCAGGTGACGGGCCTGTTTGCCGCTGAGAATGGGCTTCTATTGGTGGGCCTGGTGGTGGCGCCCAGGCTCAGCCTGTTGATCGAGTTCGCAATTGTCCTGGACATCTTGATCGCCGTGCTCGTGGTCGGGTTTCTGGTGGCGCGGATGCATCAGGAGGGCGCCGGCACCGACACCTCCGAGTTGACCAGGTTGCGGGGATGACTGACACGGCGCTGCTGCTGACCGTGCTCGCCATCCCGCTCCTGGGAGCTGGGCTGAGTGGGTTCCTGCGCCACGACAGGGCCAGATATCTGATCGTGGCGCCAAGCTCCGTTCTGACCCTGGCAGTCGCTCTGCTGCTGGTGGCCAGGGTGCTCGCCGGTGGCCCGATCGCAGCCCTGGGCGACTGGCTGTACCTTGACGACCTCAATGGGGTCGTCCTGCTGCTGGTGTCGTTCGTGTCGGCGGTGGCGGGCGCCTACTCGGTGGCGTACTTCCGGGCACCGGCCCAGGAGCACGTGCTGCGGGCGGGGGAGGTGCGCAGGTACTTCGTGCTGTTCCACGTCTTCAGCCTGACGATGGTCCTGGTGGCCGTGGCGGGAAACCTCGCCTTGCTGTGGACCGCAGTGACCGCGACCACCTTCGCGTCGGTGCCGCTGGTGGACTTCTACGGATCCCGAGAGCCCCTGGAGGCAGCCTGGAAGTTTCTCATCCTGGCGGTGGCGGGTGAGTTGATCGCGCTCTTCGGGTTTCTGCTTCTCTATGCAGCCGGCGTTTCGGCCCTGGGAGGGGCCTACAACTTCGCGATCCCTGTCATCGGCGGGTCAGCGGCGGCGCTGAGCCCCGGGCTGGCCTCCTTGGGGTTCCTGCTGGTACTGGTGGGATTCGGCGCCAAGGCCGGGCTGGCACCGATGCACACCTGGTTGCCCGACGCCCACAGCCAGGCACCGGCGCCCGTTTGCGCCATGCTGTCCGGCGCCGAGCTCAACTGCGCGATGCTGGCCATAGTGCGTGTGCTCTCCCTGGCCGAGCCCTCGCAGAGGGCTGATGCGGGGGACCTGCGGGCCGCCCTGCTGGCCTTCGGTCTGCTGTCGATGAGTGTGGGGGTCGTCTTCATGATCTCGCAGCGCAACTTCAAGCGCCTGCTTGCCTATTCCTCCGTGGAGCAGATGGGCCTGATCGCCGCGGGCTTCGGTCTGGGGGCCCCCCTGGCCGTGTTCGGGGCACTCCTGCAGATGGTGGTGCACAGCCTGGCCAAGACCCTCATGTTTCTGAACTCCGGGAACCTGGTCCTGCGCTTTCGGACCACCACCATCGGTGACGTGCGCCAGGTGGTGAAGGTCGCCCCGGCGACCGCGGCGGTCCTGATCCTGGGCGCCTTGGCGATCGCAGGGGCACCGCCATTTGGGCTGTTCGTGTCCGAGTTCTCGATCGTGAGCGGGGCGTTGCGAGGGGCCAACTGGGGCCCTGGAGTGCTGATCGCCGCCCTGCTTCTGGTGGGCTTCTTCGCTTTGATGGCGCCCTTCAGCGCCATGACCTTCGGCGACGGCGTGCCGCAAGGGACTGATTCCCGCGAGGAGTTGGGCGTTGGGGTGCTGGCGCCGGGAGTGCTGCTCCTGGCGGCCGTGCTGGTGCTCGGGGTCTGGATCCCGGGCCCGTTGCACACGCTCTTGAGCGGGGCCGCCCTGGTGGTCTCCCGGTGACAAGTCCCCTGCAGCGGCTGGCGGAATCCATCGGGCTGCAGCTGGAGTGGACCCGGCCGGGGGAAGCTCGCGTCGAGTGCCGTGAGGACGACTTTTTTGATCTAGCGACCGCGCTCTCAGGGCCCTGTGTGATCGGGGACCTCTTCGCCACCACTCTGGCGGGGAGCCCACCCCGATTGACCGCCGTCTTCGCGGCCGCTGGCGATCCCGCCTGGCTTTTGCTCACCACCACCCTGCACGCGGAGTCATTCACCTCTCTCACCCCCGCCCTCCACGCGGCCAGCTGGTACGAACGGGAGATCTTCGAGATGCATGGCCTGGAGCCGCTGGGGCATCCGGCGCTCAGCCCCCTTAGGCTTCACGATTGGCAGGAGCGGCACCACCCGATGCGTCGCGGCTTCGAAGCGGCTGAGCGGCTACCCCATCCTCCCCACGGGGTGCGCCGACCCTCGGTCACCGGTCAGGGGGTGTTCCAGCTTCCCCTCGGGCCGGTGCGCAGTGGTCCCCAGGAGTCCGCAGAGTTCCTCTTCTCCTCCGGGGGTGAGGACATCGTGGAGGTGGACATTCGGCTGGGCTTCAAGTACCGGGCGATGGAGGCTCGAGCCGAGGGGTTGGCGGTCGAAGATGTGGCGCTACTGGCGGAGCGGGTCGCCGGCGTCTCGAGCTTTGCCAACGGGTTGGGGTTCATCACCGCGGTCGAGAACGCTCTGGGCGTGGAGGTGGGTCCCACCGACCAGGCCGCCAGGACCCTGCTCGCAGAGTTGGAACGACTGCATCACCACCTTGGGGTCATTGGGCGATTGGCCGAGGCGACAGGGCTTTTGGTCGCCTCGGCTCAGTACGGCATTCTCAAGGAGGAGGTGCTCCGCACGGGGGGGCGGCTGACGGGGCATCGCTACCTGCGGGGCGCGCTGCGAGTGGGAGGACTCCACGCTCGCCTGGACGAGCCCGCCTGCCAGCAGCTGAGAACGCAACTCGAGGTCTGGCGCACCCGAGCCGAGCGGCTGCGCCAGCTTCTGGAGCACACCGCCACCTTCAGGGACCGCCTGGAGGGCACCGCCATTCTCAACCCCGGGTACGCCGCCGAGCACAGCCTTGTCGGGCCGGTCGGGCGGGGCTCGGGGATTGACCGGGACTGCCGGCGAGACCACCCGTACCAGGCCTACGGCGCGGTCGAGTTCCAGGTGCCGACGGAGATCGACGGCGACGCCGAGGCTCGTTTCCGGGTTCATGCACGGGAGGTCGGGCAGTCGCTCTCAATCATGCTGCAGTTGCTGGATCGGTGGCGCGACGGC
>JAJYWM010000235.1 GCA_021791455.1 bacterium | reverse complement strand
ACATATGGGTATCTGTAGCTCTGGGCATGTGGGCATCTGCTATACTGCTCACCATGGCAAGGCCAGTGATCGCTGTGACCGCCTACAAGGGAGGCGTGGGCAAGACCACGCTGGCCCTTGAGCTGGCATCCGCGCTGGCTGCGGTCCTCGTGGACCTCGACTGGGACCGTGGCGGGGCGACTGGCACCTGGGGCGCTCCCCAACCCGACCCGCGCTTGCTGAACGCCCTGGTCGCCGACCGTGAGCGCACGCCGCGCTTCCTGGTCCGACCGGGACGGCCGGGGCTCGTGCCAAGCCATCCCGACCTTGCGCACGTCGAGCGCCTCGACCCGGCGCTGCTGGCGACCCGCATTCGCTCCTGGGCGGCCGCGTGGGGCAGGCCGGTGGTGCTCGACACCCATCCCGGAGCCGTCCCTCTCACGGACGCGGCCTGGGCGGTGGCCGATCTCGTGGTGGTTCCAACTACCATCGGATGGCCGGAGCTTCGGGGGCTGGCCGGTCTCCTGGAAGAGCGGGCTTCCGACTTTCCGCTTCTCCTGGCTCCCAATCGGGTGCGAGCAGGCACGGTGGTGCGGCCGCAACTGGTCGAGCTGATGCGGCTGGCGCGGGAATACCACGTCCCCGTAGCCCCTCCTGTGGGCGAGCACGTCTGGCTGAGCCGACGGCGGCTGCGGGCCTCGCTGGTCCTGGACTCCGACCCATCGCCAAGGGTGGCACTGGCGGCAAGCCAGTTCCGAGCGGTGGCGGACGCGGCCCGCCGGGCAATGAAGTCACTTCCGACCAACCCCAAGGAGGCAAGCGCATGAGTGACCCTGAAGGGCTGGAAGGCCTCGCTGCCCTTATCACCTCACCCCGCGTGATCACGCCCTCGCTGACAGGGGGCCGCCACCTACGGCCCGATGTCGAGATACCGGACCTGGTGGCGGAGCCCGTGGCCGCGAAGCGCCGCAAAGCTCCGACCGCTCCACCTGCGGCCCGGCCACGTGGTGGCGCGGCAAAGGGGGAAGGACAGAGTGACCCCCGACCCTACGTCGCCATGGGGCCGCTGACCCTGCGGGCTGATCAGGCGGCGTGGGTCCGACAGTTGCGCATCGAGGCTCTCCAAGCCGGAGCCGACTTCGCGGTCACCGACCTAGTGCGAGTCGCCCTCGACCGCTTGCGTGACCAGGATGGACGCTGGCCCGACCTGCAAGCCGACTTGGCGGCGGAGACCAAGGCCCGGACTCGGCGACGGGGCATTTAACCTCCCCACCGTCTGGGTAGACTTCACTCCAGTCGCCGGCCCCGACCAGTGGGCCGAGCGCCACCACCAGTCCCCAAGGGGACAGATACGCGCTCTGGCGGCGCGCCCTGGTGGCTGGCTAGGAGGTGGCTGAATGTCTCGCTCCGACTTTGATCCCGAGCGCCCGTGCTATGACTGCGGCCTGCTGCATCCAACGCTGACCCGAGCCCAATGTCCGGTCCGGCTGCAAGCCGCCGACGAGGAAGCGGAGCGAGAGGATGAGGCCCGCGAGAGGACAGAGGCGGCTATCGAGGCGGCGAGGGAGCGGCAGGCGGCCGCCCCGGAGTCCGTGGAGGCCCGCGCGCGGGCTGCGGTGGCTGAGGCCTCGGAGGCCGTGAAGGCTGAGGTTGAGGCGGTCGTGAAAAGGTTGGAGGGGGTCCCGGAAGACGAGGCCACGCATCAGCGTGCGTGGCTGCGCCTGATGGCGGACCTGCCCTGGGATGAGCCGCCCGCCAAGCGCCGGCCCGCGACGGCTGCGCTGCGGGCGCTCGATGCGGCCCACGGTGGGCACGCCGGGGTGAAGGCGATCCTGGCGGATAGGGTGGCCGCGGTCGCCCACCTGGAGCGCCAGGGGAACGGGGACCACCGGTTGCGGCCTCTGCTCCTGGTAGGCCCGCCGGGCACGGGCAAGACCACGCTGGCGCGGGCCATGGCCGACGCGCTCGACCGTCCGTGCGAGGTGGTGCCGGTGCCGATGGCGGCGTTCGATGAGTGCTACGTCGCTGGGGCCGACCGCATCTACACCTCGGCCGAGCCCGGAGCCATCGTCCGGGCGATCCGGCGGACGGGGACGGCCCGGCTCATGGTGGTGCTCGACGAGATCGACAAGGCCGGGCACGTGGGCTGGCGCGGCTCAGCCACGGCCTGGCTTCTGGAGCTGCTGGGCTCGACCACCTGGACTGATCGTTACGTGGGGGTGCCGTTCCCCACGGCTGGGATGAACTTCGTGGCGACGGCGAACTCCCTGGACACGATCCCCGCCCCGCTGCTGGACCGCTGCGAGGTGGTGGAGGTTCCCGGCCTGACGCCCGCCGAGCGTGTGGAAGTGGTGGGCTCGCACCTGTGGCCCCGGCTGCTGAAGGCGTACAGCCTTCCGAGCCGGACGGTGCCCATGCCGCCGGACGCTTTGGAGCTGGTGGTGACCGGCTATGCCGGGACCGACGAGGCGGGGCTGCGGGGAGTGGAGACCCGCATGGAGGCGCTGCTTCAGCGGGCCATCGCTCAAGGAGCGCCGACCCGACGGGTGTGGATCACCCCGGAGTTTGTGTCGGAGCGCCTGGGCCCGCGTCCCGAGGGCGAGGTTCAACGGCGTGCTGTGGGGTTCGGACCGCCTCGGATGGTGGCGGAGCCCGAGAGCGCGGGAAGCGTGTTTGCGGTGTCGGGGCTTAGGCTGCCCAGACCTCGGATGCAGGACCGAGCCCCGGTGCGGGTGGTGGGGACTGAGGGTGCTTGATCTCAACGGCCCGATGGAGGATTGGATTCACGTCCCGCCCGGTATAATTTGGTCGTCCGACGCGGACGTGCAGTACCACGGGGGGAGAGGAGAGTCACTATGCCTGTGCAGCGGGCCCGTCCGAAGCGGGAAAAGAGTGACCAAGACGTAGCCACCAAGCTTCCTGCTCCGCTTGCCGTGTCTTGGCGCGAGGCCCAGCGCATGCCGGTTGCTGCCGCGAATGCATTCCAGGTTGGTCTGGTGTCCACCGATGGTGGCCCCGGCGAAGTGGTCTTAGGCTTTGGCTTCTTGCCCCCGATCCCCGTTTGGGGTACGCGCGAGCAGCAGCTAGAAATGGTCGCGAACCTTGGCGGCGTGGAAGTGCAGCCGGTAGCCAGGATCACCTTGTCTGGCGCGCGCCTAAAGGAGCTGCACCAAATGCTGGGACAGCTCGTGACTGTCTTTGAGGCTGCCAAATGATCCAACCCCCGCCGCAGATGAATTGGACGACACGAGAGATCACTGTTCTGTCGCTCAGCTTTACTTCACGGGTGGAAGAGCCAGACCCCTCTGTCCCCACGCAAGCCGTGCAGGAGGTGCCAGGCTCATTGGTGTCGGCGCAGGCGGTGAAGTGGTTTCAGACCGCCACAGTGAAGCATCTCTGGTGGCCTATGGAGGGCTCGTCGCCAATGCGGTGGATCCTCAGGGTAGACGATGAGGTGGCACTTAAGCGCCCTATCTGGGCGGATGTTGATCCGTGTCCGGGCGACAGCGTCGCCACCGAACTCACGACAGGAATTTTTGGGTCAGGACAAACGCTTGCCGAGGCGGTTCAAGATCTGTTGGTGGCTATGGCGCAGCACCGAGACCTGCTTCGCGCGAGGGACCTGTCTCGAAGCCCGCAGGCCCATGAGCACCTATCCTACTTGCAGGACCACCTCACTTAGATTGCGCTGGTGACCGAGCTACGATCTGAGCTTGTGGGTAACGCTCTGCTGCGGAAGGGTATGACGCAGGACGAGACCCACCATGAGATGTATGAGAAGTCCGTTCGGGTGGGCGAGTGGAATGTGATCTTGCAGACGCGCATCTCGCATGGACGCTCGTCTATCACGGACAAGCTGGTGGGAGCTATGGCCAAGCAATGCGCTCTCCGCAAGCAAGACTTCTTGGCCCTAGTCGAATGCTCTCTCGACGAAGCGGGCTGGGATCGGCGCGTGAGACAAGCGTGCCCTGACGGATACAACCCATACGTCGCGCCTGCGAGAGAGCTGCCTCGCCGCGCCAGCGTTGGCGACGCCAAGCTACAGCCTGCGCCACAGGCTGCACGACCGAAGAGGCGTTCTCGGCCCAAGGCGTGACCCAGCGCGAGCGGACCATGCTCAGATCCGATCCCCCCGCTCTGGCCGCCGCCAGGTCGCCCATGAACACGTCGCCCAAGTGGAGCACGGGGTCGTCCAACCCGACCGTCTCCCACCACCGCTGGACCATGAGGGCGTCCACGTGGGCCGGCCGGACGCCAGGGGCCAGGACCTCGCGCAGCCGGCGATGGCCCCAGTGGGTGTCCGAGATCAGCCTAGCCGGTCCATCTGGTCGAGGAAGCGGCTTGGACGCACCTAAGGGAGTTCGGATCGTGAGACGGTCATCACCTCAATGTAGTCTCACCCCTCCAGTGGAAGAGGGAGCTGGTCCACGGCGACCTGCGGAGCAGCAGCCACGGTGAGGCTGCCCTGCTGGTCGAGCAGATTCCACCACGCGCCGACGGCGAGCCGTCCGTCCGTGGTGGCGGCCGCTGCTCCGCGCAGTAGCCCGGCGGCCCGCTCGGCCCGGTCCTGTGCCCTGGCCATGGTCGTCTGCGCCCTGCTGTAGGTCCGGGCGGCGGTCATGAGGCGGATCGGGAGGGGGTGAGCCATTGAGTTCAGGATCTCATGGCTACCTGCTGGGGGAATGGGCCAAGGGTCAGCCTGGGACCGAGCACGAAAGCTGGCTCCACGGCCTGATCGCTCAGGCCATGCGCCAAGAAGCGGGGACCGCCGAGGGGGTGCGTGCTCCAGATAGCGCTCGACCGGTGGCGGGCAGGAAGGCTGGCTCGCCCGAGCTGTGAGAGGTGGTGCCGGCGGGAACGCGCGCGCCAGGGACGAGCGTAGTGTAACGTTAGCGAGAAGGAAGCAATTCAGCCAGCCCCTCTGCTCCCGTCCACATAACCTCGCGGAGGATGATGGACCCTTGCCGCCTCCGTTCACCTCAATTCACTGACTTGACGCGGGCTGAGGTAATCTGCATCCCGTTGACACTGTTGAACTTACGGCGTAGTCTAGCGGCAGCGTACAAGCCTTGGTCAGGAAGTTGTCAAGTGTTGCATCCCGCCCGCTGGACCCCAGTCGCCCTGGTCGCGTCCTTGCCGATTCTCACCTTGGTAGCCACGATAGCTGGATTCAGTGGTATCGTGGCCGCAATCAATACGGAGAAGGAGGTGATGCTGGGCGAAGATCGCTGATCCATCGGCCTGGTGATGTTCACATACATAGAGAGGTAGTGACTGATGGCCAACAGAAGTCGAGTACGATGGCGGGTGTGCCTGCTCGCCCCAGGCTTAGCCGCGCTCATGGCGTTGTTCGGGTTGAGTGCTACGGTATCTGCTGCGACGCTTACGGGAGCGACCACGAGAACCGCGAGTGCTACGACGTGGGCTCCTGCGACAGACACTCCCGTTGCTGACAGTAGCGGTTCGCCTCAAGTAATCGTCCCCCCACCTCCTAGTGGTTGCGGATGGACTTACTGGTCAGGCAGTGCTCAGAGCGTCAGTACCCTGTTAGCTGGAATTAGTAATGCCACAGCCCACGTGAACGTGTGCTACACGGCAAATGCCACCTACCCGATCAGCCTCCAATGCACCGGCGCCGGTTATTGCGTTGTGCTGCAAGGCCCAGAGTGGTTTGGCAGCGGGACCGCTACAGCCGAAGCGTATGTCGAGATTGAAGAGATTTCTTTCAGTGGCAACGTCTCAAGCACAATAGCGTGTCACGTCACCTTCCACACTAGCCAAACGAGCAATTGGATCAGCGAGGGGTGTACGTGATCTCTGTTAATTGGGAGTTTGTGTTCCTGATCCTGGGATTCCTCCTCTTAAGCGTGCTGCTAATAGTGGGCCTAGTCGCCCTCGCGCGTTTGGTCTGGACACGGAGGAGTTCTGGTGAGGCCAAGCCTACCGGTCACCAGCCAGGACACTGAGTTCAACTGCCCATTAGCCGTAGCTTTTCATCAAGGGGCCACTGGGTAGCGGGGTCCACTTGCGCAAGTGCCCTCCTGGGAAGGAAACCACTGGGTGTTGAGAACCGTGGTCCCCGGGAGGGCATCGCCTTGGAAGCAACCCGTTTAGCCACCAGTGGGCCGGCACTATAGCGACCGAACTAGGCGGCTGGCTCGTGCCTGATCTCCAGCCCCGGCAGGTCGAGGACCATCCAGCTCCTGCGGGTGCCGTCCGTGGAGAGCCCGATCACCTCGGTGTCCTGCCCTGGGAGCCGGAGCTGCTGGAACTGGTGCCAGTGGCCGTGGAGTAGGAGCTTCGGGTTCGTGGCCTCGGCCACCTCCCGAACCCGCCCGGCGCTCTGTTGCACACCCGGCAGGAACTTCACCGGGCCATACACCGTCACCTGTGGCAGCGCCCCGACTGGCGCGTCATGAGTGAGAAGCACATCGGCCGGGCCGCCTGCGATGGCCAGCTTCGCCTGCTCGGGGCTGATCACTTCCTCCTTGAACCACCCCCACCGCCCGGAGTCGAGCTTCCTTTCGTGCCGGTCGATGGAGTAGGCCCCGCCGAGGGCGAGGAAGCGTACGCCTTGCCAGGTCCACCGATGGCCTCGGGGAGCCCAGAGGATGCGGTCCGTCACCTCCACGAAGCCGTCCGGGCGGACCGGGAGCTGGAGCAATGCCTTGTGGTCCTCATGGTTGCCATCAACAAAGACGACCATCAGATCGTCGTCGTCGAGTTCAGCGCTGAGCCAGGCCAGGTAGTCCAAGCCCTCGCCGGTCAGGGGCCAGTACCCGAAGTCCCCGAGCTGGACGATCCTGTCCACCTGGTGCTCACGAGCCGCCGGGAGCAGGACGTTCTTCCAGTGCAGGTAGTTGCCGTGGGTGTCGCCGGCGATCAGGAGGCGGGCCGGGTCGTGGGGGAGGGGAGAGGGCATGAGATGAAGGTACCCCTCGGCCCGAGCGCGAAAAGGCCTCTACGCGGCCAGGCGGGGCCGCAAGCGGCCCCAAAGAGGCAACTTCCGCCAAACGAGCGTAAAATCAAGCGTGAGAAACAGATAAGGCGGCGCAGCCCGTGGAAGGCTCGCCGCCAGGCCACGGAGGTTAAAGCTCCATGACAGACCCAGCTTACACGGACGAGACGGACCTGTGGCTACCACCTCCTGCGCTTCATGTGAAGGGGAAGGCAGACCCCGCTTGGTCGGCCGGGATAGCTGCGGTATTCGACAAACTCATAGAGTTTGTTCTGGAACACCCAGAGGTGGTCCCTCCCCCCCTTACGGGTCCTCCGCCTTGGCACGCACGTGCCCCTTTGGATGAGCCCGTCCGCCGTGCCGTGGTGAGGTACGTTCCGGAGTCATTGATCCCGCTTCCCCCTCCAGAGGTGTCGGAACTGGTTGCGCTCGGGCTGGCCTGGGAGTTTGTGGTGTCGTATGAACATCCGGCCGTCAATGGAGAGTGGGAATCGGCGCTGATCTCGGACTCCCGCGCAAGGTATGGCGAGCCGTGGAAAGTAAAGGAATTGAAGCATCGAGGGATCATCTGGCACATGACCCAAGACCTGCCCCCCGAGGCGGGCTGGAAAGAGCGTTGGGATGCGCTGGAGGTGCCCGAGAGCCGCCAGGTTTATATGCGCGCGCACTTCGGACACCTGCTGGGCTGATGTGAGCCGCCGCGGGAACGGGGAGGGATCGATCTACCGCCGAGCTGCGGATGGTCGGTGGGTTGCCGCGATCACTTGGCCGACGGGCAGGCGGCAGAAGTGGTACGCAAAGAGCCGGACCGACGCGGCCGCAAGACTGGCTGAGGCCGTCCGGGCTCAGGGGATCGATAAGTCTGGAGCCGGGATGCGAATGCGGACTGACGCCTTCTTGGCGCAGTGGCTTGAGGCCGCCAAGCCAGCTCTGAGGTTCCGTAGCTGGCAGCGCTACGAAGAGCTGATTCGCCTCCACGTCCTCCCCGCAGTTGGGCGCGTCCCTCTGGCGCGACTGGGGCCTGCGGACCTACAAAGGTGTTACGCAATGGCGGCTGCGAAGGGGTCTAGCCCTCGCACGGTACTCCAGATTCACAGGGTGGTTCACACAGCACTGGGCCAGGCAGTCAGATGGGAACTGGTCTCGCGCAACGTCTCGGAGTTGGTGGACCCGGTTCGAACGGAGAGGTTCGAGCCTCAGACCCTTGAAGCGGATCAAGTCCGCCGGCTCTTTGCGGCAGCGGTCGGGTCCCGCTTTGAAGCCCTCTGGGTACTGGCCGCCACCACAGGGATGCGCCAAGGGCAACTCCTGGCGCTGAGGTGGCGAGACGTGGACCTGACCAAAGGAACCCTGACGGTGACCGGGAACCTTCAGCGACTCCCCGAAGAAGGGTTGACCATTCTGGAGGCCAAGACTGCCGGCTCCCGACACCAGGTCCTCATCGGTCCTCTGGCGGTGGCGAAGCTCCG
>JAJYWM010000047.1 GCA_021791455.1 bacterium | reverse complement strand
TTCCCGCCATGCGAGCCAACGGTCAGCCGGCGTTTGGCATCTACCTCCGCGCGGGTGCCCGGGCTGGCGTCAGCCTTGTCGTGCTCGAGTTCCGTGGGAGGCAGATCTCCGCCATCACCGGGTTCGATAACCGGTGGCTGCCCCGGTTCGGCCTCCCGCTGATGCTTCCTGCCTTACCGGGGCCGGGGTCGGGAAAGTGACTCGGACCTCAGTTTCGAGGAGCGTATCGGCGGGCCCCGGGCTCAAGACGTTTCGACGTCCGGATCGATTTGCTGGTCCCTCAAGCTTCGTTTGAGGGCACCTGTCGGTTGCCACAAACATGGGACCACCCAAGGGGTGGGTTAGCCAATAACTTGGGACCACCTGGCCTCGCGGAGCATCAACCGGGCACCCTTCTCGCTTTCAGGGCCGAGGAGGTTGCCGATGTTCCGGGAGGTGCCAATGGTGGAGGTACGTGAAGTCCTGAGGCTGTGCCAGATGGGGTACGGTCTGAGGCGGACGTCCGAACTGCTGGGCATGAACCGCAAGACGGTCCGCAGGTACCTGGCGGTGGCCGAGATGGTGGGGTTCCGGCCCGAGTCGAGTGAGATCACCGACAGCCTGGTGACCGAGGTGCTGGTCGCGCTCCAGCCCGGGCGCCCGGGCGGCTGGCACGGGGAGGCCTGGGCGGCATTGGCGGGCCAGCACGGTCTGCTGAAGCAGTGGGTGGAAGAGGGCCTGCGCCTGACCAAGATCCGGGTGTTGCTGCAACGGCGCGGGGTGGTGGTGCCGTACCGCACGCTGCACCGGTACTGCGTGTTGGAGCTGGGCTTCGGAACTCACCGGGAGACCGTCCGGGTGGACGATGGGGAGCCCGGGCAGGAACTGCAAGCCGACTTTGGGCGGATGGGGCTGCTGGGCCGCCTGGGGACCGCTCGACGGCTGGTCAAGGGGCTGGTGCTGACAGCGGTGGTGAGCCGCCACATGTTCTGCTGGCTCACCTTCGGGGAGAGCCTGGAGGAGGTCATCGAGGGGTTCGAGGAGGCCTGGATCTTCTTTGGCGGGGTCTTCAGGGTGGTGATCAGCGACAACCTGAAGGCGATCGTGGTCAAGGCGGACCCCCTCCACCCCGTCCTCAACCAGGGCTTCCTGGAGTACGCCCAGGCCCGGGGCTTTGTGGTCGACCCCTGCATCATCAAATCTCCGACCCAGAAGCCGCGGGTCGAGCGCGCCGTGCCCTACTGCCGCCAGGCGGGGTTTGCCGGCGAGAACTTCCAGGACCTCGCCGCGGGCCGGGCGGGGATGCGGCGCTGGTGCCTGGAGGAGGCCGGGACGCGGATCCATGGGACCACTCGGCGGCGTCCCTTGGAGCACTTCCAGCAGGTTGAGCTGGCGCACCTGCTGCCGGTCCCCCGGAGCCGCTACGAGGTACCCATCTACGCCCACCCCAAAGTGGCCCGGGACCATCACATCTCCGTTGGGAAGGCGCTCTACTCGGTGCCCGGTGGCCACCTCGGGGAGCAGGTCGACGTGCGGGCAGACAGCCGCCTGGTGAGGATCTCCTACCACGGCGTCGTGCTGCGGGAGCACGTCCGCCAGGCCCCCGGCGGGCGATCCACCCAGCCCGAGGACCTCCCCCAGGAGAAGCGCGGGTATGCCATGGGCGACCTGGAGTACCTCCAGCGCGTGGCAGCCGGCCATGGCGAGCCGGTCGGGATCTACGCCACCCAGCTGCTGGCTGGGCCGCTGCCCTGGACCCGCATGCGCCAGGTCTACCGGCTGCTCGGGCTGGTGAAACGCTATGGAGCCGAGCGAGTGGGACAGGCCTGCGCCAAGACCCTCGCCCTGGACGTGGTCGATGTTGTCCGGGTGCAACGGATCTTGGAGCAAGCGCTGGAGCAGGAACGGGAGGTGGCGGGGGGGCGCAAGCCGCCATCGGCCGCGGACGTACGCCAAGGCTCGCGGGCCTTGCCGTAAGCTACGCGTTGCCGCTCCAACCCAGAGCGCGGCTCACATCGCAGGCCGCGTCCACGAGCCGACGGACGACTACCTCTTGACCAAACTCTGAACGGCCCCGAAAAAAGGAAATAGTGAGTGCACCCGCCAGCGCACCACCTGCAGTCCTCACAGGTGCTGATAGTCCCACAACACCCTCTATGCTCTCCTCCTCCGTCACCGCATACCCCCGCGTGTGCACCAACTGGATCCGCGCACGCAGAGCACTTACGTCCGTAATTGTATGCGGCGTCTCGGCCGAAAGCGGAGCACGAGAAATGGCGCGCTCGACCGCGTCCGGACTACCATACGCTAGGTAAACTTGCCCTGCGGCCGTTGCATGCAAGGGACGCGCGACACCCAAAGGAATCTCGACCCGCAAGTTATGGGACGACGTACCAACGCGCGACACATACATGATGCCCTCTGGAACAGGAAGTGCAAGGTACACGTACTCGTGCATCTCCGACGCGAGCTCAACCATGCGCCGCTCGGCAAGCCTGACTACGTCCAGACTCGCAACAACACGAGCGCCCAGCGCTACCAGACGGGGACCACGGACATACTCCCTCTGATCTGTCATCGCTACGGCGCCGCACCGCATCAGCTCCTTCAAAAGCACTTGAGTAGAGCTCACAGGCACGTCTAGCTGTCGTGCCAATTCGCTCAGCCGAAGCGGACTGCTTGCGCCGGACAACACCTCAAGCAATCTAACGACCCGGCATGCAGTACGAGAGCCTCCAACGCCACGCCCCTCGACTCCCCCCTGAAGGGGGGTAAGCGCATCGCTCACCCCCCTTCCCGCCTCACACGCTTCATCCAAAAGCCACAACCGCTCACCACCAGGCGACTGACCACGCCTGATCAGCGGCCCAGCCCCAACAAACCCCGGTCACTTGCACTCCACGGCCGATCCGGACGACTCAAACTCGTTCGTATACACCGACCCCACGTTCAGCGTGGCAGGAATGGCCCCGACGGCGGCCAACGAAACAGCCATGCTAGTCCAGTCGCTCGGAGCCTGATACGCCAGAGTGTGCCCAGCCATCGCCGCACTGCACTCGTAAGCCATGAACTGCTGATACTGCTGGCGGGCAGCCGAGACATCGAGCCCCGGTACATAGCTGCCCTCCGCCGCCGCTGCGCTGGCGGGGTTACGGTTCGCCGCCGCGAAGCCCTCGTACGTCGCGGTCAGGAACCGCGCTAGCACGGATGGCTCCTGCTTCAGTGTCTGCGGACTCGCAACAAAGCTGTAGCTACCGCCTTGAATCCCATAGCTAGCCTCGAGCAGACCCCTGGACGGCCGCACGGGGTCAATCAATGGCGCCCCAAACGGTATCTGCGTGACCACAGCGCCAGTACCCCCAGAGTTGTAGCTCTGTATCATTGCCGCAGGCGTGAGAAACACTACATACTTGTTCGTTGCAGGGTTGACTCCCAACGACGTCAGCAAGTCGTTCAGAATTGCCTCGAACGAGGAGCCCAGCACACCAATAGTCACGTGTGTGAGCTGCCTGAGCGAGGTGATACCGGAGTTGTCGGGCACGAAGACGCCCTGTCCGTTCCTACCAAACGCGGTCCCAATTGACACCACCTTGCTCCCCTGAGCAGACGCTTCGAGCGCGTTCGAAGGGATGGCGAACCCCACAGTCGCCTTGTTCGCTGCGACAGCCTCAACCGTCGTAGCTGAGGAAGTGCCCGACAGAATCGTCACGCTCAAGTGTTCCTTTGCATAATAGCCGAGCTTTTGCGCCTCGTAAACAGCGGCATTAATCCCTGAAGGCGGAGTGTTCAGCAATAGTGAGACACTCGCCACCTTCGCAGCAGGCTGCTTGGTCCCGGCAGCTCCACACGCCGCCAACCCGATTCCCAAGGCGCCAAACACCACGCAGGCCGAAACGATCCTTAGCCTCTGAATCATTAGCATGCCACCACCTCTACCATTCCATTCCCTCCAATCATGCTATTCAAGAACACATGAGTTACCGCGCTTCGGCCGGAGGTCTCCAGCCCAACACGACTCGCTCCACTGCCACGACGGCGTAGAATAGCAGCACGCCGAGGACAGAAAGCACCACAATCGCCGCGAAGCTGAGTGCCGCGTCGAGGCTTCCCGACGCGAACGTGACGATATACCCCAGGCCGGCCTGACCAGCTACCAGCTCCCCCGCAACTGCTCCGAGTGTGGCGAACGTAATCGCCAGCTTGAGCCCCGCAAATATGCTCGGCATCGCGTACGGGAGGCGCATCTTCAGAAACACCCGCGCGCGGCTGCCGCCCATCACTCGCGCCAGTCGAATGAGATCGCGATCGATCGCTGTCAGGCCCAAAGTCGTATTGACAATGACAGGGAAGATGGCGACGAGCATCGCCACCAGAACGTTTGTCGTGAGCCCGAAGCCAAACCAGAGGAGAAAGAGAGGAGCCACGACAATCTTTGGTATTGCCTGGGAAACCACTATGAGCGGGTATAGCAACCGCTCGACTGTGCGCGAGAAAGCGATCCCGATGGCGACTATGACTCCACAACTGACTGCGATCACGAAGCCTAGCAGTATCTCTTGAAGTGTAACCCACGCGTTGCTTGCAAGAATCGCCCAGTGGCGTACCAATTGGTCGGCGACGGATGCTGGGGCGGGAACGATGTCGGCGGGGAGACGCGCGAAGACAACTACCACTTGCCACGCCGCTACAAGAAGTACGAAGCCAGCGCATGCCCAGCCGAACTGGGCTGCCAACGCTCTTGTTCGGCCTCCATTCCCTGAAGTGGCCGTCTTCATCCCTCGACTGCCGTCTTCCGACGGGCCTAGGCGCACAGGGCTACGAGCGACTGACTGTGGCATCGTAGGCGCCTCCCGCCTCTAGGGCATCGCGCACTGCCTTGAGATATGGGCTAAAGGCGGGCTCGGCAATCGGCCAGACCGACCTAGGACGTGGCAGTGCCACGGAAATGTCCGCGACAATGCTCGCTGGAGCGGCCGAAAGCACTACCACGCGATCTGCAAGAAACACTGCCTCTTCTATGCTGTGCGTCACGAGGACAGTCGTCTTCGTATCGTCAGCAGTGATCTTGGCCAGATCGAAGTTGAGTTGCTCGCGAGTAATCGTATCGAGTGCCCCCATGGGCTCGTCCAGAAGAAGAAGTTGTGGATCGTGCACCAAGGCTCGGCAGATCGCTACCCGCTGCCTCATACCCCCAGACAGCTGATACGGATAGCTCTCGGCAAACTGCCCAATGCCGACGCTGTCCAAGAGCAGGCGCGCTCGCCGCTCATGTTCAGGAAGGACTCTAATACCGCGCATCTCATACTGAAGCGTTACGTTGCGCAAAACGTTCCGCCAATCTACTAACAGGTCCTTCTGGAACATCACCCCAGCGTCAGCATTTGGCCCCTTTAGTACATGTCCACGCACCCGGACAGACCCGGTCGTAGGATGCTCCAAGCCAGCCATGACCGATAGCAAGGTGCTCTTGCCGCAGCCAGACGGACCAACAACGCAAACAAACTGCCCAGCGTCCACTTGAATGCTAAGCGTATTCAGTGCTACCACGAACCCTTGTGCAGTATTGAAAACGACGCTCACTTCAGCGACGTCGATCAGCACTGTGGGCCGCCCCAACACGGATGGGTCAGCTTAACAGGGCCTTCATCATGTGACGCGGCCATCTCCCACCAACGGACCTCAAACGCGCCTCGCCCCCAATCTCCCGGTACCATTTCGTTCAATGGTTCGACCTTGCAATGCGCCGATCAGGCCCTACTCTTGTACTAGCACCGCCCGTACTGGACTCGACTCTACCCCTTTGAAGGCCAAGGGAAAGGCCGAGACCGTAAAGGGCCTGGCTGAGTCGATGCGGTCCAGCCGTGTCACATATCCCATTGTCACGATTCCGTTCTCAAGAAAGGTGCGAACGGCGTAGTAGCGTCGCGGCGCATCCGGGTCGTCCTTCCCGTGCGAGTAGTCGTAGCTCACCAAGGCCGGGTGCTGGGAGGCCAGCCAGTCGACTGCTCCTACACTAATGTACGGGGAGCTTTCTTCGTATTCTGCCTCGCCAAAGTGGTCGTTCCAGTTCGTCCGGAGAAACACGCGCTGTCCTGCCAGTTCCCTTCCGGCAAACGCGCTTTCAAGATGTTCCTTGGTTATCGGCGCGTTTAGCGCAACGTGGGTAAGGTCTGCCATTAGGCCTGGTCCGTAGAATGCGCTGAGGGGAACCTGGTCTATGCTCGGCCCGCCCTCGACGAAGTGCATCGGAGCGTCCACGTGGGTACCGTTATGAAGCCGCATATGAACGGCACTCACGAACTGCCCGGCTCCCCCCGGATAGTCCTTGATGGTTTCGAACTCAAGTTGGACGTTCTTGACTCCCTCCGGGGTGTGCATGCGGTAGCCCGCGTCAAGCGCCAAGCTGATGTCCACTATGTTTGTCATTGATGGTTACGCCTCCAAGGAGTTGGGTCGTCTACTACCGTAGTTAGGATGCGGACGAGACTTGATTGATGAGTTCGCAGAGCACCTGGTCATTCTGAGCGAGCTGCATTTTCATTACATCTCCATCGTTCAAGTAGATCGGTGGCTCGCGGAAGCATCCGACTCCCGATGGTGTGCCGGTGGAGATAATGTCGCCTGGGTGAAGGTCGGTCACTTCGGAGATGAATGAGACAAGCGTTGGGACGTCAAAGATTAGGTATTCAGTAGTGGAGTCTTGCATCAAAGCACCATTGACCCACGAGCGAACACTGAGCTTGCCGGGGTTTGGCACTTCGTCTCGCGTAAGGATCCAACCGCCGAGGGGAGCGAATGTGCGGAAGTTCTTGGCTAGCGTCAGCTGCTCCGGCTTACTGAATTGGATGTCGCGGGCGCTTACGTCATTCAAAATCGTGTATCCGAAGACGTGGTCGAGAGCCCGCTCGGCAGAGACGAAACTAGCGTCGCGCCCGATCACAACGGCGAGCTCAACCTCCCAGTCCAACTGCTCGGTGCGACTTGGCTTTATTACGGCGGCTCCGGGTCCGATAACAGTAGACGGCCACTTCGGAAACAGTCGTGGCATGGTAGGGAGTGCAGCTCCGGCTTCTTCGGCATGCTCTCGATAGTTGCGGCCTACAGCGAAGATTTGGTTTGGATATGGAAGTGGTGCGCGTAGGTATACGTCCTGGAGGCCGGTTCGCAACTTTGGGTTGGACCCCTCCTTCTCGACCACCTGTTTCGCAATGCCCAGACCTTCAGCCCCCGACTTCACTAGTGCGTCCATGCTCTGGCACACGGTCGCAGCTGCGCCCCCAACGGAGTGACCTGCGGCGGTCAGGTCAATAACTACGTCGCCTGAGAGGCATCCGAGGTGCGCGGCCGAGTCGCTGCTCCTCGAGTCGAATGTGACAAGTCTCATACTCAGGGCACCCTTTCAGCATAGTGGAAGCGCTTGCGGTATAGTGTAGTCGCTGGTGTATGGCGTGTCAAGGCCCCGCATTGCCTCAGCGAGAATCGCACCCTGGGGCGATCGCTCCCTCAACAAGGAATGACACCGAGGGTCGGCCGCCGGAGACCGGCAGCGAGGGAGCCGGGCCGATGCGCATCCGGGAGCGATACGAGCTGGCGGAGGAGCTGAGGGCCAGGTACCGAGGGGCTGGCCCGGTGGAGAAGGGACAGCTGCTGGACTCGTTCTGCCTGGCCTCTGGGTACGGGCGCGAGTACGCGGTCAAGGTGCTGAGGGGACGGCGGAGATTGCCAGCGTGGAAGCGGGTCCCGCGGCAAAGGCTGTACGGCCCAGCCTTTAGGTCCGCACTCAAGGTCTGCTGGGAGGCCTCCGACTACCTCTGCTCTCAGCGGCTCCAACCATTCCATGGGGGCCTGGTCCAGATCCTAGAGCGGCATGGCCAGCTCCGCTGCTCCCGGGAGACCCAGTGAGCTGCTCACCGCGGCCAGCATCGCCGCGGTGGAGCGCAATCTGCATGAGCTTCGCCGCGTGGTGGTGGGCCGACGGATGAGCCAGACCAAGCCCGGCGGGCTGAGCGCGTATGGGGATTTTTCCGTATCCGATTTTCACCTCCGCCTTGGCCCTCAGCACACAGGAACCGGGACCGGTCCAAGACGTGACGGCCCACTCTTGGCGGTAGAGAGGACAACGGACGCCCCGAGGTGCACCGTCCGCCGGTCCCAGATGTCCGTCGCGCAAGCTCGAGATACGATCGCCGACGACCCTGTCACCCCGCAGCAGGATGCCGCGGCTTGACCAAACAACCGTGCGCAGCGAGGTGCCTTCCGGAGACTCTCGTCAGGCGCCTCGGTCACGTCCCGTATGTTGGTGTAAATAGCGGGACCCAACCTGGCCCTGAAGAGGGGCAGGAGTGGGCCACCGTGCCACCGACCCTTTGCACAGACCAGGAGGACACGAGGACCCGTGCAAGCATGCCACTGGACGAGCTTCTTGGGGAGCTTGGAGATCGGGATAAGGACACCCTGCGGGTGATCCTGGAGCGGACGGTGCAGGCCCTGCTCGA
>JAJYWM010000098.1 GCA_021791455.1 bacterium | reverse complement strand
GAATTCGGGGACGACCCGGCCCGGTACCAGGATGCCAGATCCCGCAAGAACTATGCCGGGACTGCTCCCATCACCAGGGCTTCGGGGACCAAGAAGGTGGTCCTGGCAAGATTCGTGCGCAACCGCCGCCTGGGCGACGCCACCCGCCTATGGGCCTTCGCTTCCCTCAGCACCTCTCCAGGCGCCAGGGCCTACTACGACTCCAGGAGGGCCAGAGGGGACGGGTACAACCAAGCGCTCCGAGCCCTTGCCAACCGCTGGGTGGGAATCCTGCATGGCTGCCTGGTCCACCGCGAGGCCTACGACGAGGCCAAGGCCTGGGGACGTCGCGCTGGAGATGCCCCGGATGGGACCGCCCAGGCGGCTTGACGGATGCGAACTGTAGTACGCCATTTGGACTCAGACTTGACAAGTTACAGCCGTGGGATGTCTAAGCATACTATATGCACATTCTGTGCTGAGGAGGCCGCGCTCCACAAGGCTATGGGACCAGCCAGCAAGGCCCAGAGGGCGGCAGGGCAGGCAGTTCGCCCTTCGGGGCGACGGTTGTCAAGTGCTTGGCGGTATGCTACATACGGCCCAAGGCAGTAGCCGCGGGAAGTGGCCCCAGGTTTACCGACGGATGCGCGGGACCCTGGGGCCGCGGCGTTTTCAGAGAGTTCGGACCACGAGCAGCTCAGCAGGAAGCGCCGCCAGGTGGTGGGACTCGCCCCGGACGGCGGCGGTGACGGCGCCGGCGAAAGCGTCGGCGAGCCACAGGAGGGGCTCCTGCCTGGGTCCGGTGTGACGATAGTCGAGCTGGGCAAGGGCAAGGTCCTTGCGCTGCTGCGCGGCGATGAGGTTGCGATCGCGGATGTCGTTGTGCTCCTGGCGCGACTCGACGAGGAGCTCGACAACGCCGAGCTCAGCCAAGTCGGCGAGCAAGGCGGTCAGGAGGGCGGCCCGGGCACTCTCCTGCTCTCGTCGCGGTACCTGGCGGCGGACATAGCCGAGAAGATGGAGCGCCTCCTGGGATGCAACGCCGAGCATCGCGCGCCGGACCTCAGGCCGCTCCTTGGTCCAGTGGAAGGTGCGGCCTGGGGCAACCCTGCGGACGGCCCGCCGGGTTGACACCCTGCGGTCGAGCGGGACCACGACGCAGCCGAGCGCGTAGCAGCGGCTGAGGAGGATGGATTCATCGACGAGCGCAATCATGGGTCGAGAGTATAGCAGGAGCTTGGGCTGATCTGCACCATGTCATAGAGCCAGGCCGTATATAGGACTTGCGCAGACGGCACCAATGTCATACGATAGGCCAATGACCTCCCCAGGAGCCGCGTCGGTCGACGAACCACTCTCCACGCTGGAGATCGCAGAGAGGCTCGGCATCCAGCCAGGCACCCTCCACTCTTGGCGTCAACGCGGCGTCTTCCCTGCCCCCGACCGGGTGCTCAGCAAGACGCCCATCTGGTTCACCTCCACGGTCGAGGCGTGGGCGCGCACGGCTGAGAGGACCATCCACGAGACGGGGGAGGAAAAGGATCCCCTGCTCGAGCTGGCGATCATCGCTCGGCAGGTCGAGGAGCAAATTTCTGGACTCCAAACGACAGTCACCGAGGCCCAACGAGCCGGCGGTGATCGGGCCTGGGCAACCGCGTGCTCGGCGATCGCGAATGCGCTCATTCCTCTCTCTCAGGTGGTTACCAACCTGGCCCGCCTCCAGCGAAGCCTGCGTCTCACCGGCGAGGCAGAGGACCCGGTCGAGCTCACGCAAAAGGCCAAGGTGGAGATCGAGAAGGTGATCCGCGCTCGCTTCTCGCCCTGGTGCCCGCTCACGGAAGGCGAGGTTGTGGCCCTTGTGGACATGGTCATGACCGCGGCGCTGGAGCTTTCCCTTGACCTCAAGCCTGAGCTGGGCCGCGAGCCCGGGGCGGATGGCTACGTCCTGCGCTTTGCTCCGCTGCTGGCCTACGGCATCGCCGGGGACGGGAAAGAGACCACCCTCGCCCGGGTCGCCGATCCCCTGCTCAAACTCATCGCAGAGGTGCGCGGTTGGGATGTGTGGCGCCGGATCCGTCCCGGTCCCTTGTAAGCACTGCTCGCCCCGCTGGGCGCTGCCGGGCGTCGCGGAGCAAGGCCGCGGTCCGCTTGGCGATCGCGGTGGCAGGGACGGCGCGGTCGGCGGTCACTGCTGGGGGAGCGCAGCCGCTTCCGCCGGCTGTGGGGCCTCCTCAGCGGGCCGCAGCCAGCCTGCGAAGGGTTGGGTGCGATCCGGGTCTATGAGGGAGATCTGCTGGGGCTCGCCGGCGCCGATCAGGACCCAGGCTGAGCCCGGGTACCCACTTCGCCAGGCGGATGCGGGGATGCGGGGCTGCTCCACGAAGCTCTGGGAGGTGCTCTCGGTCTCGTCGTCGTGGCGCTGGTCGTGGCGTTTGGTGCGGGAGGAGGTGGTCGTGGTGAGGGAGACCAGGTGGCGGCCCACCAGGGTCTCCAGCTGCTGCAGGGTGTCGGCGTCGGCGTAGCCGGGGAGGACCACCTTGGCGCCGGCCAGGGTGAGGAAGCTCTGGGCTCCGGCGGGGGTCCAGCGGGCGGCGGCCTGGCGGAGGTCCTGCATGGCGAGCAAGGTGACCATGTTGCGGCCGCCGCCCTCGGCCAGCAGGCGGGGGAGGATGGGCAGAGGGCAGATGGTGGCCACCTCGTCGAGGGCGAGCAGCCAGGGGATGGGGAGGGCGCCGCTGGGGCCGGAGATGCGCAGGGCGGCGAGGCGCAGCTCCTCCACCAGGCCCACGACCAGGGGCGCGCCGTCGGTGGCGGCGTCGGAGGGGGAGACGACGTAGACGGTGTTGGGGCCGGAGAAGAACTCATCGGGGTCGAAGGGGAACTCGGGGGTGGCATCGGCGGCGGCGCAGACCCTGGTGGTGTCGAAGGGGGAGAGCATCCCCTGCAGGGCCGACCAGATGCTGCCGCGCTCCCGGTCGGGGGTGCGCAGCAGCCCTTGCAAGAGAGCCAGGGCGGCCTGGCTCTCCGCCTTCTGGCAGAAGGCTTGAGCGGGCTCGGCGCGCTGGGCGTGGGCCCAGGCGCAGACGGTCGCCATGGAGCGGTCCTCCAGGGCGGCGGCGTGGAGGAGGACGGCCAAGAGCTGGGCGGCCCGGGTGCGCCAGTGGCTGGGGTCCTCGACGCCCCGGCCGGTGTCGACGGCGAGCGCCTCGGCCCGCTGGCGGGCGGTGTCCCAGTCGCGGCAGCCGCGCAGGGGAGACCAGATGAGCCGCCGGGCTTGGGGAGGCAGGGGGCCCACGACGCCGAGAGGGTCGAAGACCCAGACGGTCCCCATCTGGGCGCGCCGGGCGGCAGTGGCGTCGAGGACGTCGCGGCGGGTGGATGTGACCAGGACCGCGCCACCCCAGGCGGCGACGTTGGGGATGATGACGCCTCTGGTCTTGCCGCTGCGGGGCGGGCCCAGGACCAGGACCGCAATCTGCCCGGGCGCGCTGATCCAGCCCCGGTAGTCACGGCCGCAGCAGATCCGGAAGGGCGGCGGAGGGCTGGGCGGTGGGGCCGGGGGCAGTGGCCAGTACCAGCCGTATCTCCACCAGAGCCGGCGCACGATATGGCGCAGCCGCCAGGCGATCAGGGTCAGGAGGATCCAGGTGATGATCTCGGAGATGTAGACGGTGTAGATCCACCAGCCGAGCAGGGCCAGCCAGGCGATGATCAGCAGCCAGCCGACAGCCCTGGTGATCACCGGCCCCCAGCGGCTGGCGAAGGTCCTCACGGCGGAGCCTGCCGAGAGGGGCGTGTCCGGGGCGCCGCCGGAGGGTGATCCGCTCTCTCTCGCGCTGCGGCCTGGACGAAGGCGCCGAACTCGGGGATGGGGACGGGATCGTCCCAGGGGGCGTCGGGCGGCGGGTGCCGGCCCTCGTGAGCTAGGCAGGGCTCCCAGTCCCGCTGCAGGGAGGCCAGTCCCACGGCCCACCAGTCGGCAGCATCCCGGGGGTGGGCGTCAGGCGCGTACGCGCCGGCCCTCCATGCCTGCAGGGCGGCCAGCCGGTGGACCAGCCAGCCGTGGGTGTACCAGCAGGTGGGCGCCGGGACGTCCTGAGCCTTCAGCCAGGCGACGAAGGCCTGCAGGTCGGCGTACCGCTGGGCAAGCAGGGTGGCTGGGCAGCGCTCCAGGTCCCAGGGGGGCGGAGGCGGAGCGGCGGAACCCGTGGGGCTGGGCATGGTGCCTCCCAGCGGCCCGTGGAGTGCCTTGCCGGCGGCCGCTTCCGGTGGCAGGGGTGTACGCCGATCAGGGATGGGGCGTCAAGCGCGGGCAGCACCGAACTCACCGTGCTCGGGCGCTCGCCCTAGCCGAACGCGGAATTTGACTCCCCGTGGCACGAAGCGTGCCGTCCCAGAGTTAGTGCTCAGGAGGGCTCCGCCCATGCAGGTCTGTCACCGTCGATCTCTCCGACGAGGTAGATCTCATCGTGTGGCAGCGCGAGCCGCGATTGCTGTGCTCGTCGCTGGTGCTGGCACGTTCGCTGTGAGCGGACTATCCGCAGGTCCGGTAGCTGCGGCATCACCCCCTCCTTACACGCACTCCTACTACATCGAGACTACGTCAACGTCTACTATGCGGACACTCGGGGCCTCAGAGGGATCTTTCGACTCCGGCGATGGGTGTCGCAATGTCACTAACATCCTCGACTTCGGACAAGTCGGGTACGAAGCATCCAGTTCTGGATACGGCGGCTACGGAGCCTACAACTTCGACTCTGGCGCCAATTACCCGTTCGTCGGCGATGGGGCGATAGGTGCTCTAGTCAACTCGTACGCATATGGCTGGTATCACGCCGTAGGCTCGTGCCCTCACCTCGAGCTGGCTGTAGCGGTCAACAACTACCACGAGTGCCCCTTCGGAGGGGCCTGTAGCATTAGCCAGGCAGGTTCTTGGTGGGGCAGTTTGATCAGCAACATCCGCTCATACCTGGCCAGTGCTGGCGAGAGCGGGAAGATCACGGTTCGCGCCGCAGACGACGCCGAGGCTGGCTGGGACTGCTATGCGACAAGCAGCAATGTACAAGTGACGGGTGCGTTCCTTTCAGGCTACAACAGCAACAACCCCTCGTCCGCCGATCTCTTGGACTTTGGAGATGCAGCTGCGGGGAGTTCTTGTGGGTATGTCTCGTCCACCGGCACCTACCTAGCGGGTCCTGCTTGGTCCCAAACCCAGATCTATGAGGCTGCCTACGGGCAGACTGCTGACTATCCCTTCCCGGAGGCCTATTACTCAGGGCAGATTTCCGATTGGTACGACGTATATGTCAACGTCGGCTATATGAACTTCTTCGGCACTCTGAGCCAGTACCCACGCGGCGGCTACTCCCCGGACCAAGCATCGACGAACTTCTACAATACCTTGAAGCCAGTCGACAGCACTTTGGTGCTGGAGTCGTCGTCCGACTCAGTGTACCAATGATGGCCATTGGATCGTTATGTGTTAGCAGGCGGATGGTGTACCTGGGCAGATGCTTATGAACGGGCTACGAAACAGTTGGCGACGAGGTTTAGGCGGGTTGGCCGTGGTCGGCGTCCTTGCGCTAGTGATCATGGCTATTCATGCCAATGGCGGATTGGCTGGCAACCACGTGGTGCCAAAGTCCACATCTGCCCCCGCTTACAAGGTCCAATTCCAAAAGAAGGCACAGGCGGCTGTAAAGGCGAACGAAGACGTCACTCCAGCCCCGAGCAATCCTGTCGCCGTGCCCTCGGCGTGCCCGACCACTCCAACCATCGCGCCCGGCGTTCTATCTCGAGTGGGACCCTATCCCGGTTCCGATCTGCAGACCATGGACAGCGCAGCCTTCGGCGGGGTCTTTGGAGTCTATTCGTACGGCCTATGGGCTGGCGCTCTGACTCAGTCTCCTTCCCAGGGGATTATCATGGTCGCGCTCAGTCCAACAGACCCTTGCAAGCAGCCGACAGGCGGCCAAGTGAAGATCTATAACACGCCGACGCAGGAAGGCGCGGTGACGATCACGGGAGTCTCCGGCGAGAACGTCACTTTCCGCGTTGCCTCTGGCGGTAGCGGATCATTCAACTTCGTGACAGGTGCGTTCGGTTGACAAGACACGCTCGACAGCCTCCGCTGGGCTAGGATCCGGGAGCAGCCGGCTCGGAACGATGGGTGGAAGCAAGTCATTGTACGGCTGCGGGCTGCGACGTTGATCGTCTTGGTTCTCCGGAGCGGCCTGGCTTCACCGGGGGGTCGGGCGTGGGTGGGGCGACACCATATCCTGCCACGGATGGCTGAGGTGACCTGGCTAGTAGGGTCGGGGACATTAGCGGGACTCTTGCTCGCGTCGTGCGCGACCTCGCTGGGCGGCGGCACTGCACTGCAGAAAGTGTCTGTTGCGTTGATCTCGACGCAGCATCTTTCGGAGATCCCCAAGCCCGTGGCGCTTGCAGTGGGCCTTGGCAGTGTGTGGGTGATGGCTCCCAGTCCCGAGCCTGGGAGCGGAACCCCAGCTTACGGGAGCTTATTGCAAGTGTCAGAGCGCAACGGGGCCCTCCAGGCGCGAGCTCGTGTAGGCGGAGCTCCGATGAGCGTGCTGCCGGATCGCCACGTCGTATGGGTGGCTAATACAGCTAGCTCAGCTTCCCTACACTTGGCGTACCAGGATTCAATCCTCGGGCTGGCGGTCCCCGGATTGTCTAGGATCACGGTGTACTCGGGACAAGCCCTAGCCACAGCCCCTGGGGAGAATCCGTTGGCCGCTGATGCCTCGGGCGTGTGGGCGATCACTGGTGCTGGCAGCGACACGAACGTGACTACGCTTGGGACTACTCCTCATGTGCTCGCTTCGGTGCCTGGTATTGGCTCGGCCATCGCTGCGTGCGGGCCTAGGCTCTACGTGGCGACAACAAGCGATAGCCAGACTGCTGTCCGGGAGATCCTCAGTTCAACTGGTGCAATCACGAGAACCTGGACCATACCGGGGTCAGCTCTTGCGTCGCTGCGCTGCACATCCTCCGGCGTTCTACTGGGCTTGAGTTCACCTACGGATGGTGGCTTCTACGAGCTCCGCAGAGGCTCTGCAGGCGTCCCCAGGCGTTTTGGGGCGAGGACACAGTTCGGAGTGACTATCGTCGATGGCAACGTGTGGACGGTCACCGCTGACCAGGCCCCATCAGGACGCTGGGGTGTGTGGCTCTTCGGCTACTCATTAAGCACGTACAAGCAAGTGAACGTACCGATGCGGCTCGGGAGCGGTTCCCGCCTGGGGCCAATCGCTCCAGAAGGGCTAGCGGGCACCGCCCACACGCTGTGGGCTGCCGTAGGATCCAGCTTGCTCAAGATCGCCATAGGGGGCTGACCCGCCAAGAGGCTTACTGCTTCCAGACCTGTTGACATAGCGCCGTCGAGGTAGGCCTGATTCGTATTCACGAAGTACTCACTTTGGCTTGACATCCGGCCCCGAGAGTGCCATAATAACTGTAAGGCTTGGGTCGGATTCGGGAGTCAGAATGGGGGCACGAGCGGCGCAGGCGATCCTTGCCCTCGCACCCGGTGAGGCCCGGCAAGTGGGCCCGCTGGCCGCCCTGTTGGAGACGAAGGAGGGGGGCCAGCTCTTCATTCAGGGATGGGCCACCCACAGTTGGGGCCTCGGAGACCAGGCGGGGCGCCGACTGGCTGCGGTCCAGCTTCTCCAGAGCGGGGCGGCCAAAGTGGCAGAGGTCGCCGAAGGCTTTGACACCACCACTGTCACCGTATGGCGCTGGCAGCGAGCCTACGCAGAGGATGCGGTGGCGGGCCTGCTGCCCCGGCAGCATGGACCCAAGCGGGCGTCCAAGGTGACCGAGAAAGTGGCGGGACAGATCCTGGCCCTGAACAGAGAGGGCAAGAACCAGCGTCAGATCGCCGATCAGGTCGGCCTGTCGGTGACCACAGTGCGGCGGGTGCTGGGGCTGACGGGGCCGGCGGTGCGGCTGGCGGCGGCCGAGCCAGTTGAGCGGCAGGAGGAGGACTCCGCCGAGCCGCTGGTGGCCGTGGCCCCGCCGGCGCCCCGGACCGAGGAGCGTCGAGCGGCCCGGGCGGGAGTGCTGGTGGAGGCCGAGCCGGTCTTCACTGAGGGGGCTGAGCTGCCGCTCTTGGGACTGCTGCTGGCGTTGCCGGCCCTGGCCGCAACTGGGCTGCTGGAGGAGGCATCCGACCTCTTCGGCCAGCTCCGCAACGGCTTTTACGGACTGCGGGCATCGCTGCTCACCTTCTTCTTCCTGGCCCTGATCCGGGAACCCCGGGCCGAGGGCGCGACCCGGATCGTGCCGGCCGACCTGGGCCGGGTGCTGGCTCTGGACCGGGCCCCAGAGGTCAAGACTCTCCGCCGGAAACTGGCCGAGATGGGTGGCCTGAAACTGGGAAGCCAGCTCATGGGACGACTGGCTCACCGCCACGCCCAAGCGCACCCGGAAGCGATGGGCTACCTATACATAGATGGCCATGTCCGCGTGTACAACGGCAAGCGGGCGCTGCCCAAGGTCCACAGCACCCGCTTGCGCATCGCCATGCCGG
>JAJYWM010000229.1 GCA_021791455.1 bacterium | reverse complement strand
GGAGGACGGTGAGGCTGTCACCCCCGGGCGGGGCCATCTGGGGGTCGGAGGCCGTGGGGGAGTGGAGATAGAGGCTCGGCGACTGTCCCAGGCGGCCGCGCCGGGTCACGTCGCGCACGAAAGCGGGGTAGTCCTCCCCCACCAGGAGGGTGTGGTGCGCCAGCTGGGGATACCTGGTTTCCAGCCCGAGGTGGAGAAGGTAGCAGCTCATGGAGAGTCGGCTGGGAACCAGTTCGCGCCGCCCCAAGAGCTCTCGCTGGGTCGCCACCACGTCGGCGTTGCTGACCACCACGTCGGCCGGGAGGAACTCACCCTCCGAGGTCACGACCCCACGCACCCGACCACCCTCGAGCTGGATGCGCCGCACCCCCTCCCCCAAGCGGATCTCGCCCTGGCGCTCGATGACGCGGGAGAGGGCGAGGACCAGCTCGTGCATGCCGCCCTCGACGTACCAGACCCCCTCATCGATCTGCAGGTAGGCCAGGGAGGCATACACGGCCGGCACCCGAAAGGGGTCGCCCCCGATGAAGAGGGGATGGAAGGCGAACGCCTGGCGCACGTGGGGCTCGCGGAAGAACCGGTGCACGAAGTGCTCCACCGAGCGCACCGCCCCCAACCGGAGCATGGACGGGACCAGGGGCGCCAGATCGCGCCGGTGCAGGAAGGGGCGGCCACCGGCTGCCAGGATGCCCTCCTCATAGATGCGGCGACTGGCCTCCAGGAACGCGGGCAGCCGACGGGCGTCCTCCTGGCTGAACTTCGCGATCTGCTGTGCCAGCACCTCCCGGTCGCCGCTGAAATCAAGGCTCCGGCGCTCCCCGCGCCAGTGGATGCGATAGAACGGTTCGAGTCGCCGCAGGGTGAGCTCGCCAGCGAGGCCCGCTCCGCCCAGCTCGAACAGCTCCTCCAGGAGCCTCGGTAGGGTGAGGAGTGAGGGACCGGTGTCGAAGGTGTGTCCCCGCTCGGATATGCGGCCCGCTCGCCCCCCCGGGGTGGGCTGCGCCTCCACCACCTGGACCTCCATCCCCGCCGCCAGGAGCCGGATCGCTACCGCGAGCCCGCCCAGCCCCGCTCCGATGACGACCGCCCTACCCCGTCCCGAAGTCATTGGCCGCCCACCGAGTGAAGGAGACCCAACGGTGCGGGGCGTGTGGGCCGACCCCGCATCTCCCGAGCACCGGCCCGGAGCTGCGCGCCCAGCATGATTCCCCAACCGATCGGCAGCAGGAGGAGGTCAATCCATCCGTTCATGGCGAGGATCCCCGCGGCCTGCTGGAGGGTCACGGCGCCGAGGGAGGCCAGCAGCGCTGGCAGGCTGTGGGTGGCCAGCGACAGGATGAGGAGAATGAGCGGCAGGAACCAGACTGCCAGCTCGGCGACCCCCAGCACCAGGAGCGAGGTCAGGGGGCCGAGCGGCGAGGTTGAGAGCCGCCGCTGCCACCACCCCGACAGCTCCCCGTCCGGCCCTTCACCGAGCCCGATCGTCAGCTCCGGACAGAGGTCAATGCGTACCCTGCCCGACCCTACCGCATGTTGTGCGAGCTCCCGTGGGCTGCCTGCGACCGCTAGGGAGGCTCGGCAGTCCTCCACGGCCACCGCCAGGGCGAGAACTCCATCGAGCCCCCGCCACGATCGGCCGACGCGGGCTCCCAGCCCGACCCAGCGAAGCTGGGCCAGAGCCGGCCTGAGGGGCCCGGTAACCGGGCGCCCCCCTCCGGGATCGGCCAGGAACGCGACCGGGCGACCCGGGGCCGCCGCGGAGCCGAGCCGCGCCACGGTCTCCGGAAGGGCGCGCACCCCGGGCGAGAGGAGCAGGAGGATGGCCGGCCCGTGGGGGAGCGGACCACCGCTCGCGGACCGCCATCTCGAAGCCGTGCCATCGGGCGCCGCCACGGATGCCACGCTCTCTCCTAATTCAAAGGTGCCGCCCGGCGCGTCGAAGGCGACCAGGTGACCCACCACCACCGGGAGCGGAGCCGGCTGCTCTGCCTTCGCAGGCGTGGCGGCGACAAGGCGTCCGCGCACCTCCAGGACCAGCATTGCTGCCACCGCCAGGAGGGACCCCACCGAGGCCAGCAACAGGGGTGACTGGTCGTCCAGCCCGAATGAGTGGAGCAGCAGCTGGGTGAGGAGGAAACCCACCACCAGGTTCAGGGTGAGGAAGCTGCGCCAGGCCTGGCGAGCCTGGACCTCCCAGTCCTCCCCGAGGCACCAGAGCGCCAGCAGGGAATAGGGGAGGAGCGCCACTCCGGCGAGCGAGATGGCCCCCCCACGCGAGAGCAGGAGGCAGGCGGCCAGCAGATAGAGGGTCAGCGAGACCAGGGCGGTGGCCCGCGCTCCCAGCAGGGTGGCCAGGGAGCCTATGCCCGCCTCGCGATCGCAGCGGATGTCCTGGATCGCCCCCAGGGCATGGGAGGCCATCCCCCAGAGGAGGAACGCCAGCAGCAGCAGGACCGGGAACCTGGCCCAGGGAGCCCCGGCCAGCACCAGGCCGCAGACTGCGGGCAGAACGAAGTGCAGCGAGCTGGTCAGGGAGTCCAGCCCGGGACGCACCTTGGTGCGCAGGGGGGGCGCCGAGTAGGCGACCGCCACCGCCGCCGCCAGGATCAGGGGCAGCGCGATGCGCAGCCCCCCTGACCACCAGATCCAGGCCAAGGGGACCCCGTTGGTGACCACGAGCCAGGCCGCCAGCGCCCCGGCGCGCCGGGGCGGCAGCAGACCGCCCTCGATTCCCGTTCCCTTGCGGGGGTTCCGGCGGTCGGACTCGTAGTCGAAGAGGTCGTTGACTCCGTAGAGGAGGAGGTTGTAGGGGAGCAGGAAGTAGAGGAAGCCCACCAGCACCACCCAGCTGAAGGAGAGCCTCCAGGAAAGAGCGGCGGCCAGGAAGGGGAGGGCGGTGTTGGGCCAGCTGAAGGGGCGGCTGGCCACGAGCAGATCTCGGGTTCTCACCAGCTGTAGGCCGTGACGGCGGTGAGGTAGAGGGCCAACCCGTAGAGGAGGTCCTCGGCCGGCATCCGTCCCAGACGTATGCCCAGGAGGAAGCGGGGATCGTAGGTGAAGACCCCGATCTGTGTGAGCAGGGCGTCAAAGCCCACGGTGAGCGCGGCAAAGGCTCCCAGCCCCAGCCAGGTCGCTCTCCTCCGGTGCATCCCGCGCCAGCCGGCCAGTGCCGCGGCCAGGCAGAGCACGGTGATGGAAGCGACGGTGTACTCCTTCACGGCAGCACTGTCATCGCCAAGCGGTAGAGGGACACCGAGAGCAGGACTAGGAAGCCGAGCAGCACGGGCTCCTCCAGCGGGATGCCGGGGGGAAAGAACACCACGTTGTAAGTTGGACTGCTCCGGAACCAGCCCCGCAGCACCCCGGCGGCGTCGAAGGCCAGAAAGAGGGCTACGGTGAGGACCATCGCCCGAAGGACCCGGCGTGGCTCAAGGCCGAGACGCACCCGGAAGCCGAGCCAGAGCACGCCACCCCAACTCAGCACCAGAGCCGCCAGATAGAAGTAGCGCATCAGCTGCCGGGCCGAGCCCCGTGGGGCTGGAGTTCGGCTGGCCGGACAGCAGGCCTCGGGATAGATCGTGGAAGGACCGCTCGGCGGGCACTCCCGTCACTGGGTGAGCTCCTCAAGAGAGCACTCGGAATGCATACGTCTTGCACGGTGAGTAGCTTAGCGCATGAGTTACTGAGAACTCATGGTGACTATTTGGCTGCTTGCGCAACTAACTTATCTTTGCTATCCTCCTAGCGTGCAGTTGTCTTCTACCAGCAGCCTTAGGAACACTCCGCAGGCACGACAGGACACCTACCGCCGCCACGCGGAGATCTGCAAGGTCCTCACGGATCCCAAGCGATTGATGCTTCTGGATGCGCTGCGGGCCCAGGAGCTCTCCGTGGGGCAGCTGGCTGACCGTCTGGGGATCACCCTGGCCAATTGCAGCCAGCATCTCTCGGTGCTCCGGTCGGCCCTCCTGGTTGACAGCCGCCGCCAGGGCACCACCGTCCTCTATCGGCTAACCGAGCCTCGCATCGCCGAGGCCTGCGACATCATCGAGGCCATCGTGGGAAGCCGCCGGATCTCCGGTGAGGCGCCCGCGTCGGCCACCGGGTCAACCCCAGGAGGAGCCTAGATGCCCCAGACCGCTACCAAGCCCCATCGGGTTCTGGTGTTCACAACTCCGACCTGCCCCTGGTGTCAGCGGGCCAAGCAGTACCTGCGGCAGCAGCGGGTCCCTTACCGCGAGGTCGACGTCTCCCGCGACGCCGCCGCCGCTCGCGACCTGGTGCGCCGCACCGGGCAGATGGGAGTTCCGGTGGTGGAGATCGACGGCAGGCCGGTCGTGGGTTTCGACCAGCGGGCCATCGATCGGCTCCTGGGACTCAACTGAGCTGCGGCCCGGCGGGGCCCAATTAGGAAAAGGCGGGGAAGATAGCTCCAAAGGAGGCATGGCGATGACTGAGGAACCAGAGGTGACGCCACTGGGCAGCCGCGTGCTGCTGAAGTTGGTCGAGGAGGAGAGCGTGACCGCCAGCGGGCTGGTCCTCCCCGACACGGCCAAGGAGAAGCCCCAGAGGGGCGAGGTGGTGGCGGTGGGAGACGACGAGGAGACGATCAAGGTCCACCCCGGTGACCTGGTCCTGTTCCCCAAGTACTCCGGGACCGAACTCAAGCTGGAGGGCCAGGACCACCTGATCCTGGAGGCGGGAGACCTGCTGGCGGTGCTCCGCCCCAGAAGCGGACGCGCCGCCTGAGAGAGGCGGGGGCTGGGGGCTCCCCAGCCCCCACCCTCAGGAGCCCGGGAGGAGGTGAACCGGGCTGCCCAGGTACTGCACCTCCACGGTGATGGTGTCCCCGGCGGTGGTGTTCGGGCCAACCCCGTACCAGAGGCTCCAGTACCCCGGGTTGGTGCCGGTGCCCGCCGCCTGGTAATCGGAGGGCACCTGGATGTTGAACTGGACCCACTGGCCGTTGTAGATCGCACCTCCCCCCTTGCTGGTCTGGATCACGGCGGAGTCCGAACCGTAGGAGAAGCTCCCGCCGTTGACGGCGATCGGGGTGTTGCCTCCCGCTCCCAGGCTGGTTCCCAGGTTGTCCGCCTCCGGCCCGTTGCTGCCCACCAGCAGGGAGGCGAACTGCACCGCCACGGGGTTGCCTGAGCTGCTGCTGGTGTACTCCGGCTGCTGGATGCCCAGGTAGGCATCGCCGCCCACGTCCCCCGGGTCGAAGACCCTAACCGAGATCACCTTGCCGGCGTAGGCGGTGGGGAGGTAGAAGAGAGGTACGTCGAAGGAGAGCGATGTGCTCCCGGACTTGATGGGCGTGTAAAGGGCCATGTCCGCCAGCGCCGACACCGTGCACGCCGAGGCGCCACCTGCGGCGCAGTTGCCGGAACCGCCCATGGGGGTGACCACCTGCAGGGCGTAGGCGTCGTGGGCGTACGGGTAGCCATCCGGGCTGCCGCTGCTGCTGTTCACCGATGGGGAGTTGGTGGTGTCCTGTTGGTTGATCACCGCTCCGTCCCACGCCAGGGTGTCGACCCGGAGGCGGAAGTACCTTCCCCCGCTGCCTCCGGCGAGGTAGTAGACACCGCCGATGTCAGTCCCGTAGGTGGAGAGCGCGGTAGGGTCGTAGAAGGACCTGTAGAAGAGGTTGGCCTCGGCGGCCGGGGCGCTCACCGCGTACTGATTGAGCGAGATCCAGCTGTGGAAGACGGGGGGGGCGGTCGCCGCAGGGAGAGTTATCTGCGTGGCACTGGCGGTCCTGGGGTTGTCGCAGCCATTGCCGCTCGATGTGGCCTCGTAGTACGAGTACCCCAGCTGATTCCGGTCCAGGTTGTAGGCGTTGAAGGGGCAGAAGACGTCCTGGAGGAGGGGCACGTCACTCTGCCGCGAGTACAGCACCGGTACCGCGTAGAGGGTGAAGCCCATGGCGGCGTAGTCGGTTGCGCGCACGCTCTGGTTGTAGCTACCTAGCGTCGGGAAGCTGCCGTCATCGTCGTGGTAGGTGTTGACGGTGTTGTTGTTGTCGGTGCCCGGGTCGAAGCTCGGGTTGTACACCTGGATGTCGGCGGTGGTCCCGGCCGGCACCCAGATCAGGTAGTTGTACCCGCCGGTGTCGTTGACCAGCAGCCCATCAGCGTTGGGATAGCAGGTGTCGGTGCCGTCGATGCAGCTGATCTGGTGGACGTCGGGGGGATTGGCGGTGCAGCTGCCGGCCGGCGGGCAGCTGCTGGCCGTTTCGGTGGGGGTGGGGGTGAAGGCGTCCCCCTCGGAACGGGGATTGCCCCAACCCTCGGTGCGCAGGAAGTAGTAGTTGTTGCCCCCGCTCCCGACCTGTGACTCGATGGTCCCCAGCTGGTTTCCCGGCTGCCCCATCTGAATGGGCGGCAGGTACTCGGCGGTGGCATAGGCCGTGACGTTGTGGGTCCCGAAACCCAGAAGGCCCATGAAGTACACCGGGGCCGGGGCCGTGATGGCCACCTCCAGCTCGTTGGTGGTGGGCTCGGTGACCACCACCTTGTCCGGTGAGGTGTTGGGGTAGCCGTCCCGCTGCGCCGTTAGCAGCGCCTCCTGGGTCGCCTGCGCGGTGTCGCCGGGCAGGTAGGCGACCCCGGAAAGGGCGGCAGCGGCCGCGGCCCGCTGCTGGAGGTCACTGTGGAGGTAGGAGATGCCCGCGTCGATGGCCAGCCCCATGAGAGCGAAGAGCACCACCGCGGAGAGGGCGAAGATCACCATCACCTGCCCAGACCTGGACTGGCTCCAGCGGCGGCGGACGGGTGCGGCTTGCGACATGCTCAGTTCTCCGATGGGGGCAGGGTTATGGCCGTGTAGCGGGTGTCGGTCTGGGTGAAGAAGGGAAGGCCCGGGGAGGTGAAGGTGAAGGTGATCGACACCCCGATGGCGGCCTCACTGGGGTGGGCCTGAACCCTGAGGTCCAGGGTGTAGGGGGCGATCCCCCCGGTGGTGCAGCTGCCGCTGCCGGTTCGGCTGGTGGCGGGAAGCCCATCCACCAGGTCCCAGCTGCTGGTGGCGGCGCACCAGCGGTACTCGTCCACACATTCGCCACCTGTGCCGCAGGTCGCCGTCGATGCCGAAGGGTCGGGTCCGATGGGCGCGCCGACCAGCGCCCCATCCGGAGTCGCCGGGCATGGAGGGGGCGTGGTCGAGGGGGAGGGGTTGAGGCTGCCGCACGACTGAGGTCGGTAGATGTCGATCTCCACCACCTGTGTGTTGGACAGCTGGTGCTGCAGGGCCGGCTCCATGGCGGCGATGATCTCGGCGTCGGCGGCGCAGGGGTCGTTGGCGGCCTGCTGGCAGGAGTATGCCGCGGTGCAGGAGGAGCCGGTGCAGCCGACATTGCCCACGCTGGCCGCGATCTGGGCCCCGTAGCTGGTGGTCTGACCGATGGTGTCGCTGTTGGCGATCAGCGCCGCACCGGTCCAGGCGCCGAGGAATACCAATACCAGCACCGGCACCAGGAGGGCGAACTCGACCAGTGACTGGCCGGATTGGTGCCTTCTCACAGTGTCTGCGGCTGCAGGCGGAACACCACCGACGCCGTCCCTGAGAACGTCGCCACCCCTCCAATGGCCGTGAAGGTGTAGTAGATGGTCAGTTGGGCGAAGTCCGGGCTGGCCTGGAGCCCACCGCCCTGGCCCACATTCCGGTCCGCCGGGGGCCAGGGTTGGGACACAACGCAGGAGCTGTAGGCCAGCGGCTGGCAGTCCGGGAGGTAAACGTTCAGATCCGCGGCGTCGGGCTGGAGGACCACTTGGCCGCCGCTCTTGACCTGGGCCTCCTGCTGCAGGGTCACCTTGGTCACCTGGGTCAGGATGGTGTTGGAGAGACCGGCCTGATCCATCAGGTGGATGGCGACCTGGTCGGCGGTGGCGGGGGTGTTGCCTTCGGCGGCGATCTCCGCGGCACCGAGGTCGGCTGCGTGCTGAATGTCGGCGCGGGCGTACAGGAATAGGCCCCCGTTCACCACTGAGAAGATGAGAAACAGGAAGATCGGCGCCACCAGTGCGAACTCTGTGATCGCCTGGCCCGCCGAGCCCCGCCAAACTCCGCCGCGGGTCGCGCCCACAGCTTTGGCACTCAGCCGTCCACGGCGATGCACAAGAACCCCCTGACCAACCACGGGCCCTGGAGGGCCCCTTTTATCGGCTGCCCGCACTTAACCACTTCGCACCCCAGAGTCCCCGCGCTCGCGTGTGACGATCCGGTTACGAAATAGTTAACCTCGTGGCCCGACCTGCACCGGGTGGGGCTAACGTGGCCGCCGGGAAAGCCCGGCGATAGACACCGGGGCCCGAGCAGGGCTGCTAGCAGGCCCGGGATCCGGGGCTCCACGGAAGCGGTCCTCCTCCTTGAGCATCGACTACGTCCGTGGGAGGAAACCGCGAGCCATCCGCGACCTCGGCCAACGCAGAATCCACTCTCGCCTTGGGGTTCCCGGCTGGAGTCAGAGTCTGGGAGCGTCGGAGAACATCGCCCCCTGCCCGCCGATTCGCATCGCGTATCGCTAGCCTAACTAGCGCAAAGCAAGTTA
>JAJYWM010000165.1:2796-8577 GCA_021791455.1 bacterium | reverse complement strand
GCGCTTGAGATTCTGGCCGCGGCGCTGGCGGCCTTCCTCCTCGCCGGCGCCCTGGGCCTGGGCGTCCTCCGCTGGCAGCTCATGGCTGACCTGAGCTGCGCATCCGCGATCATGGCGGGGTTGCTCACAGTGTTCGCCGCGGCTGTTTGGCTGAGAGGCGGGCTCGCCACCTTGACCCTGCCGGTTAGCACACCCATAGGCGGTTTTGCATTGCGGGCGACTCCGCTGGCGGGAACCTTTCTCCTGCTGACGGGGGTGGTCGGCACCGGGATCGCGCTGTATTCGTCTGGCTATGCCCCCCACGTGGGGGGCAGGCTCCGCCAGGCAAGTCTTCACGCCCTGCTCAATCTCAGCCTGGCCTCCGTCCTGCTTCTTCTCGCGGCCGCCAACGCCTTCACCTTCCTGCTCTCCTGGGAGCTCATGGTGGTCACCATGTATGCGCTGGTCACCCTCGAGTTCGACCGCCCGGGTCGACCTCAGGCGGCGCTGCTCATGTTGGTGCTGTCCAAGGTCGGCTTCATCGCCATGACGGTCGGCTTCATCGCCCTCGGTGCCCTCCGCCAAGGGATCACGTTCACGTACCTCTCCCACCACCCGGTTGCGACCGGTACCCTGGCATCGGTCGCGTTCGCCCTATTTCTGCTGGGTTTCGGAGTCAAGGCCGGCCTGGTCCCCCTCCAGGGATGGCTGTCTGAGGCTCACCCCGCGGCCCCCGCAAACGTCTCGGCCGCTCTCTCCGGGATCGTCGTCTCCATGGGGATTTACGGCCTCCTGCTGACGGTCGTGACCCTGCTTCCCAAACCCCAGGGCTGGTGGGGCTATCTGGCTCTTGGCGTTGGTGTGCTCACCGCCGCCTACGGGGTCTTGTTCTCGCTCCTGGTACCCAACCTGAAACGGCTGCTGGCCTACAGCACCATTGAAAACATGGGCTTCATGGTGGCCATGCTGGGCTTGGCGCTGGTGTTCTCAAGCCAGCACCACGAGCTCTTGGCCGCCGCCGCTCTGGTGGTCGTGACCCTGCATGCCTTTTACCACGCCCTGCTCAAGAGCACCCTCTTCATGGGCGCCGGCTGTGTCGACGTCGGAGCCCACGGTCTCAACCTGGACATCCTGGGGGGATTGGCGCGGCGGATGCGATGGACCACGGTGCTCTTCTTCGTCGGAGCCATGGGGCTCGCCGGCGTGCCTCCGCTCAACGGCTTTCAGACCGAGTGGCTGGGCCTGCAGATGCTGATTCGCGCCAGAGTACTCGACACTCCGGAAAGCCGTCTCTACATTGCGGCGGCGGGCATGTTGTTGACTCTCACCTTTGCCCTGGCCGCGACCACCTATGTCAGGGTGTTCGGCGGGGCCTTCCTGGGGGCGCCGCGCAGCCGCCGGGCGGAGCATGCCGGCGAGGTTCCCCTGACCATGAGGCTCGGGATGGCGACGACGGCCGCGGTCGCGATCGTCACCGCCCTGATCCCGCCTCTCGGGATGAGTGGGCCCGTCGCCTCCGTGGCCGACGCCACCAGGGTGCCGGGCCTTTTCAACTCCCTGCTGCCGCCGTTCTTCCTCCATCCGCGCCAATTCGCCCTCCCGATCCGGGTGGGAGGCACATTCTTGAGCCAGATTCTGCATGCCAACGGTATGGTTGTGGTTCCCACCAGCTTCAACTACGCGTTCATCTCGCCCACTTTCATCTTCTTGAGCATCTGCGCGATCATCGTGCTGACCGCCTTGGCCCTGCGGCTGGGGCGGCGTGGCCAGGTCAGGCAGGCTCCGGTGTGGAGCGGCGCCGGTGAACCCTACCGACCCACGATGCAGTACACGCCGAGCAGCTTCACCAATCTGTTCCGCTCGACATTTGGAGGGGTTTTCCGGGACCAAAGGGAGATTCAGCGCGACTACCACCAGGCGCCCTTCTTCACCCATTCCGTGCGCTACGTGCGCCGGGTGGTCGAGCCCGTGGAGACCTACCTGTACCGCCCCCTGGTGCTGGGGGCGCGCGGCCTGTCGCAGCGAGTCAGCCGCCTCCAGTCCGGCCACGTCAACCTCTATCTGCTCTACCTGGTGGCGGTATTCGTCATTGTTCTGCTGGTTCACTGACAGCGGTTGCCCATGGCTCGCCAGGGCCGGCTCTCTCCTGCGGGATCATCCTCAGGCCCTTGCCGGACCGGTGCTTGCAAGTACGTCTCCGCACTCAAAGATCGGGCTTAGCGTGGCATGATGGGAACGCAACGCGAGGGGGCCCGCGCAAGTCGGAACGGCTGGCTGATGGCTTCTACTCGACAGCTGCTGGCATACCGTCAGCGAGGGTAGTGGCTTGTCGCGATGTGCCCGTGGAAGCACGACTGGGCTGGAGATATCCCGCTCCGCAATTTCGGAGCACGCTGCACGTCTTCCATTCCACCCCGAGGAGCGCAGCGATGCTGTGTCCCCTGCCTCGCCATCCCGCGTCGCCGGCCAGGACGCACCCGGGTCCCTCAGGGGTGCACTCGACCTGCTCTCCCGGGCTAGGGCCTTGAGCTGCGCATTGGAGAGGCGGTCACTCAGCTCGGTGGACCTGGGCTGGGCCGATGCCGAAGCGTTGCTGCGACTGGCGGGGGCCAAGAGCGGCAAGCACACGATGTCACAGCTGGCCGAGGCGAGCGGCTTCAGTCAGAGCGGCCTCAGTCGAGTCGTGGACCGCCTCGAGCGTCGCGGCTTGGCGATGCGTTCTAAAGATGGCCTGGACCGAAGGCGGATGCTGGTCGCGGTGACCCCGCTTGGGTTGACGGTCGCGAATGATCTGCTGGCCTCCCTGCAGCAGGAGAGCGCCGTCTTTGCGGGCCGCCGATAGTGGCGGCGGCTCACCCGAGGCAGCGCGGTTGGAGGCCGCTGCCTGATTGGCGGGATGTCAGGCCAGTCAGGTCTCTTCCGAGTGGGTTCCTCCGACCTCCCGCTGTTCCCACACTCTCCGATTCGCCAGCTCACCCTTCCTGGCCAGCTCAGGGCACCGAGTTGCAGCGCCGAAGATGGGCTGCATTGCAGGCCCGGTGGCCCTTATTAGTCCTTTGGCTTTGGTACCTGCTCGGGTGCGCAGCCGACCTCGCGCGGGGCCAACTGGGCCGCCCCAGCTCCAGATCCGGCGCCTGACTTAGATAGGGCCGCCGTCCGGCGGGTTGGCATCCCCTGGCGTGGATGCTCCAGCGACGCTGATGGGCAGTTCCCACCCACCCATCTTGCGAAACAGCTCCGGGCCAAAGGCGGTCGGTCGTGGCGGACCCTCGGTGAGCACGTAAGTCGGGCCGCCGTGGGTTGCCGGGTCCGCCCGCAAAAACAGCGTCCCGGGGTTGCCCCGCTGGTATAGGCTGTCGGCAAGGTCGTACAGGTGAGTTACCAGCACGACCCGGCAGCCAGCCTCCAGCAGCGCGCGGATCACCTGGCGGGCTATCTCGGATCCTTCGGCCTCATTGGTGGACTCGAAGGACTCGTTCAGCAGCACGAGTGCGCGACCGTCGATTGCCCCGGCCAGGCGGCTCATCCGGGCCAGCTCTTCGGCCAAGCGACCGTTCGCCATGGTGGGATCCTCGTCGCGGGCAAAGTGAGTGAAAACCCGGCTGCCGACGGCTGCCTCGAACGCAGTCGCGGTCACGAACATGCCGCTTTGCATCATCAACTGGGCAGTGCCCAGGCTCCGCAGAAAGGTTGACTTGCCACCTGAGTTCGCCCCGGTGATGACAATCAGCGCCCGTCCATCGGCGGCCAGCGAGTTTTCCACCACACTCTGCTGAGTGACCAGGGCCAAGCTGGGCCCGTAAAGGCCCTGTGCCGAGAGGGCCAGGTTGGCTGCGGGCTTGGGAATACAGAAGGGGAGACCTCGACTGGCCAGGTTGTCGGCGAGATTGAGACAACCGATGTAGAACCCGACCTCGGCGGCCAGCGCGCCAAAGTAGGCGACCACGTGATCGGCCGCCTGGGCCAGGGCGCTGGCCGCTGAGTTGATGCCACGATCTGCCAGTTCCGCCAACGCCCGGGCGCCTGCCTCATCGCGCGGTGCCACGTCGAACGTAGCGGGATCTCGACGGCCCAGGCCGATCCTTTCAAGGAAGCCGGTGGAAACCTGCGGGGGCTGACTCAGGTAGTAGTTGTCCCCAGCGTTGCCCTGCCCAAGACCTGCTCCGACAGTGATCCCGTCGCGGAACTCCAGCCCCGCAAGACACTCCTCCACGTCGTGGAAATAGCCGTCGTCGAGCTCCTCGAGGACGGTGCGGAACATGTTCAGAATGCCCTCGGAACGCAGCGTGTCTGGGGCTTGGTCGGCAAGCTCGCGAACTCGCCTGAGCGGTCCGAGCAATATCCGCATCACCCGGAGCGCGTATCTCAAGATCCCCGACGGAGCCTGGCGTCCAAAGGTGAAGACCCTGCGCTGGGCGGCAAGCGCCTCCACCGCGATCTCATAGAGCTCCCGCGCGAGCTCCGGGTGATCAAGACAGTCATTCAGGACCTGCTGCCGATACTGGATCGCCTCGGGGTCTGCCAAGCCGGTGAGCAGGGCCGCTCGCGTCACTTCGGACAGGAGCCTGTCACCCCCGGACATCGCGTCGAGCAGTGGCGTCAGGCCCAGGTCCTGGATCAGTTCCGACGCCTCCTCGGGTATCGGGCCAGTAGGGTCGAAGTCGTGGTCGCGAAACATGAGATGGACTTTCATGGCACGATCCGGCGCCGAAGTTGTTCATAGCTGAGCCCAAACTTTTCGGCGAGCTCGACCGCGTAGGCAAGCCCCCGCGCCGGGGCGCGGATGACCTTGTAGGTGCGCAGGGTGGGGTCGTGGTCGGCCACCTGGCTCACCATGCTCACCGTCGCCTTGCCGAGTGATGCCAGCTCATCGACAAAGGTGACGTAGACGCCGGTCGCCCCTGCGGCGATCAGTCGCTCCAATACCGCCTTGCCCAGGGATCTAGCGTCGGCGAGCGTTGTGGAGGAGAAGAGCTCATTGATGATGAACACACTCTTGGAGTCGGCCCGCGCCACCAATTCCACTATGGTGCGTATGTCGCTTTCAAGCTTTCCCCTGCCGCCCAAGGCATCCTCGTCTCCGGCGAAGCAGGTCAGGATGCGGCTCGCGCCCCTCAGGCGAACCTCAGTTCCCGGGACCGGCACGCCCAGCATCGTGAGATGGTGGACCTGCCCGAATGTCCGCGCCAGAGTGGTCTTTCCGCCCTGATTCGGCCCGGTGATGACGAGGACCCGTTCAGACCCCGTCAGCGCGAAGTCGTTCAGCACCGGGAGCCGCTTGCCGTCCCCCAACTTTTTTGCCAGGGCGAGGTCGAAGACATTCTGCGCCTCGGTGATCCCGGCAGAGGCATCGACGTCGGGGTAGCAGAACGCCAGTCCGAGGTTGCGGAGGGGGGCCAAGTAGTCAAGGTAGGCGAGGTAGAACTGAATCTCCCGCTCGAACGCCAAGATGTTTCGGTCGAGTGGATCCGGGTGATTGCGACTGAAGCGGTCCAACGCCGCAAAGGCGTCGGGAAACAGCATCGCCACCCGGTCCAGGATGCGCTCCTCCACCTGGTTGAGGGACGTCCTGGTTTGGAACTCTGCCCGGTACTCCTTGTCATGACCCCGCTGGAACCTGGCAAAAGTCTTCGTGACGGTCTCGCCATAGTCGGGCTCGCCCGCATACCTGCGCACCGACACGTGCAGCCCCTTGAGCTTGACCAGATAGCGAACCTCGGCCAGGGCACGACAGGAGTTCCTCGCGTCCGAGGCCAGCGTCTGGAACCTCGCAGACTCAACGTAGTCGCCGAGGTAGCCTCT
>JAJYWM010000165.1:0-2786 GCA_021791455.1 bacterium | reverse complement strand
GTCAGTCCCGTTGACCCGAGCGCTCTCTCTCCCAGGGCTTGCCGCAGCCTCGTAATGCCGTCACAGTACGCTTGGGCTGCGTCGAGCCACAGCCGGGCCCTCTGCCATCGGTGGCGCTGAGCCTCAATCCTCGCAAGGTCCCCACGAATCCCGCTGAGAGAGGCGGCGAATTCGCGGAGTGCCTCCGCCAGCTCAGCATCCTCGAGGTCGCGGAAGACGGCGTGCCGATGCCTCATCTCGTCCTCGGAAAGAAGCGTCTGGCGGAAGAGAGGCTCCAAGCCGTAGTCCGCGCGACCCTCGAACAGGGCGGCCTCAACCTGATCCAAGTTGAGATCGCGAAAGTAGGCTGGCTGCTCGATCTGCCCCGAGCCCGATTCAGAGGGACGGACGTACAGCAGACAACCGGGCTGATAAGTGCCAGGAGCGCCGGTCCCATCAGGCAACGCGGCTGCCCTCGAGCTGTCCAGGCGGCGAAACCGCGCTCAGCGGGGCCGACGCCATCGTCGCCTTAGCCCCGACCACCGCGCTGGGCTCCTCTGTTCACGCAAACCGACCCTCCTGCGCACGTCCCACCCCGCTTGCAGGAGCCATCAGCCATCACGGCGGCCCATGGCGAGCTCCATCGCCAAGGCCATGGTAGCCAATCTGCCGAAGGGCCGACCAGCCCAAATTGGCTGGGCCAATCTCCCGGGTTCCGCAGGTGGGCGGCCTAGGCACGGGCAGATTCAGGCTTGGCTGAGATCAAGGGGCCGCAAATCGGAGTCGGCTGGAGGCTAGAATCCTAGGCACACGTCTCGGTTAAGCAGGCTCTTGAAGTGAAGAGGAACGTTGCCCACCCTTCGCGTGGTGCGAGCTTGGCGAACGTCGCGAGGAGCGCACGGTCCGGCCAGGAAAAGCGGGGACGGGCAACCTGGTGGCGCAGGTCGGCGTCCCTTCACGCGTCGACGATTCCGAAGAAGTCGAGAAGAGCGTGCGCCACCTTCTCGGGTGCCTCTAGGGCTGCGTAGTGGCCGACGCCTTCGAGAGTCACTGACCGGACTGGATCGGAGCTGACCTGGCTCATTGTTGCGAAGGTGAATTTGCCGCCTCCAGCTCCGATCGCCAGCACCGGGATGCTTAGCTTGTGGCTGGCGACAACGGTTGCGATCTCGTGGCCCTCCTGGAGCATCGACTGGTAGAGGCCGATCGCTCCGCGCCAGCCGTCTGGACGGGAGTAGGTGCGGACGAACTCGTCGATGTCGGTGTCGGTGATTGCTCCGGGGGTGACGCTCATGGCCGGAAAGGCAAACTGTCCGAGGAACTCGCGCTCGCGCCCGGCGAGGAGCATCTCGGGGATCCCGGGGGTGGCAAGAACGCCGATGTACCAGGTACCGCCGTGGGTGATGTCGGCCAGCCTCTCAAGACCGAACCCGGGTAGGCCCATCTCGATCGCGGTCAAGCTGAGCACCTGATCGGGGTGCATAGCGGCGAGACGCAAGACCGTCGCCCCGCTGATGTCCTGGCCGGTGAGGTGTACCGGGCCGACGTTGAGCTGTTCGATCAGTCGGTACAGGTCCTCGGCGGAGGTCTTGCTGTCGTAGGCGCCTGGCCCGTTGTCAGAGTCACCGAACCCGCGCAGATCCACCGCATAGACACGGTGGCTGGCGGCCAGCAGCGGGATGAGCTTGCGGAAGGTCCACCACGTCTCGGGGAACCCATGGACAAGCAGAACCGGAGTCCCTTCAGTGCCCGCAGCCACGTAGTGGAGCTCGGTCCCGTTGACCTTGGCGTAACGGTGCGTCGCCCCAGCCAGTCGGGCCCGCTCGTCTGTTGCGCTCATGTTAAGCTCCCTCATCTCGTCAACCTGGTTGTCTAAAGAGTAGACAACCAGGTTGCCCTTGTCAAGACGTCTGCTTTATGATCAGCTCCATCGCACGCTCGGGCGCCGACCTCGCACTGCTCCTGCTCGGAGGATTTCGGGTTCTGGTTGACGATGCCACCTTGGAGCTCGCTGAGCGCGGATACGTAGACGTGCGCCCTGTCCATGACTTCGCGATGCGAGCCATCGCGGCGGGCGCCGACAATGCTTCGGAGCTGGGTCGCCGGCTATCGGTCTCCAAGCAAGCGGCCGCCAAGACTGTGACGGTGCTGGAGGAGCGCGGCTACGTGGCACGCGGACCGGATCCGCTCGACGCCCGTCGCAAACGACTTCAGGTCACGGCGCTCGGCTTCGAGGTCATGCAGGTAGGCGAAGCCGTCTTCGACGAGTTGCGAGATAAGTGGAAACGGCAGATCGGCGCCAAACAGCTCGAGCGCCTCGAGTCTGACCTCGCGACCCTCGTCGGAGTATCGCCGGTGCGTTGCGACACCCCCGGATGGATCGCCCACAGCCTCGACGAGGCGACCTAACGGGCCAGGATGCCGGGGGAATCTCGCTCATCGAGAGTCGTGTCCGTTAGCGGAACCGACTGCAGACATCATCGAAGCCAGATACGTCCTGCGCTTCCCCGTTCACGTAAGATCCGCCCGAAGCCCGGATTCCGCAGCAGAGGTGACGGCGTGAAGCAGAAAGTGACCAACGGATCCGGGAAACTGGCAAGGCGCCAAGGGGAGGCGTAGGGCCCAGGCTGAGGTCCGGTCAGTCAAGCAAAAGTACGAGGGGTGTCCTCCAAGGCAAGGAGGAGCGGGGGCTCGGCGACCTTCAGTGCCTTCATGAGCTCGGCCTGGCGGGGCGCGAGCTCGGTGCGCTGCAGACAGCGGCCCGCCGAACCCCAGAAGGTGCCCACGTGCAGCCGTTGGAGCTCATG
>JAJYWM010000053.1:3932-8702 GCA_021791455.1 bacterium | reverse complement strand
CGATCTGCTCCAATGGGCGGAGCGCGTCGGCGAAGAGGTCTCAGGTAGGCCCCAACTTCCCAAGCAACCCCGCCGGGAGAAGGAGGTGCTGACTCGGCACGAAGTCGATCGGCTTGAGGATGCGGCCCGCACCGAGCGCGACAAGGTGATCATCCGCCTGTTTGCGGACTGCGGTCTCCGCCTCTCAGAGCTCACCGGATTGACGGCGGGGGACATCCGGAGAACCGGCAACCGGTGCTACCTCAGGGTCCACGGCAAGGGGGACCGCGAGAGGCTGGTGCCTGTTCTCCCCGACCTGGCCCGGAGACTGGATCGTCTGGCCCGGTCTCAAGGTCCGGCCCGGCAAGGAGTCCGCCTTTTCACTTCGATTAGGCGAGGCCCCAGCGGCGAGTACGAGCCGCTGACCGATTCCGGCGTGGCCCAGATGGTAGGTTGTGTGGCTCGAGATTCGAACCTCGGCAAAGCCGTCCATCCGCATCTTCTGAGACACTCCTGGATGACGGAGATGCTACGGAAAGGGATGAACCCGATCCAGCTGGCGGCAATCGCCGGTGCCTCTGAACGGGTGATCGCCGAGCACTACGCCCACCTTGGCCAGGATGATGCGTACGAGGCCGTGGCGAGGGCCCTTCTCGCAGGACACTGAGCGAGCAAGCCGGGGTGCATTGTCAGCTGGCGCTCTGAAGCTTCTGCGAGAGCAGGCGGTGCGAGTACCAAGCTCGGCACTTGGGGATGCCGCTCAGGACCCGAAGCACTGCCCCGCACCGTCGCCATCTTGTCATCGCGGTTCCTTCCCGGCGGCTATCGATCTGGCCACACGGCCCTCGAGGGACGCCGTGGATCTCGGAGAGCGCCCCGGTGTCCCGATTGGGTGTACACTGCAACTTACCCGCAACTTGCCCGGACGGATACCCCGGGTCTCACGCCTAGGGACGAGGTAGGCAGATGCCCAGACTTCAACTTCAGGCTCCGCGGCCCGAGCCTCTCCAGCACTCGCCGCTCGAACTCGTGGTCTGCCAAGTGCGGCACGAGCGGAATCTCGTGGTGGCCGATGCCAAACGAGCCTTGGCGGTGCATGCGCACCTTGCGGAGAAGTACCCGACCGTCGAAGAGGCATCCGGCGTAGCCATCAACATCCTTGGGGGGCCAGCGGGCGTCTCAACTGCCGCCGATCAGCAGCGCGGTTGGAACTTCCGATCTACCGACCGGAACTGGACCGTCGTTCTGATGCCCGAGTTCGTCTCCCTGGAGACTAGGGCATACACCGACTGGGACGACTTCTCTGAGCGGCTTTCAGAACTGGTGGGACTCGTAGAACGTGAGTTGCAACCGAGCCTTGAACAGCGCCTCGGACTGCGGTTCATCGATCGAATCACCGACCCGAAAATGTCCACTCCCAGCGAGTGGGGCGGATGGATCGACGAGCGGCTACTGGGTCCGATTCTGCACGACGCATTCGGGCCAGCTATCAAGAGCATCCAACAAGTCGTGCAACTGGATGGAGGGGACGGTATGGAGGTGGTCTTGCGCCACGGGTGCCTGCTCGAGGGCCCAGCGGCAGGTCAGGCATGGCCCTACCTGCTCGACTACGACTGCTCCCTGTCGCGGGCGCGTGCCTTCTCGGCCGGCGCTGTCCGTCAAGGAGTCGAGGGCCTCCACGAGCTGGCGCTGTCCGCCTTCCAGGCCGCTTTGACGCCTCGACTCTACGAGCACCTGTTGGGCGGTGGATGATGGAGCAGACGAGTCTCGTCAGCGAGCACGTCTGGTGGCCGGACGCGTCTGCGAGGACGCCGACCTTCAGCGACGAGGCGACGCCGGTCATGCTCCGCGGTACTTCCCAAAGCGATCGTGCGCATTGGTGGGCGGTGCGCCACAGGTGGTCACCAGATTCGCAGTGGAGACCCTTGTTCCTCCGGAGTGTGCTAGTCACCTACCTTGAGCGGCGCTTGGTCGCAACGATGTGCACGGACATCTCGAGTGTCCCTGCCGAGGCAGAGATGGTGCAGGTGTTCGTCGTGCCCGTGGACACGAGTCCAGCCGAGCTAGTCCGGGCGGGTGAGGAGTTGCCGATCTCCCGCTCGCCAGCACCGCTGTCGGCCGCAGGCCGGGCGCTCTCCGCGGTCGCCGACATCCAGTCTTGGCTTGGGATGGGACGGGACGACGTGGCCCAGGTAGCGGGCTATTCACCACGGTCAATCAAGAACTGGCGTGAGGGGACGGACCCCTATCCGGCGACCGTCCGCCGCTTGTTCGATATCCACGCCCTCGTTGGATCGCTCACTCAGCGCCTCGGACAAGACGGCACTCGGGTCTGGCTCGCCACAGCTGCAGCTGGTGGCCGCGCCCGCCGGGAACTCCTAGGCACCGAGGACGGACTCCGTAACCTAGTGTCGGAAGCGGCCCCCATCCTCTTCGAAGCACCAGTGCGCGACGCTAGGACTGTCCAGTTCGAGGAGCCCACACGTCCGGAAACCCCTCCAAGACCAGAGCTGTTCGTCCGTGCCGCTCATCGCACCCGGCATCGCGACTGACCGTGTGGAGGGGCCGGTGTGATCGGCGCAGGCCTGCCTGGCTCGGCCAAGGACTGGCCCGCGGGCGTCCTCGATAGGCTGCGAGCTTTTCGACAGGGAGACGTGGTCGCCCGGCCGCCTCTTGCCTATCTGGCCGATCCACGGGTGCCAGTCTGGGTAGCGAGTCGGCGCCTCGCTGACGAACTGCGGCGCTCGGGAGAGCCCCTGGAACCGGAGGTCGTGTACTTCCCGATGTCCGTGGCTCCGCCGTACGGGATGGTGATCACGCAGACCTGCGACATCGTCGAAGAGGACACGGAGACCCCCGTCTGGCCCTGGGTTCAGCTCGTTCCCGTGTACGACATGGACGGCGACTTGAACTCTGGCGACAAGCGCATGCTTCGGGGCGGACAGGGGTGGCGTCGCCTGCTGCACGTTCCGGGACTGCTGCCAGGTTTCCACGTTGCCGACTTTCGCATCTCCTTCCCGGTAGAGAAGGGGTGGCTGGCCGCACAGACGCCCATCGATGGGTTTGGAAGCGAAGAGTCGCGGCAGCGCGTGGGCGAACGGCTTGCGTATCTAAGTGGTCGTCCGGCATTCGGGGGTTCCTTCGTCGCCGCTGTTCAAAAGCCACTTAGCGACGCCCTGCGCGCCCTCCGTAGGGACGACTCCTCCCTCTTCGCCGAGATGCACAATCTGGTGCCTGAAGTGGGAGTTCGCCTTGATAGTCGGCTGTCCCCTACTACTGCTCAAGTCGTCGTCGTGTGCACGGCGCCACTCGGGCCACAGCTGCGGGCCTGGTGGACAGCGTGGTGGGATGCTTGCCGCGATAGAGCCGCCGTCGTCGGAATCGAACTCCAGGCACTCGACTTCCGGGTCCTCGACGAGACGTATTCTGCGGCGGAGTACCGGTCGCTAACGCTTCTTCCCCTAGTGGCTGTCAGCGCCGACTGAACAGTGCACGGGAGTACGTAGGCGCGACAGACGTCCTTTCGACGCACAAGTGGTCGACGCTCCGGAGACGCCTCGAAGTCGAAGGCCACTGGAGCGAAGGGCGCGCGGCTCGCCCTGGGGGCGGAAGAGGACCACTGTCCCTGGTGGATGCCCGGTCCGTCCCGGGTGTTCGGGAACCGCAGCAGGCCGGGAGGGCGACGCGCGGAGTACCTCGGTCCACCTGTACCGGTTGCGAGGTTGGTCCGGACCAGATCAGCGGCACCTATGGCAAGGTACGTCCTGGACCGAGGCAGCTCCGAGCCGCTGTACCAGCAGCTGGCGACGGCCCTCCGGCAAGAGATCGAGGAGGGAAGGCTGCCTCCGGGGGTGGCCTTCCCGTCGGAGCGTAAGGTCATGGCCCGGTACCACGTCACCCGGGCCACGCTGCGGCTCGCCCTGGGGGTGCTGAAGCGGGAGGGGAGGGTGGAGTCCGAGCACGGCTCCGGGAGCTTCGTCCGGGATCCCAAGGCCGAGCGCCGACGCGTCGAGGCCAGGGCGGTCGCAACCGCCCGGCCACGTGTAGGGCTGGCCGAGGAGCCGGCATCTGAGCCCTCCACCGAACGGGCCTTCAAGGTTCAGGGCCTGATCGGGGACAGCAATCGTAGGATCCCAGTCATCCCTGGGTGGCGGAGCTTCTCCAGGTGGCTCCGGGCACCGTGGTGCTGGTCCAGGAGGGGACCGGGATAGATGTCACCGGGGCCCCGATCCTGGCCCAGGTGTGGCTGCACCCGGAGGCGGAGGAGAGGGCCCAGATCCGGGAGGAGGAGGTGAGCGGCTTCTGGCTCCTGGACCTGCTCAAGTTCAAGGGGCTGCCCGGCGAGGAGGGGGAGGACGTGGTGGAGGCCTCCATGCCCACGCCCCACCTGAAGGCGCTGCTGGCGCTGCCGGACGGGGTGCCGGTGCTGCAGCTGTACCGGGTGATGCGGGAGCAGGAGCAGGTGGTGGCGGTGATCGAAAGCCATCTGCCAGGGGACATGAGGACCCTGGTCTTTCCCCGGGTCCAAGAGGGGTCCTGAGAACCATCCCCAGACCGCCGGTCCGTCTGGGACGATCGCCTCCCGGGCACCTCCCCCGGGGTCTTCAAAAGTGGTCCGCGCCACCTCTTGAAATCCTTGACGGACCTGCTAACCTGGACCGGTCCACATGGGCCGGAGTACCAGCCAGCACAGGAGGTAGGAGATGTCAAAGGAGCTTCAGAGATCACGGGGTGGGGATGAGGCGTAGCAGCAGAGAGGTGGATGGGGTAGAGGGTCACCTCCAGGAGGAG
>JAJYWM010000053.1:0-3922 GCA_021791455.1 bacterium | reverse complement strand
CCGGCTCGAGGAGGCGCGCGAGGCTGCCCCGCCCAGCTGGCCCCGGCTGCTGGTCGTGGTGGACGAGGTGGCGGAGCTCACCTGCCGCGACCTGGGCGACGACCGGGCCGCCCGCGCCGCCCAGCAGGCGGCCAGCGGGCGGCTCGGGGAGATCGCCAGGCTGGGCAGGTCGGTGGGGGTCCACCTCGTCTGCTGCACCCAGCGCCCGGATGCCGAGGCGGTGCCGGGGCAGCTGAAGGCCAACCTGCAGGGCACAGTGGCCTTCCGGGTCTGGGCCGCCGTGAACAGCTACATCCTCCTGGACAGCGACAGAGCCGCCCTGCTGCCGCCGCACCCCGGACGGGCGATCTGGCAGGAGGAGACCATGGAGGAGTTCCAGGCGGTGGACTGCTCCCTGGAGGAGAGCCGCCAGCTGCTCCTCGCCCGGTGGTCCGGCAGGGCCTCCCTGCCACCACTAGTGCCTGTCTCACAGTGGTGGGAAAATACATGCCTGAGTTCAGACGACTTCCCAGGTCCCTCGTGATGGGTGGGCTTCGGATCCTCAGCTCGGGGGTGGACACCCTCCACTTTTCGGTCTGCGGGGAGCTCCAGGAGGGGCTCCTGGTCTTCCTGGATGTGCTGAAGAAGGAGGCGCAGTCCTCGAAGGAGCTCCAGGTGGTCACCTAGGGTGAACAGTCCCTCTCGGTGGCCATCCGCCCCCACGGCTGGAGGAGCTACCCGTTCTGGGCCAGCTCGCCCAACATAGAGGTGGCGATCGGGGCGCGATCCCCCTTCCCGCCGGCCTTCATCCAGACGCATTCCGCCTATCTCCTCTCCCGGGGCGTGCACGGGGCCCAGGCCGAGATCTCAAAGTGGCTGGCGGCGAGCGTGATGCGGAGCGGGCCTCAACTCGGGATCTCGCGGCTGGACCGGTACTGCGACGTCGAGTGCTGGTCCCCGGCCCTCGACGACTTTGATCGGCTCTGCTGCCGTCGGGTGCGCAGGCGCGTGTACTCGACGCCGGCCCGGGACCAGGCCCATTTCCGGGGCCGCCGTCCGAGCGGCTTCGACTTCGGCGGCGGTGACCTCATGGCCCGTTGCTACTGCAAGGCCAGGGCCTCCTGGGAGAAGTGGCGCTTGCCGTCCTGCCACCCGCGGTGCTGCTCCTGGAGAACAGCCATGGCCAGGCGCAGCAGGAAGTTGGTGTTGGGGGGCCCCCACGGCCTTGGGTGCAGAAGGTCTAACGGATGGGGACGTAGACGCCCAGCATCGCGGGAGTCGGGACCAGGCCGAGCGTGGGCGGTGCGCAGTGTGGTGCCGAAAGCAAGCGATCCTGACCCGCTCGGCCCGGACGGTGACCGGCATGGGGATCGGACATGAGCATTGTTCTGGCAGCTGACCGTCTCCGGCTCGAGATGGCCCGCCGTGGCTGGGGAAACGCCGATCTCGCGCGGGCCGCACGAGTAAGTGCCCCAACCGTAACTGCAGCTTTGGCAGGCAGGCCGGTGGCTCCACGCACGCTCGTGAGGATCGGACGCGCGCTGGCCGACTCGCCGCCTGTCGCGGGGGTTGACAACATCCTGCCGAAGTAAGGAGTGCTCGGTTGTCCTCTATTGTCGCTTGCCAAGTACGGACACCTCCCACCGGTGACCGTTCCAATGCTCAATCAGAGGATACCCGGGGCCGCCGCAAGTCAGCGAAGGGACCGATCCAACCGCCCAAGCGTCGGTCTGCGAGATGGCCGTCACTCCAACCAGGGCGCTCCCACCAGGTCCGGTCTTGGGCGCGGACACCGTGGTCCAGCCGTGGGAACTAGAACGGACTATGAGGGCGCGCTCTGGAGCCTGGGTGCTTGCCCTGGTGTAGCCGACCGCCCAGCGCTCCCCGCCAGGATCGATGGCCATCCCTGCCAGAGCAGCGTACAGGTGGCCTGTCCCCGTTGCCCGAGTCACCTGCCAGTGACCTCCTTCTAGTGCAACAACCAACGCAGGGTAGTAAGAGCTAGGCCCTTCAGGAGCGCCTGTCGCCCACAGCCTTCCCGTCGCTGAGGACACCACACCGGTCAGGGAGCTGACGCCGTCTTCGACGGACGGGGGAGAGCTCTGGAGCCAGCTCTGCCCATCCCAGTGCTCGATCAACGCCTGGCTGCGGTTGTTGCCCGTGTAGTATCCGACCGCCCAGGCGTCGGTTAGAGAGATGTCGTCTATCGCCGTCAGCACCGCCCCGACCGGCCCCCGGGGGTCGGGCATGGGCAGGCGCGGCGAAGCAACTAGAGTCCAGGTCGTACCGTTCCAGTGCTCAGTGATCGGTTGCTGCGCCGCCCCTCCGTTGGCTTCCCACCCAACGGCCCACGCGTCCGCCGGGCCGGACGCGCTGACGGCCGTGAGGCTGGCAGAGGCCGTGAGGCCGGTGAGGCCGAGGCTTGGCGAGGGGACGTCGACCCACCGGCGTCCGTCCCAGTGCTCGATGAGCGGCCGCTCCCCGGATCTGCCCTGGGAGAATCCCACGGCCCAAGCGTCGCCGGGGCCGACAACTGCCACTCCCAGCAGCATGTTGTACTCGGTCCCGGGGCTGGGCGTCGGGACCACTTGCCACCGTGCTCCGGTCCAGCGCTCTGCCAGGGTCTGCCATGGCTCATTCAGCTTCACGATGGTCGCGCCGACCGCCCAGACATCCCGCGGAGAGGCTCCGCTCACGGCCACCAGCTCGACGGATCCGGGCGCCAAGCAGACGGGTCCCAGTGGAGCGAGAGCGCCTCCTGGTGCCTGTCCGTGGCGGGGTTGGAGCGCGGCATACACAGCGGCTGTGGCCACAATGACGAGCAGGACGAAGGCGGCCAGTGAAGTGAGGCTCCCCGTCGGCCGGACGTGACGTCGCCGCCTCCGCGACGCGATGCGGCTGTCTAAGGAGTCGGGCACCCCAACACTCGCTAACTCCTGCCGGAGTTTCGACTCGAACGGGCTGCGCTCTTCGTCGGCTGGATTCATGGCCTACCCTCCATGTGGGTCCGGAGTCGGAGGAGGGCCCTGTGCGTGGCGACCCTGGCGGCCGCCTCCGAGCAGCCCATCACTGCGCCGATCTCCGCGAACGAGAGATCACTACAGACGCGCAGCCCGATCAGCGCTCTTTCCATGGGGCGCATCGTCTGGAGTGAGGTGAGCGCGGCGGCTGCCTCCGCCCTCTCGATGACCTTCACTTCGGCGTCAGCGACCGGCACGCGCTCCTTGGTCAGTGCTGCCCAGAGTCGGAATCTGCGCCGCGCCGAACGCAGGTGATTCTTGGCCTTGTTCCTGACGATCCGGAACACCCAGGCATCAACGCCGTCAGCGGCGGGGTGGGTACGTTCAAAGGCTGCCCATGCCGCAGCCCATGCATCGGCTGCCACCTCCTCGGCTGCCGATGGCCCGCCGACCTGCGTGAGGCAGAAGCGGTATACCGGCCCGGCCAGGCGCTGATACACGATCTCGAACGCCAGAGCCTCACTTGCAACCTCGTCCGAGCGCGGCTTGGAGGTCCGGCTCACCTGCACGTGCCGACAAACACCGCATCACCCACTTCGTTACACCGGACCGACAACACGCTCAGTGCCTGGTGGCGTGACTCGCGTGCGGTTGGGGTGTGAGCAAGAGGGGATCCCGCTTGTCAGTGCAGGTGTGCGGGGCCCGCGCTGGGCAGGGCGGTTCAGGTTCTCGGGGTCTCGGTTGCGGTCTCGCCGATCCAGATCACCGGTCGTAGTGCTTGGACACAGTCAGCATCCGCTTGCGTCCTGCCTCCAACCGCTCGAAACTGAGGCGGAGGGACCCATCGACAGAAGCCGACCACGATCCCTCTCGGTCCCCAGCCAGTATGTGGACCCGCAAGGGCGGATGTTCTTCGTTCTCGTCGAGTAGGCGGAGTGCCTTGAGAATGGCTGCCCGGTCTCCGGCTGTGAAGTCCCTGGCAG
>JAJYWM010000252.1 GCA_021791455.1 bacterium | reverse complement strand
GATGGCCGAAACCGAGGGTCGGCGGGTGCTCTCGAAGAGCGTCGGCTCCGGGCCGTAGTTCTTGAGCAGGGACACCTGCTGTCTGGTTAAGACGCGAGCAGGCGCCACCGCTCGCTGGCTCGAACTTTGGGCGGCCACGTAAGATCTGATCGACACCACCCTCGTCCAGGAGATGCGCGGCGATTGCGAACCGATTCGACCAAGGAAGAATTTGTGAGCCAGGCGAGGGTGTGGCCTTGCTCGCCTCGAGCGGCCACTCTGGCGGATGGCCCCGAGCTTGTCAGGCTGGCGGAGTTGACGTACGCGGAGATCGGTTTTCCTTGGCGGGACACGGCGTGGAAGTCGGTGGCCCTTGCCGAGCTATCCGGTCGGTTGGGCCGGGACTTGAACGCTTTCGTCGTCGACGACCCCGACGATCCTGACCACCTCGCAGCATGCGGCGCGGCCACACTCAACCATCGGTTGCCCTCTCCGACCAACCCCATGGGAGCCGTCGGCTATATCCAATGGGTTGGAACCGTCGCCCGGTGCCGCCGTCGGGGTTACGCGCAGGCCGTCATGCAGGCCCTGATCGACTGGCTCGCAGAGGTCGGGTTTACAAGGGTGGAGTTGCACACCTCACCGGCCGCGGCGGACCTGTACCGCAAGTTGGGATTTGAGGTGGCTGCGGGGGCATGTCTACGGCTCGATGCCAGCCGGGCAGGACAGCCCGGCTGATCCACGCCCTCTCGGGCCCCAGGGCCGCACCATCGGGTAACCAGGATGGCGCTCTGTGGGCGGCACAGCTGGGAATCAACAACCACCGCTCCCAACAGGACGCCCGCCTTCCCTTGGTGCCCCGGACAGGGGCTTGCGGGTGGAGCTGGCCCGAGGCTCGCGGACGGCTTTCCAGCGCCACCCGCGAGGAGATGCCAGGTTTCACCGGGCTATGTCGAGAGGCCTGCTGGACGGGATCGCCTGCAGAAGTGCGCTCAGCCCGGGGTTGCCTCTAAGGGGCGGCTCGAGCTGTCGCTGCGCTGGGAGCTGCAGGCGCGGTAAAGCTCCAGCGCCACCAGGCGTTCCGCAGCGTGGTCGACGATCCGCCGAGGATATCCGCGAGGGGGCGAGGGGGCATCCCAGGGCCGGTGGACATAGCGATCCGGCAGGTATCTCAGCTCCGGCAGCCACCGGCGCACGTATGCCCCGTTGGGATCGTACCTCTCGCCCTGCACGGTTGGGTTGAGGATACGAAAGTACGGCTGAGCGTCGAGCCCGGTGCCAGCTATCCATTGCCAGCCTCCGTTGTTGTTCGCCAGGTCCGCATCCAGTAGCTCCCGCGCGAAGTGAGCTTCGCCGTGGCGCCAGTCGAGGTGGAGGTCCTTGACCAGAAATGAGGCGACGATCATGCGACAGCGGTTGTGAATGAGGTGGTCAGCTCGCAGCTGGCGCATGGCCGCGTCCACGATCGGGTATCCGGTGGCACCCTGCCGCCAAGCCTCAAGCGCATACTCGGACCCGCGCCATTCCAGGTGGCGGAACTCGGCCCGATGCTCCTGGGTGGTGAGCTTCGCAAAGTGCCAGAGAGCACCCCCAAAGAAGTCCCGCCAGGCGAGCTGTTCCAGCCACCTATCTGCCCCTCCCGCGAGCTCAGGAGCATCCCGGGCAGCTTCCAGCGCGGCGCGGAGCGCAGTTCGTACCGACAGGCTGCCGAAGTGCAGATCTGTGGAGAGGTTGGACGTGCCGTCCCCCGCAATGTCGTCGCGCGTCGCAGCGTACCTTTCAAGCCTTGAGCTGATGAACGCCGCTAGTCGGCGGCCAGCCGCCTGCTCTCCGGGCGGCGAGCTGCCTTCAGGAGCCGGCGACGGGCCCCGGCCTTGCGCCGTCAGAGGCTCGGTTCTGGGCAGGGCTGGGACCGGAAGGAATGTCGGTGGTCGTGTCGGACCGGGTATGCCCTCGGCCAAGGCGGACTGGAACCGACGCCGGCAGGCGCTGAAAGTGCGAAGTGGCGGAAGGTGCAGCGGATCAAGCAGCAGCTGTTCCGCCGACAACCAAAGTTCCCGACCGTCCGCCTGAAGTCGCTGGGACAGGGCATCGTCCCTCGCTCGAGAGTAGGGCTCGAAGCTTCGGACCGCAGTGACCAAGCTGGCGCCGACTTCCTCCGCCACGGCGGGCACGACCTCAAGCGGGTTGCCGCTGCGGACCACGAGGTTCGAGCCAAGGCGGCGGATGCTGGCGTCGAGCGCAGCCAGCGCCCCGAGGAGATGGGCGACTCTGCTCGGCCCCGTTCTCAGGTTTCCCAGGATGGCCGGATCGAGGACGAACAGGCCGATCACCGGGCGGCCGCCTTGACCGGCCCGGGCAGCGGCTCGATTGTCAATCAGTCGGAGGTCGCGCCGAAACCAGTGAATGGCGGGCTCCATGCCCATCAGTGTGAGGAGTGCGGGGTCGGGAGCGCCACGGTCCCTGGCTGACCTGCCATCCCCCAGCCAGGGTTCCTGGCAGCCAACCAGGCGGTCACGAACCTTGCCCTCAACCGCCAGTGGGCGGGCGGAGGGGAAGATCGCGAAGCCGGATTCCGATGGCGTCGAAAATGGCACTGGCCGTGGCCGGAGCGACCGCGATGATGGGGGTTTCGCCCGCCCCCGCGGGCTCGATGTCGGGGCGGTTCACCAGCACCACATCGATGGCGGGAAGGTCGGTGAACCGGGGCACCCGGTACGACTGGAGGGACGGGTTGGCCACGGCACCGTTCCGCACGTGGACCTGCTCGAAGAGCGCGGGTCCCAAACCCATCACGGTCGCTCCCTCGACCTGATTTGCCAGGTTGCCTGGGTTCACTATCGCTCCACACTCGTAGCCGGTGACTATCCGTAGCACCCGCACCTGGCCGTTGAGCACCTCCACCTCGACGACCGTCGCGATCCGCCCATCCTTCTCGAGACCGACCGCCATCCCCATACCTCGGCCCTTGAAGCGAGACCGGGTCCTCCAGCCCGCTCTGTCGGCGACCTGCACCGTCAGCTCGCGAAGGCGCGCGTCGCTCAGGTTCTGGAGCCTGAAGTCGAGCGGGTCCGCCCCCACGGCCGCCGCCAGCTCGTCAACGTGAGACTCTCGAGCGAAGTTGTTGGCGGTGGCCGCGAGGGCTCGATATGAGCCCTGCCGCAACGGGGAGTCGGCGGGTTGGAACCGAAGGCGTCCAGCCTCCGCCCGGTAGGGGAAGCCGATCCCCACCGCTCCAGCGTTTATGTCGAGGAAGTCCCAGCGCAGGATGCGGCCGTCGGGTCCCACCGCGCTCTGCACATCGATGACCGCCGCCGGTCTCAGGTAGGCTTGGGTGAACTCGTCGCGCCGGCTCCAATGGACCCGCACCGGGTGTCCACAGGTGCGCGCCAGGCGGGCGGCGGCCACCGCCGCCTCGCCGGTGTGCTTGCCTCCGAAGCCGCCGCCAAAGTCGGGCACGACGACCTCGACCCGCTCGACATCGATCTCAAGAGCGTCGGCAACCTCCTGCCGAACCGCAAACGGTCGCTGGGTCCCCGTCCAAACCCTGACCGTGGCTCCTGACCACGTGGCGACGGCAGCCCTGGTCTCCATGGGCACATGCGCAAGGTAGGGCACCGTGTACGTCGCCGAGAGCCTGCGCGCGGACGTGGGCAGCGGGCTCTCCGCTGGGCCCCAGCTCTGATCCACCGCTCCTCCCCAGCCTTCGATTGACTTCGGGTGGTCGCGGAGATGGCGGTAGAGGGTCTCGTCGGAAACCAGGGGTGGCTGACTCCACTCTGCTCGAATGGATGCGAGCGCCCGCACCACGCTGGCCCTGTTTTCGGCCGCAACGCCCAGGAAGTCTCGGTCACGGAGGACGCACACCCCCGGCATCGCCTCAGCCTGAGAGGTGTCCGCCGACAGCAGGTGCGCGCTCCAAAACGGCGTTGGCAGCACCGCGCCCTCCCACATCCCCGGCAACTCCACATCGGAGGGGTACCGCTTGGACCCGCTCACCGCCGCCGCAGAGGTCACCCGGGGGATGGTGCGGCCGGCCACCGTCCATTGGGTGGGTGGCGTCAGCGCTTGGTCCGGGTCGGCCTCCACTATCTCGTGCAGACCCTCCACCAAGTCCGCGAAGTCGATCCGGCGTGCGAGGGTCGGCGCACCGACAACTCCGGAAGCGGCCGTCAGGAGGTCCACGGGGCATTCCAGGCGCTGCGATGCGAGATCGAGCAACCGGGCTCGGGCAGCTGCGCCCACAAGTCGGAGGTGAAGTCCTGCATCGGGCGTGGAACGGCTCCCGAAGGTCCCAACGTCAAATGGGGAGATGTCGGTGTCGCCCATGACCAGAGTGACCTGCTCGGGCGCTACCCTGAGCTCCTCCGCCACCATTTGAGTAAGGGCACTGCGGTTGTCCTGGCCCCCATCCACTTTGCCTATGAAGGCGGTCACCCGCCCGGTGCTACCCAGGTGCAGGAAGGCGCCGCCGTCGGGGGTGCCGAAGGCCGGGTGGGGGGACCCTCCGGGAGGAAGCACCGCCACCAAGCCGTCCCCCAGGAAGTCAAAGTACCGCCGGTCTCGCACCGGAGTGAGGTCGATGGGGTGCCCGCTCGGGGAGTCGCTCAGAGCCGGTGCCATAGGGGCGGCCGACGGGGGCTCGGTTGAGCTTCCCTCGGCGGCGCGGTGGACGGCCCTGGCTACCCTGGAGTACGCCCCGCAACGACACAGGTTCCCGGCGAGTCCGCGGCGTATCGCCGAGTCATCGGGACTCGGGGTGGAGCGGAGCAGGCCCACAGCAGCCATCACCATGCCGGGAGTGCAGTAGCCGCACTGGAGCGCCGCCTCCTCGAGGAATGCAGCCTGCACCGGATGGAGGCCCCCTGACGCGGCTATGCCCTCAATGGTGGTCACCGGGCGATCCCCTACGGCTTCCAGGGCGAGCTGGCAGGACAGGGTCGGGGCGTCTCCCAGAAGGACCGTGCATGCACCGCACTCCCCCTCGCCGCAACCGTATTTGGTGCCGAGCAGATGGAGTTTTCCGCGGATGACCCCCAACAGGGATTCGAAGCCGTCGCCGACGACCGTCAGCTCCTGCCCGTTGACAGTTAACCGGTACTCGGGCATCGGAGCCCCTCCTTGGTCGGTGGATCACACCAGTGGATCACCCCAAAGGTACTCGGGTGTCGGGGGCCCTGTGCCCCGGAGCCACCCGCTGGGTTCGTCCAACACGAGGGTCGTGAGGCGGACGTGAAGCGCTCATGGGCAAGCTGTTGAAGGTGCGCCCCCGGGGGGCCCCAAGGCGACAGTTGAGAGCGGGACTCAGATCGCGGTGGGTTCTCCCGGTGCCGTCATCCGCACCACCATCTTGCCGACATTGGCGCCGTTCAGCATCGCGATGAAAGCAGCGGCCATGCGCTCGATTCCGTCGACGACCGTCTCGTCGGCCAGAAGGCGCGAGTCGGCGACCATGGGGGCCACCTCGTCAATGAAAGTCCTTCTCCGGTCCATGTGATCTCCGACCAGAAAGCCCTCCAGGCGCAGACGCTTGCCGATCACCAGAGCGAGATTCCGCGGGCCGGGTGGCGGGGAGACCGCGTTGTACTGGGAGATCGCCCCACACATGGCAACCCGACCTCGCACCCGCAGGGCCGAGATGGCCGCTTCCAGGTGGTCACCCCCGACGTTGTCGAAGTAGACGTCAACGCCTTTGCCGTGGCTGGCCCCGCGGAGGAGCTCGGCGAGATCGCCGGAATGGTAATTGAAAGCCTCATCGAACCCCAGATTGCGGCGCATGTGGTCGACCTTGACGTCAGACCCGGCGCTCCCAATGACCAGCCCGGCTCCACGCGCTTTGGCGAGCTGTCCCACCATGCCCCCGACCGCGCCCGCGCCTCCTGAGACGTATACCGTTTCCCCGGGTCTCATCCCCGCCACGTCGAGTAGACCCACGTAGGCTGTGAGGCCGGGCATGCCGAGGGCCCCCAGGAAGGCCGAAGGCGACACCCCCGCGATCCCGTCGACCGGTGAAAGGGCCCGCGCCTCGGCGGTTGCGTACTCGCGCCAGCCGAGGTTGTGCACCACCAGCGCACCCACGCGAAGCGGTGATGAGGGCTCAGCCCACACCACCTCGCCAACGGCTGGGCCCTCCATCACCTGGTCCATCGCGAAGGGTGGGACATAGGAGGGACCGTCGTTCATTCGACCGCGCATGTAGGGGTCCACAGAGCAGTAGAGGTTCTTCACCACCACCTGCCCTTGCTGCGGCTGCTGCTCCCTGAAGACGACCTCGAAGCAGTCGGGCGTCGGCATTCCCACGGGTCGCCGCCGCAGCCATACCTCGCGCCCACCGAACTGATTCATCACGTATCCCAGTCTGAGCCGCTGACGGACTTCGTGCCGGCCCGTTCTCGGCTCTCGCCAGCGGGCGCGCAAGCGCCGCCCATGGGGCCCCTTCCCGGGGAGCTATGATCCACACGGGCTGGCCAAAACCTTCCTGACATGGGCGAGCTCTCGGTCCGTTCCAATGGAGGATCACCGCAATCGCGGAGTCGATGGTCGACGGGGAGGCGGCGGAGGCTATGGGCGGCACACGGGAGCTGGCACCGGGCTGGCTGAGCGGCGGCCTGCCCCAACCCCGGACGCTACTCGGGTTGCTCTCCGACTACCTGAGCTTGACCAAGCCCGGGGTGATGAGCCTGCTCTTGGTGACCGAGTTCCTGGCCATGGTGACCGCAGCTCGGGGCTTCCCCGGGTGGGGCCTCAGCATCGCCGCGCTGGCCGGAGGTGCCATGGCCTCCGGGGGGGCGTCCGCCATCAACTGCTGGTTCGACCGCGACATAGACGCGGTCATGGGTCGGACGCGCAACCGGCCCGTTCCCGCGGGACGGATAGCCCCGTCCAGCGCGGTTGCATTCGGCCTTCTGCTGAGCGCGGGGGCGTTCCTGGCTTTCTTCACCTTGGTCAACCCCCTGGCGGCGCTTCTGTCTCTCGCGGGCGGAGCGTTCTACGTGCTGGTCTACACCTTCTGGCTGAAGCGATCGACCAAGGAGAACATAGTCATCGGCGGTGCTGCCGGGGCGGTGCCCCCGCTGGTGGGATGGGCCGCAGTCACCCATGGGGTTGGCCCCGTGGGGCTGGCGCTCTTCCTGCTGGTGTTCCTCTGGACACCTCCGCACTTCTGGTCGTTGTCACTCATCCTGAAGCGCGACTACCAGGCGGTCGCCGTCCCGATGAGGCCGGTCGTGCTGGGGACCAGAAGCACCAAGAGCGGGATCCTCGGCTATGCCGTGATCATGACGCTCGCCAGCTGCCTGCTGGCGCTCTGGCTCGGTCCGCTGGAGCTTCTGGTGTCCTTGGGGCTCGGACTGCCGTTCTTGCTCCTGAGCCTCAGGGTGTTCACGGACCGGGCCGGCAACATCTGGGCCCGGCGTCTGTTTCTGTTCTCGATCGCCTACCTCTTCTTGTTCTTTCTCGGCACCGCGGCGGTGTCGGTCTTCGGCAGATGAGGACCGGCTAGGGGCTGGGCCAGGTCCCCGCGCCCTTGGTGGCAGCGTCGGCTCACTTGTCGCGCCGGTAGAATCAACGAATTGGAAACTCAGATCGCTGAGATGCTTCCCGGGATCTCCTACCTGGGCGAGGCTGAGGTCGGGACGATAGAGCGGGCCTATGCCCTGGCGGAGCGGGCGCACTCGGGACAGATGCGCCTCTCGGGGGAGCCCTACATCAGCCACCCACTGGCGGTGGCCTCCCTGCTGGCGGACATGCGCCTGGACCAGGACGCCCTGGCCGCGGCCCTGCTCCATGACGTGGTCGAGGACACCTCGATCACATCCGAGCAGATACGGGAGGAGTTCGGCGAAACGGTGGAGAAGCTGGTCGCCGGGGTGACCAAGCTGGGCCGGATCAAGCTTCACTCCCAGGCCCAGGTCCAGGCGGAGAACATCCGCAAGATGCTCATCGCCATGGCGGAGGATCTCCGGGTGGTCCTGATCAAGCTCGCCGACCGCCTCCACAACATGCGAACCATTGGCGCCCTGCCCGAGGAGCGCCAGCGCCGGATAGCCCAGGAGACAGCCGACATCTATGCCCCGCTGGCGCACCGGCTGGGGATGTGGCAGATGAAGGCGGAGTTGGAAGACCTGGCCTTCTCGGTACTAGACCCGGAGAACTATCAGCGGGTGCGCTCGGAGATCCTCTCCCTGCGCAAGCAGCGCGAGAACGCCCTGGAGGTGGCTCGAGCCCGGCTCGAACGGGAGTTGACAGAAGGTGGGATCACCGCGGAGGTGGCCGGCCGCCCCAAGAACATCACCAGTGTGTTTCGCAAGATGCAACAGGCGGGGCGGACGATCGATGAGATCTACGACCTGGTGGCAATCAGGGTCATCTGCCAGGACGTCAAGGCCTGCTACGCGTCCCTGGGCGTCGTGCACTCCCTGTGGAAGCCGATTCCCGGCCGCTTCAAGGACTACATCGCCATGCCCAAGGGCAACGGCTACCAATCCCTGCACACGACCGTGGTCGGCCTGGGCGGCGAGCCCGTCGAGATCCAGATCAGGACATGGGAGATGCACCGGACAGCGGAGGAGGGGATCGCCGCCCACTGGCATTACAAGGAGGGGACGCGGTCGGACCAGCGGTTGGACCAGGGCTTTGGCTGGCTTCGCTCCCTGCTCGAATGGCAGAAGGAGCTGCTGGACGCCGAGCGCTTCGTGGAACACGTGCGCCTGGACGTGTTTCAGGACGAGGTGTTCGTGTTCACCCCCAAGGGTGACGTCCTGTCCCTACCCTCGGGGGCGACCGCGATTGACTTCGCCTACCGGATCCACACCGATGTCGGGCACCGCTGCTTGGGGGCCAAGGCCAACTCCCGCATGGTGCCCCTCGACTACCGGCTGCAGAACGGCGACATCGTGGAGATTCTGACGACCAGATCGGAGCGGCACGGGCCCAGCCGCGACTGGCTCAACTTCGCCAGGACCAGCAGCGCCCGGGAGAAGATCCGGCAATGGTTCAAACGGGAACGCCGCGAAGAGAACGTGGCGCGTGGCAAGGAGCTTCTGGACCGGGAACTGAAGAGGATGCGTGGCGCGGCCCTAGCGTCGATTTCCAACGCCCGCCTGCAGCAGCTGGCCCAGGAGTTTCGTCTCCCCGATCCCGTGGACTTCTTTGCCGCGGTGGGGTACGGCGAGATCTCCGCGCGAGCGGTCGTCCTGCGCTGGGTCGCGGGCGAGGAGGACAGCTCGCCGCGCCCGGGGACGGGCCCCGCGATTCCCCTCGTCTCCCGTCCGACGCCCAGCGGGGGCGTCAAGGTCGCGGGCCTTGGTGATCTGCTGACCAACATAGCTCGCTGCTGCAAGCCGGTGCCCGGAGAGGCGATCCGGGGCTATGTGACCAGGGGCAGAGGCGTCACCGTCCACCGGGATGACTGTGTCAACATCCGCCACGCTGGCGATCCCAGGCGCATCGTCCAGGTTGAATGGGACGAGGACAGCAGGCAGGTGTACCCGGTGCGCCTGCGCATCGAGGGGCAGGACAGGACCGGTCTCCTGCGGGATGTGGCCACAGCCATCGCCGAGAGCAAGGTCAATCTGAGCGGAGCCGCGGTGGAGATCGAGGGGGCGGGCACGGCCGTCATCTCGACGGTGGTGGAGGTCACCAGCCTGACCGAGTTGAGCCGGCTTCTCGAACGACTGGAACGCATCCGGGACGTCCGCCAGGTCGTGCGCGAGGTGGGCTGAGGACCGCCGCCGCTTAAACTGCCTCGAAGTGGCTGGAATCTCCCGACCCCGTGGCACCGACGACCTGCTCCCGGAGCGTCTGGCCGCCTTGGAGCACGCCGTCGCAATCGGCGTCCAGGTTTCCTCCAGGTACGGGTACCGGCGCCTGCAGACCCCGATCTTCGAGGCCAGCGACCTCTTCGTCAGAGGGGTCGGCGACGCCACTGACGTCGTCCGCCGAGAGATGTACACCTTCGAGGATCGAGGAGGGAGGTCCTTGACGCTGCGTCCCGAGGGCACAGCCCCTGTGGTGCGGGCCTTCTGGGAGTCCGACCTGCGTCAGTCGCCCCTGCCGGTCCGGCTCAGTTACGCCGGGCCGATGTTCCGCTATGACCGCCCCGGCCGGGGGCGCTACCGGCAGTTTCACCAGTTCGGAGTTGAGGTGCTCGGGGAGTCGGAGCCGGAGCTGGACGCCGAGGTGATCGCGGTCGCATGGAGGTGGTTGGCCGAGCTGGGAGTGGGAGGCACGTCGCTGCAGCTGAACAGCATCGGCGACAAGGCCTGCCGGCCCCGGTATCGGGAGGCTCTGCTGCAGCATTTCTCCGCCCACCTGGCGGATCTGCCCGCCCTGGATCGGGAGCGTCTGGCGCGCAACCCTCTGCGGATTCTCGACAGCAAGGATCCGGAAATGGCACCTCTCCTGGAGTCGGCACCAAGGACCACCGATTACCTCTGCCCGGAATGCGTCGACGCCTTCGGCCGGGTGCAGCAGGCCCTTCGGGCCTACGGCATCCCGTATCGGTTGAATCCGCTCTTGGTCCGGGGGCTGGACTACTACCAGCGGACCGCCTTCGAAGTCTGGCACGAGAGCCTTCGAGGAGCCCAGAACTCACTCTTCGGCGGCGGTCGCTACGACGGCCTCTCCGAGGCTCTGGGATACCCCAGGTGCCCAGGAGTGGGTTTCGCAGCCGGGCTGGAGAGGGTGACGCTGCTCTGCCGGGAGGTCGAGCCCGTGCCCGAGCCCAGGATCTTTGCCGTCTCAGCAGATCGGACGGCCGCCGCCGCGGTCATCGAGGCTGCCGAGGAGCTCCGTGGATCCGGACTTGGAGTGGTCGCGGATGTCGGGGGTCGAAGCTTGCGGGCGAAGATGCGAGCCGCCGAACGTGCCGGTGCGGACGTGGTGGTCATCGTGGGGGAGGAGGAGCTAGCCCAGGACGCGGTCACCGTCCGCAGCCTGCGGTCAGGCACCCAGACGTCGGCTGCGGCCACCACGCTGCTGGAGGCGGTGCGGCCGCTTGTTGCGGGATTTGATAAGAACATGGGAGGAGCCACTTGAGGAAGAGGCGCATGTGTGGCCGGGTGTCGCTGGCTGACGCCGGTGAGCACCTGGTGTTGGCCGGCTGGGTGGGCCATCGCCGCGACCACGGCGGGCTGACGTTCATCGACCTTCGGGACCACACGGGAGTGGTGCAGCTGGTGTTCAACCCCGCCCTGGCCCCAGAGGCCCATCTCGTCGCCGAGCGCTCCCGGCTGGAGTGGGTCCTGCGCGTGGAGGGCACTGTGGGGCGCCGTCCGGAAGGCAGTGAGAACCCCAGTCTTGCTACAGGTGAGATCGAGATCGCGGTGGACCGTTGCGAGGTGCTGAGCCAGGCCGACGCCATGCCGATGGGGATATCCGACGACTCCCCGGCGGAGGAGCGGGTGCGACTCCAGTACCGCTACCTGGACCTGCGGCGCCCGCGGATGCAGCGCAACCTGAGAGCCCGCCATCGCTTCATCAAGTCACTGCGGGACGTCGCCGACGAGCTGGAGTTCATCGAGATAGAGACGCCCACCATGATCCCCAGCACTCCCGAGGGGGCCCGTGACTTCATCATCCCGAGCCGGCTCTGGCCAGGGCATGTCTGGGCCCTTCCCCAGTCGCCGCAGATCTACAAGCAGCTCTGCATGGTCGGTGGTTGCGACCGGTACTTTCAGATCGCTCGCTGCTGGCGCGACGAGGACCTGAGAGCGGATCGCCAGTTCGAGTTCACCCAACTCGACCTGGAGATGTCCTTCGTCGACGAGGAGGACGTCTTCTCGGTTCTGGAGGAGATGATATCCCGGGCGTTCGAGAGTGCCTTTCGGGTTGTGGTTCCGACTCCCTGGCCGCGTCTGCCGTACGCCGAGGCCATGAGGAGGTTCGGGTCCGACAAGCCCGACACCAGGTTTGCCAACGAATTGGTCGAGGTGACCGAGGTATTCGCCCGGTCCGAGTTCAGGGTGTTCCGTGCAGCGGTTGACGCCGGCGGGACCGTCCAGGCGCTCAGGGTCCCGGGAGGAGGCGAGCTCACTAGGGGCGATCTGGAAGGGGATTGGCTCCAGGTGGCCCGGACCTATGGGGCAGCCGGCCTGGCCTACCTGTGGCGGCGGGGCGGGGAATTCGAGGGTTCGATCGCGAAGTTCATCTCCTCTGAGGAACAGGAGGAGCTGGCCCGCAGGTTGGCGGTGGAGGATGGGGACTGCGTCTGTTTCACGGCCGGCCCCTCCGACATCGCCGCCACGGCGCTGGGGGCGGTCAGGCTGCACGCCGCCAGGCACTTCGGGTGGGCGGACCCGGGCCGATTCGACTTCCTGTGGGTGACCGAGTTCCCGCTGTTTGAGAGGGATTCCGTGACCGGGCGCCTGGGATCGGTACACCACCCCTTCACCCAGCCCCATCCGGATGACTGGGGACTGGTTCACACCGAGCCGGAGCGGGTCCGGTCCAGGTCCTACGACATCGTCTGCAACGGCGTCGAGCTGGGCAGTGGGTCGCTGCGGATAACCGATCCGGGCCAGCAGGCCGCAATCTTTCGGGCCCTGGGCCTCAGCCTCGAGGAGGCGGAGAGCAAGTTTGGCTTCCTCATGAATGCCTTCCGCTACGGCCCACCTCCACACGGGGGCTTTGCGGCCGGGATCGACCGGATCGTGATGCTGGGGACTCGGGAGTCGTCCATACGAGAGGTGATAGCGTTTCCCAAGACCCAGAGCGGCGGCGACCCCATGACCGGCTCCCCGACGCCGGTCGCGGAGTCGCAACTGCGGGAGGTCGGGCTGCGTCTGGCCCCGGGAACACGCCAGCAGGTGGCTCCCGGGGTAGGGGACGCCGGGGCGTGATACCTTGGCCTGGGGCTTGGGGCCCCGCCGTTTGCCAGCGCCCGACCCTAGTGATGTTATTTTCGGGAGCGCCAACACAGTGTGTGGCCCACGAGCCTCCCAGAGAGGAAGTGGAAAGTCGCGTGAGGCGCACCCACCTGGGTTGTCAGGGATCGGAGCCGGGCCGGCGGGTGCCCCCAAGCGCCAGCACGGGGGTTTGAATTGGGCGTCTCGCGGGCAAGCACTCCATTGATGAGTTCCAGGACTGTGACCCAGACCGAGCTGCGCATCCCGGCCGATCCCGACTACATCGTCGTGGCCAAGCGGACCGCCGCAGGTATGGCGAGTGTGGCCGGGCTCGGAGTCGAAGCCTTGGACGAGCTCAACATCGCCATCGCCGAGGCCTGTGAGCACACCATCAACTCAGCTCGCAGCCAGGGCTTCGTGGACGCCAAGGTCCGAATCGGTTTCCGGGTTCAGGAGGACGCTCTCAGGGTGGATGTCCGGCTGCTCGCCGGGCGCACCGAGGTGCAGGAGAGGCCGGTCGCAGGCACGGTCAGCTCGCTAGCGGAGCGCGAGGCGCTGGACATGGCGATTCAGATGCTGCGCTGCTTCGCTGATGACGTTGACTTCCAGGCCGTGGGGAGCGGGCTGATGCATGTCCGTCTAGCCAAGTACCGCTGGCGGTGACCGAGGCGGGGTTCCGGCCCTCCCTGAGCTCCCCCAGGTACGACCGCGAACTCCAGCATCGCCTGTTCGAGGAGTACCGGCGGAGTCGCGACCCCTCGGTCCGGGAGCAACTGGTGGAGCAGTACACGGCCCTGGTCAGGTCGTTGGCGCGCCGTTTCGCGGGCCGCGGCGAGCCCCTGGAGGATCTGGAGCAGGTGGGGTACCTGGGCCTGATTGCCGCCATAGAGAGGTTCGAGCCGGGAATGGGATTGGAGTTCACCACCTTTGCCACCCCCACGATTCTGGGCGAGATCAAGCGCTACTTTCGCGACAAGAGCTGGGCGGTCAGGGTGCCGCGGCGTCTCCAGGAGACCTATACCAGGGTGGTCAGGGTGCAGCAGGCCCTGGGACAGGAGCTGGGCCGCAGCCCGACGGTGGCGGAGGTCGCGCAGAAGCTGGAGCTGGAGCCGGAGGAGGTGCTGCAGGCACTGGAGGCTGGCCCGGCCCATCGGGCGGTCTCGCTGGACGCCCCGGCTCCCGGACAGGATGAGAGCGGCGAGATGGGCGAGCGCATCGGTCTTGAGGACGAGAACCTCAACCGGATCGAGCTCCGGGAGCTGTTGGGGTCCGCCATGGAGCACCTCACGCCCCGAGAGCAGGAGATCCTCATACTGCGCTTTGTTGAGGAGCTGCCCCAGACCGAGGTGGCACGCCGCCTGGGCATCAGCCAGATGCACGTGAGCCGGCTCCAGAGGGCGGCACTGGAGCAGCTGAAGAGGGAGATGCCGGAGTAGAGGCAGAGGTCGGACCCCTCTGGCCGGGCCGCGCGGCTGGTAGAATCCGGCCGACCTCCCTGGAGATCTTGCACATTGTTCAGTGATCAGATTCGCGCGCACTTTCTAGACTTCTTCCAACAGCGCGGACATCTGTTGGTGCCCAGCGCTCCCCTGGTGCCCAAGGATGACCCCAGTCTGCTGCTCGTCAGCGCCGGGATGGTACCGTTCAAGACCTACTTCCTGGGCCTGAGCAAGCCCCCCGCCGAGATGCTCACGTCCTGCCAGAAGGCCTTTCGGACGGTCGACATAGACGAGGTCGGAAGCAGCCCTCAGCACGACACCTTCTTCGAGATGTTGGGCAATTTCAGCTTTGGTGCCTACTTCAAGGAACAGGCGATCAGCTACGCCCATGCGCTGGTGACCGAGGTGTTCGGGCTTGACCCCGACCGTCTCCACTACACCGTTCATCCCCAAGACGACGATTCCGCCCGGCTGTGGGAGCGGGTGGCTGGCGTCCCGAGTGAGCGAGTCCTGCGCTTGGAGGACAACTTCTGGCAGGCGGGGCCCACCGGGCCCTGCGGGGTCGACAGCGAGATCCACTACGACCTGGGGCCTGAGTTCGGCGATGGGCCAGGCGAGCGTCCCGGCCGGGGCCGACGGTTCCTTGAGCTGTGGAACCTCGTGTTCATGGACAAGGAGCAGTTCGAGGACGGGTCGGTCAGGCCCCTGCGGCAGACCGGTGTCGACACCGGGATGGGGCTGGAGCGGATGGCCATGGTGCTGCAGGACAAGCGTTCCATCTTCGACACCGACCTCTTCCACCCCATCCTGGCCGACTTCGACTCCCGGGCCAGAGGTCGGGTCGAGGGATTCCAGCGCCTGCGCCATCTGCGCATCCTGGCGGATCACACGCGGGGCGCCTGCCTGTTGATCGCCGACGGAGTGCTGCCCTCCAACGAGGGGCGGGGATATGTGCTGAGGCGCATTCTGAGAAGGGCCATGGTGAGCGCCCAGAGCCTAAGGGTGGAGGGCGGCCTGGTGCCTGGTGCGGCGGTTGTGGCCCAGATTCTGGGGCGGCAGTATCCCAACCTCATCGAGCTGATGGCGCCGATAGAGACCGCTCTGGAGCAGGAGCAGGAGCGCTTCTCAGAGGTGCTGGCCCGTGGCCTGGGCCGCTTCGAGGAGATGCTGGCTTCGGGGGGCCGGGGGATCTCGGGCGAGGATGCGTTCCTGCTTCACGACACCTTCGGCTTCCCGCTGGAGCTGACTCTGGACCTGGCGCTCTCCCGCGATGTGGAGGTCGACACGCGGAGGTTTCAGCAACTGCTCGAGGCGCAGCGGTTGCGGGGCCGTTCCAGCAGGGCTTCCAGCGGTGCGCCCGTGGCCCATCTGGAACTGCCCCCAAACTCCTTTGTGGGCTACGAGGTGACCGAGGTCGAGACGGTCGTCACAGCCGTCATCGCGGGCGGTGAGACGGGGCGGGTGGCCGAGCCCACCGCCGAGGTGGAGGTGGTCCTGGCGGAGAACCCCTTCTACCCGGAGGGAGGAGGGCAGGTGGGCGACCAGGGCTCCCTCAGCTGGGAGGGAGGACGCGCCCTGGTCCTCGACTCCCAGCCGACCCCTGGGGGCCCCGCCCTCCAGCGCTGCCGTGTCGAGCAGGGGGCGCTGAGCGTCGGGACCAGGGTCACGGCCAAGGTGGATCCGGCGAGGCGCGCAGGATGTGCCCGGCACCACTCGGCAACCCACCTTCTCAACCAGGCTCTGCGCGACGTCCTGGGGCCGGCGGTGGTGCAGCGCGGCTCGCTGGTGGGTCCCGAACATGCCACCTTCGACTTCAGCTGGCCAGCGCCCGTCTCGAGCGAGGAACTGGTACTCATCGAGCAGCGGGTGAATGAGCAGGTGCGCCGCGACCTCCACCGGCGAGTGGAGCTGCTGAGCGTTGAGGAGGCGCGCGCCTCTGGGGCCATTGCCCTTCCCGACGAGGCTTATCAGCAGCTGGTCAGGGTGGTCAGCTTCGGTGACTTCTCCAGGGAGCTCTGTGGGGGCACCCATGTGGATACCACCGGTCAGCTGGGGGCCGTGGTGCTCACCGGTTCTCGAAGTGTGGGTCAGGGACTGCGCCGGATCGAGCTGCTGGCCGGGGTGGCGGCGGAGCACCACTGGCAGCGCCAGCGCGAGCTCCTGGGAGAGGTCTCGGGGATTCTGCGGGCTCCGGCACCCGAGGTACCCGACCGGGTCAGGGCGCTGCAGGCGCGCGCACGCGAGCTGGAGCAGGAGCTTCGCCAGGCGCGCCAGGCGCCTTCCGGCCCGGAGTCAACCATCCTTACGATGCCCAAAGGGGTGCGGCTGGCGGTCGGCGACACCCCCCTCGATCTCGAGCAGAAGGAACGCCGCCGTCAGGCCGACCACCTGCTGGCCTCGGTGGAGGACGGAGCCGCGATGCTCTTGGCCGGTGGTCATCTGATGATTAGAATCTCAGAGGCGCTGATTGCCAAGGGCCTGAACGCCGGTACCATGGCGCAGGCGGTCTGCCGGGGGCTGGGCGGCCAGGGCGGTGGCAATCAGGAACTCGGTCAGGGAGTGATCCCCGAGGCTGGGCACGAGGCCGCGCTGGAAGCCGTGCGAAGAGTCCTGGGATCCGCGCTGGAGGAAGCTTGAGATGGCGTCATCGCAGCCGGAGACCGCACGTCGGCAGCCTCGCTTCCACGTCACCGCCCTGGACATCGGCACCCAGGTGATCAAGGCGCTGGTGGTGAAGAAGGAGGCAGGTGAGGCCATCGTCCTCGGGGTGGGGCGCGCCGAGCAGGGCCCTGGGAATCTGGACCCCGCCACCCCGCCCGACCTGGAGACGGTGGTGGAGGGCTGCCACACCGCGCTGGAGGCTGCCGAGGACATGGCCGAGGTCATTCCCACCAGGCTCGTGATCGGCATCGGGGGGACCAGGGTCCGGGTGGTCAGCACGAACGGAGCCAAGGTCAGGGGCCGGGCCCGGGAACGGATCTCCCAGCGGGAACTGGACGAGCAGGTCGAATCCATCCAGCGTCGGGCACTGAGGGACGCCCAGGCCCGGCTGCAGGAGGAGGCCACCTACCGCGGCGAGCAGCTTAAGCTGGTCCACTCCTCGATCACGTCGGCCCGGGTCGACGGGCAGCCGGTCCTGGATCCACTGCGCTATCAGGGTCAGAAGCTGGAGCTGGTGGTCTTCAACACCTTCACCACCGAGGACCACATAGCGGCGGTCGAGGAGATAGCCCAGGCGCTTGACCTTGAGCTTCTGGAGACGGTCGCGGAGCCCTACGCCGTGGCCCGACTCGCGTCCACCCCGGAGGTTCTGGAGCAGGGGGCGATCTTCATCGACATCGGGGCCCGGACGACCACCGTGACGCTGGTGAGAAACGGGGTTCTGGAGTCTGCTCGGATGTTCGAGCTCGGGGGGAGGGCCTTCACCCGCAAGCTCGCCCACGATCTGGACCTCTCCCTGCCACTGGCGGAGAGCTTGAAGTTGCGGCACTCCGGCGGGCTTTTGGGGGGCGACGAGCAGGCCAGGGTGCGCCGGGCCATGGGGGAGTCGGCCGAGGTTTTGGCCCAGGGGGTGGCCCTGGTGCTCCACGAGCTGGCCCTGGGGGCGCCGTTGCCGGCCCACGTCTGGCTCTGTGGGGGAGCGGCCCTGTTGCCCGAGATTCTGGAGCAGCTGGCCGTGCTGCGCTGGACGGACTATCTGCCGTTTCTGCAGGCGCCCCGCTTCCTCCTGATGGCGCCGGAGAACCTCTCGGCTGTCCATGACACGACAGGCCTGCTCACCTCGGCCGCCGATGTGACCCCAATGGGCCTCGCCTACCAGGCCGCGGCTGAGATCGAGGCACCACCTCCGCCGGGCCCGACATGGGAGGAGATGGTGCAGCGGGTGAGCGGGATAATCCGCCGATGACTGGCGATGGTGCGATCATGGGGGGGAGTGCCAACGGCGCCATTGGCTGGCACCCGGGCTGATCACGATGTCGAAGCTGCTTTACGTCGAGCCGACCGACGAGATCACGGATCTCGTCGACAGGATCCGTCGCTCTGAGGGAGAGCGCGACCTGATATTCGTGGTGCCTCCGGACGGCCGGGTCCTCCGCTCGGGATTGGACCACCAACTGCTGATGCAGTACACGAGAGGTTTCCAGAAGCGGGTTGGCATAGTGAGCCCCGATCCTCAGATCCAGGCCCTCGCCATGCGCACAGGGTTTCCCACCTTCCCCTCTATCTCCAGGATGGAGCAGGGCCTTCCCCTGACCGCGGCCCCCACGTTGACGGCTGATGCGGGGGCCGGGCCCACCGTCACGTCGCAGCCGAATGCCGCCACCGCCGTCCTTGCGGCCCCGCCGCAGGCGCCCGCTGAAGGGACGTTGGCAAAGCGAAGCCCATCCACGATGGTGGCCCCGGCTGCGGTCGCCGCGGGTGGCAACAGGCACTGGTGGCAGAGCGCCACCGCGCGGAACTGGACGATCGGAGGAGGGGCCGCGGTCTTCGTCATCGGGATCTTGGCCATTCTCCTCCTGCTACCGACGGCTACCATCACGGTCGGCGTCAAGTCCCATCAGATCACGGACGCCGTCACCATCCAGGGCTCGACCTCGTCGGGGTCAGGGAACGTCCTGGACGTGATCCCGGTGCAGGCGCTGTTGACCCCGACCGAGACCCAGAGCTTCAGTGTGAGCCCCAGCGGGACCCAGGTCCTGCCGCCGACGGCCGCCACCGGAAGCCTGTACCTGTGCTACACGGGGAGCAAGCACATCCAACCGCCGATCCAGCTGACCTTCCCGGCCGACACCTCGGTGACTCCTGAGTTCTCCGACAACAGCGGCAACGGAAACCTGGGATTCACCACGACATCGTCCGACAGCGGGCCGGTGTACTCGCTGCAGCCCTGCACTGGGAGCGGCGCCAGCTCGCAGACCTCCAGCCCCGCCTTGCCGGTGCAGGCGGACAGCAGCAGCCTGGGGACTCAGGGCAACGTGGCAGCGGGGCAGAATTGGTTCTGGTCCCCGGGCAACATGTCCCAGAGCGCCTGTCTCAGCTCGTCGGGAGACCCCGGCGGGTGCGATCTCAGCAGCGGCGGATCAGCGGTTACGATCAGCCTGGCCAATCCGGGACCGATGTCCGGTGGGCAGAACTCCACCACTCAGTCCATTTTCACGAGCTCCGATGTGTCCTCGGCACAGCAGCAGGAGCAGCAGATCTCGGCCAGCCTCACCTCGAAGGTGGAGCAGGACCTGAAGACCCTGGCCGGATCGTCGAACGTCATCGCTCAGGACCCGAGCGGGAACGGTATCCAGCTGACGGTCAAGGACCCCGCTCTGCCCACAGTTGGTCAGGCGGGCCAGCAGGAGACACTGACCGTGTCGGCAAGCGCCGCCGCCACCGCCTACAGCCCGGCGGCGGCCAGGAGCGCCGTGCTCGCCGACCTGCGGTCCAAGGTGCCCACCGACGGTGAGCTGCTGGCCGACTACAAGCTCGGCAAGATCGCCGTTGAGTCGGCGGGGCCGGGCGGCAGCTTGACCCTCAGCGCCAACGCGGTCGGCTACTGGGCCCCCAAGGTGGACCTCTCCCCCTACCGCAGCAAGGTGACATTCATGAGCCCGGGCGCGGCCAGGAGCTACCTCTTGACCCAGCTGCCGGGGGCCAGCACAGTGACCGTGCATCAGTCTCCCTTCGGGCTCCCCTGGCTGCCGCTGATGTCCAGCCGCATCCAGATCGTCCGCAAGTCGGTGACGGGCGGTTAGGTCGCGGAACCACAGGTGGCAGGAATCCGCCAGTGGCCGGATCCTGGCCCTGGATCCGGGTCGGGTTCGGGTTGGCGTCGCGGTGAGCGACGAGACGAGGACGATCTCACAGCCCCACGTGACACTGCGCCGGCGTGGCGACCGGGAGCTGCTGGAGGAGATCAGCCGTCTGGTGCGGGAGCTCCAGGTGGGGCAGATCGTAGTTGGCCTCCCCCTGCGGATGGATGGAGGCCAAGGGCAGGAGGCGGAGAGGGCGCTGTTGCTGGGCCGCAAGGTGGGGGAGGTGACGGGGGTGCCGGTCGTCTTCGCGGACGAGCGTCTGACCAGCCGCCAGGCGGAGAGGGAGATGATCGCCCAGGGCAGCTCCAGGCGGAGTCGTCGGGAGGCCGGGGACCGGGTGGCGGCGGCCCTTCTTCTGCAGGCGGTCCTGGCCGGCGGAGCCACCACGCCGTGATCCGCCGCCACCCCGTGCGGACGGCGCTGGCAGGACTCCTGGTCCTTGTCGTGGTGGCGGCTGCCGGGCTGGCATACCTGGCCCGCAAGGAGTTGGAGCCGGTCCAGCGCAGCCAGACCGAGCAGGTGGTGGTGACGGTGGCGCGCAACGAGTCCCTGGCGACCCTGGTGGACACCCTGGGAAGAGATCGGGTCGTGCGCTCCACCTTGTTCTTCTCCATCTACGCGCACCTGGAGGGGCTGGGATCCAAGCTGCACCAGGGACGGTTCATCCTCGACAGGGGCATGGGGCCGTCGGAGGTGGTGACGGTCCTGGAGGGACCACCATCGGTGATCCCGATCCGGGTTACCCTGCCCGACGGGTTGCGCGCTCAGCAGGAGGCCGCGCGCCTGCAGTCTGACGGCCTGTTCTCCAGCTCGGCGTACCTGTCCCAGGTGGAGCAAGGGGAGTTCAACGGCATCAGCCAGCTCCCGGGAGCCCCGGCGGGGGCGAGCTGGGAGGGGATGGCCTTCGGAGACACCTATGAGGTGGACCCCAACATCACAGCCCACGAGTTTCTGCGGCTACAGCTGGAGGACTTCGACCGCAGGGTCAGGTCCGCGATCACGGACGGGGCATCGCAGGTGGGGTTGACCCCGTACCAGGTGCTGGTGCTCGCGTCGGTGGTGGAAGCGGAGGCGACCACGCAGAAGGACCGGGATCTGGTGGCGGGCGTCTTCTTCAACCGCCTGCGCGACGGGATGCCGCTGCAGAGCGACGTCACCGTGCTCTATGCGATGGCGGTGGCGGGGGACAGCAATGCCACCTTCAGCACCAACTTCCCATCCCCGTACAACACCTACCTGCACGCGGGCCTGCCCCCGGGCCCGATCGACAGCCCGGGCACCTCTGCCCTGGAGGCTGTCCTCCACCCCGCCAGCACCAACTACATGTATTTCCTGTCCCTTCCCAACGGCAAGATGCTCTTCGCGGTCACGGCCGCGCAGCACCAGCAGCAGGTGAATCAGGCCGGTCTCGGATGATTCCGCGGCCAATAGCCAGCGTGGGAGGGGGAGCCAGGTGAGCGTGGGCGCGGCCCTGGGCTGGGGGATCCTGGGGGGCGCTGCAGGATATCTGGTGGGGATGCTCTGCCTCCTCTTGGAGGGGCACATCGGCGAGATGGAGGATGGCGAGGCAGCCGGCAGAACTCGGCTGGAGACGCTCCTTCTCCCGGCGCTCGGGGCGCTGGGGTTCTTCATGTTCGCGTCCCGGGACGGATGGACCGGTGGCCTGCTCATCCACAGCCTTTGGATCGTGGTCCTGATCCAGATCCTGGGGTTCGACCTCAAGCACAGGCTCATCCTGGACGTGGTCACCCTCCCAAGCATGGTCGTGGCCCTAGCCCTGGCCAGCTTCAGCCCGGACTTGAATCTGTTTCAGGCTCTGTTTGGAATGGCGGTCGGTGGCCTGGCGCTGCTCCCGTTCGCGCTGGCGAGCTCGCTGTTCCACCAGGGCGCGGGGTTCGGGTGGGGAGACGTGAAGTTGGGGATGGTGATCGGCTCCATCACCGGGATGAGCCTCAATTACGGCGGCCTCTACACCCTGTGGGCGCTGATTGCGGGCACCCTCATCGGTGGTGTAATCACCATCTTGCTGCTGGTGACGCGCCGCCTGGGGCTGCGCGACGCTGTGCCCTACGGGCCCTTCCTGGTCGTGGGCTGCGGCATCATCCTGTTCTTTATGTGAGGGTGAAGCCGTCCGGCCTGCCCCTCGCCGACTCGATCATGTCGTACAGCGCCGAGATCGGTTCGGCGGCCAGGGTCCGGCCCGCCTCCTTGCGCAGCCACCGGATGGCCTCGTCGTTGTCCATTCCGCGGCGGTAGGGCCGGTCGGCCGTGAGCGCCTCAAAGACGTCTGCCACCGCCACTATCTGGGCCCCGAATGTCAGGTCCGGGCCGCGCAGGTGGCGGTGGTAGCCGGATCCGTCCAGCCGTTCGTGGTGGGAGGCGGCCATCTCCGCCACATCTCCCAGGGGCCAGAGCGGTGCCAGCAGCTGGTAGGTGATCTCGGTATGCCCCTGCATCTCCATCATCTCTCCCGGATCCAGGGGCCCCGCCTTGTCCAGGATGGCGTTGCTCACGGCCAGCTTGCCAAGATCATGCAGCAGCGCGGCCAGCCCGATCCGATCAGCCTCGTCCTCGTCGAGGCCCATGACGGCGGCCATCCGCCGGGACAGGAGGGCGGTCCTGGTGGAGTGGGTCGTGGTCCACGGCGACTTGGCGTCCACCACTCCCGCGAAGACCTGGCCTATCTGCAGCATCTGGGCCAAGGTCGCGGAGGGGATCTTGCGCGGTCTCGGATCCAGGTGAGCGACCTGCTCCGGATGGGTGATGGCCCCGAACCGCTCCCAGAGCTTGTCGCTCCTGGTGTGAGCGAGCACGGCGTCCACCAGCTGAGGGTCGAACCAGGTGCCCCGGCGGCGGCGGAGGACAGACTCCACACTGCGGCGGCCTCCGTGGCGCCAGAAGATCTCGGCTGACTGGCAGAGCAGGGCTATACGGCTCAAGAGTGGGATCTCCTCCCCCTTCAGGCCGCGGGGTCGGCCCGACCCGTTCCAGTGCTCGTCCAAGCACAAGACCGCCTCTGCCGCCGGCTCCGCCCATCCCAGCTCTCTCACCAGCTCCGCTCCCCTGGTGCAGCGAACCTGGACCAGCTCATCGGCGAGCCCCGGGCCTCGGGATCCCAGCGACACCAGCTGGGCCATCCGTCTTGTGATGGGCGCGGCCGGGGCCGTCTGGCGGATGGCGAAGAGGACCGACCGCCACTGACTCCCCCAGTCAGCGATCTTCAGCTGGGCCTTGGTGGAACGATCGTCGGCGGCAAACCAGTGGGTGACGCTGTAGGCATTGGCCGAGCAGCCAGCATCCTTGAGCAGGAGCGCGTAGAAGAGATCCTGTCGATCCTCCGGCCCCAGCCCCATCCAGTCGCCCACCTTCATGCCCAGCCAGCAGGTGCGAATGGCGTGTCCCATCGGCTCGCCCTCGGCGAGGTCGAGCGCCCGCGACAGCGAGGCGATCACGACCGAACTGGGCAGGGTCCCCGTGCGATCGGCGCGGAGGGGTGTGGAGACTGCGCTGGCGCTCATGTCCCTGGCATCATGGATTGTCACGGGCCGGGGCGGCGGTCGCGGATCTGCACCATTGTTTGAAGAGGCTGTAGCAAGTGGCCCGGGCCTCCCTGGCGGCGATGCCCACCTGAGCGGAGCCCCGAGTCGGGGCCGGAACTGGCATGATCTTTTCCTGCGGCTGAACCAGACGGGTACCCGGGGGTGCGACCGGCCTCCGGTGACCGCCGTCCAGGGTTCGGCGCCGCACCATATTCGGCTGACAAGGAGGCCATTGATGATCAACGCCGGAGAGTTGCGCTCAGGCACGACCGTGGAGCGCAATGGCCAGCTCTTCGAGGTCCTGAGCTTCGAGCACATCAAGCTGGGTCGGGGCACCGCCGTGGTGAGGACCAGGCTGCGCAACCTCAACACCGGCGCCGTCACCGAGGAGACCTTCAGGCCCGAGGAGCGTTTCCCCAGAGCGAGGATCGAGAAGGTCGAGGTGCAGTACCTGTACCGGGACGCCGACCAGCACGTGGTCATGGACACCACCACGTTTGACCAGGTATCGCTGTCGGAGGCGCAGTTCGCCGAAGCCTCCAAGTGGATCAGGGAGTCGGACAACCTCTCCCTGTTGCGCTACGAGGATCAGGTGTTGGGGGTTGAGGTCCCGATCTCCGTCGCGCTGGAGGTGGTCCAGACGGACCCCGGCTTCAAGGGAGACACCGCCACCGGCACCTTCAAACCAGCCACCCTGGAGACAGGAGTGGTGGTGGACGTGCCTCTCTTCGTCTCGGTGGGGGATCGGATCAAGGTGGACACCAGGACTGGTAAGTACTCGGAACGAGCCTGATGTCTCCCGTCCAGCCCTCCAGGCGCCGACCTCCCGGGCGGGTCAGGGTCGCGAGCGAGGTGGTCTCGGCCATCGCCGCGGTGGCGGCCCAGGAGACCGTCGGGGTGGCCTCCATGTGCGAACCTGGCGGCGTCCCGGTCCCCCGCCTCCTGCGCGGCCAGCACGGCCACAAGGGTGTGCGCCTGGAGATGATCGGGACGGCCGCGATCAAGGTGGAGCTGTTCCTCGCCATTACCGCCGAGGCGTCGCTGCCCGAGCTTGCCGACGAGCTCCAGCGCCGGGTGGAGCAGGACATTCACAGGATGCTGGGATTGGAGGTGGTGGAGATCAACCTCCACGTGGTCGAGATAGTGGGCGCGGAGACTTGAGACCGAGGCACAAGGCGAGGGAGGTGGCGCTGCGCATCCTGCTGCAGCTGGAGGCGGCCCCCGGCGAGTGGGCCGACAGCCTGGAGTATCAGGCTAATGAGGAGGGGCTTTCGCGAAGCGCCACGGAATTCGCCGCCGAACTGGTCGAGGGTGTCAGCGGGCATCGGGCGGCGATCGACGAGAGCCTTGAGGCGGCCGCTCAACGCTGGCGGCTCGATCAGATGGGATCCCCGGAGAGGGCCGTCCTGCGCCTGGCGGCCGAGGAATTGGTGTTTCGGCGCCAGGAGCCGGTGGCGGTTGTCATCGACGAGGCGGTGCGGCTCGCCAAGGAGATGTCGGGGCCGGAGGCTGGGGCCTTCGTCAATGGGGTCCTGGGCAGAGTAGCCGTTGTGGTCGGGGCCGAAGCGGGCGCCCGAGCCGGCAGGGATAGCGGTGCGAATCCTCCAGGTAGGTGAGCTCAACTCGCTGATCAGGGCGGATCTGGAAGAAGATCCGGAGCTCGCCGATTTGTACGTGGAGGCTGAGATTGGGACCTGCACCCGATCGGCCGCGGGACACCGCTACCTTACCCTCAAGGACTGCCGGCAGGGGCTGGCGGAGGCGACCTCGATCAAGGCGGTCATGTTTCGCGGGGCCGGCCTTCACCTCAAATTCGAGCCCGAGACCGGGCAGAGGGTGATCGCTCACGGCAAGATCTCGTTCTACGCGGCCCGCGGGGACGTGCAGCTGTATCTGGACAGTCTGGAACCCACCGGGGTCGGCGCCTTGGCGCTGGCCTTCGCCCAGCTGGTGGCGAAGTTGGAGGCAGAGGGCCTTTTCGCTGGGGAACGCAAGGTGCCGCTGCCCTTCCTGCCCCGGCGGCTCGCGGTCGTGACCTCGCCCAAAGGCGCCGCGGTACGGGACGTGATCCAGGTGGTCGCACGGCGCTGCCCGATCACCCAGCTGATCGTCGTTCCCACCCTGGTGCAGGGGGAGGGCAGCTCGGCTGCGATCGTCGGCGCCCTGCGGCTCGCCGATCTGGCACGCCCGGACGCCATCCTGCTGGTTCGGGGAGGCGGCTCGCTGGAGGACCTGCAGGCGTTCAACTCTGAGGAGGTCTCCCGGGCCGTGGCCAGGCTCAGCCGCCCCGTAGTCACAGGGGTGGGACACGAGACCGACACCACGGTCGTGGATTTCGTCGCTGACGTCAGGGCGGCAACCCCATCGGTCGCCGCCGAGCTGGCGGTGCCGGATCTGGCCCAGCTGCGGGCTGAGGTCGCGGTCCTGAGGCTGCGGCTGCGACGAGCCGCTGACCAGTCACTGGCCGGCATGAGGAGGACCTTGGCCCAATCGGGCGGGCGCTTGCTTCGGTCGGCTCCCGGCGCAAGGGTCGCCTCGGGGCGGCAGGACGTCGACCTGCGACAGGCGCGGCTGAACGCCGCCTACAGCAGGTTGGTTAAGACGGCCCGCGAGGGAGTCAGAGCGCGCCTGGAGCTGCTCCGGGCCCGCGGCCCGGGGCCGCGCCTGCTGCGCTCCAGGGAGGAGTTTTCGGGCCGGGTCGGCCGGTTGGAGGCGCTCAGCCCTCTGGCGGTGCTGGCACGTGGGTACTCGATAACCTATCTGGCGACCAGTGGTCAGGTGCTGCGGGACGCCGGCCGGGTGGAGGTGGGCTCCCTGCTTTCGACCAGACTGGCCAGTGGCACGGTCACGAGCACAGTGCGTGATGTGTTCCCTCTGAAGGAGGCAGCTGATGGAGGTTGAAGCGGATGGGCCGATGGCCCACGCTGGTTCACCCGATGATCTTGACTACGAGTCGGCGCTGGCGGATCTGGACGCGGTTCTGCTTCGCCTGGAGGATGGCAGGGTTCCCTTGGAGGAGGCGATGGCGCTCTACGCCCGAGGAGTGGCCCTGGTGCGCCGCTGTTCTGCGCTTCTGGACGGGGCGGAGAAGCGGGTCGTGGAGCTCTCTCTGAGCGCTGACGGTGAGCTGGTGGAACGTCCATTCCTGGCCACGCCCGCCGCCGAGCCGCAAGAGCCCGACTGAGCCGGGCCAGCACCGGTGGGTCAGCTCTTCTCCAACCAGTTCATCTGGGTCCCCGTGCTCGCGTGGGCGGTGGCCCAGGTCCTGAAGGTGGGGACGGACTCCTGGAAGCGCAACCGGTTCAGTGTTCGCTCGCTGGGATCATCGGGAGGCATGCCCAGCTCCCACACCGCCATGACGGTGTGCTTGACCACGATCCTGGGCCGCAAGCTGGGGACCGGTTCTCCGGTCTTCGCGGCCGCGGCGGTGCTGACCGTGGTGGTCGTGTACGACGCCACGGGAGTGAGGCGGGCGGCGGGCCAGCAGGGTTTGATCCTCAATCAGATGATCGAGGATCTGCGCAGCCACCTGGGCCTGCGCTACGAGCGCCTGCGAGACTTTCTGGGACATACTCCCTACGAGGTTCTGGCCGGGGTCGTGCTCGGCTTCCTCATAGGAATGGCCATCTGAGCTGCGAAGATCCCGGGCAGGCAATAACATCCATCAGCGGATGCCCAGAAATTCAAGGGGGACGGGTGGTTGACGGACGGTGAGGCGCGGGGCGTGATCGCGTTCCTGCTCAACCTGCACGAGGATCCCGGCTCGTTCCCTCTCAGGGAGGCGGTCCGGATCGCTCGGGCCAACGGCTTCCAGACCGTGGTCACCCAAAGAGACCCGGAGGCCGTGATCTCCCCGATGCTGGGCGGGCTGCGCCTTTTGGTGGCGATCGGTGGGGACGGGACTTTGCTGTACGGTGCTCGGATGGTCGCGGAGGCGGGCATCCCCGTGCTGGGCGTGAACCGAGGTCACCTCGGATTCCTGGCCAGCGCAGAGCTGCCCGACCTACCGCAGGCGATCACGGCGTTCTCCGACGGGCGCTGCCGGCAACAGCCGCGCGGCACCCTGCGGGCCTCCATCACCAGGTCAGGGGACGCGACTCCCAGCAGCACCCTGGCGGTTGCGGTCAACGAGGTGGTGATCAAGGCGGATGCCTTCAACCTGGTCCGGATGCGGGTGCGAGCCGGTGCTGAGCTGGTGGGCGACTTCGACGCCGACGGCCTAATCGTGGCGACCAGCATAGGGTCGACCGCGTACTCCCTCTCGGCCGGTGGGCCACCCCTGGACCCCGAGGTGGCGGCCCTGCTCGTGACCGCGCTCAACCCTCACGCCAACCTCAGCCGCTCTCTGGTGATTCCGGACCGTCTGGAGGTGACGATCCGCATGCGCCGCGGAGAGGCCGCGGTGGCGGCGGATGGAAGGCGCTGGGGGAGCCTCGAAGAGGGTGGCGAGCTTGTCGTGGCAAGGGGCCCGGTCCTGGAGTTCTGCGAGCCCCCCGGAACCCTCGGGTTCTTCAGCCGGCTGCGGTCCAAGACGGGTTTTGGCAGGGTGCTCAAGCTGCCCGTCGATCCCGAGGACGACGGAGCAGGAGAAGGTTCGCTTTCCCCCCTTGCCGAGGGCTGAAAGTGCTCCTGCAGCTCACCGTGGAGAACCTGGCCGTCATAGAGCATGCCCGTGGCGACTTCGGTCCGGGGCTCAACGCGATCACCGGCGAGACCGGGGCGGGCAAGTCTGTCCTGCTGGCAGCTTTGGCCCTGGCCCTTGGCGGGCGCTCGGATCCCGGAATGCTGAGGACGGGCTGTGACCGGGCGCGGGTCCAGGCGGCGTTCGGCGACGTCCCCCCGCCGGCCGTGGCGTCACTCGCCTCGGTAGGGATTGACGATATTGAGGTGGTCGTGTTGGGGCGGGAGCTGGCGGCTGGCGGGAGGAGCGTCTGCCGGGTAAATGGGGCTCTCGTGCCCGCGTCCTTGGTTCGCGAGGTGGCGGAGCCCCTGCTGGAGGTGCATGGTCAGGGTGCCTCCTCCCGCTGGCTCAGGGAACCTGAGCAGCGCCTGGGTCTGGACGGGTTCGCGGGTGGGGAGGTGTCCGAGCTGCGAGCCCGCGTGAACGCGCTCTTCGACCGTCGGGCGGCTCTCATGGTGGAGCTAGACAGGCTGGGAGCTCTGAGCGCTGCCGAGGACAGGGAGGTCGAGGCCGCCAGACTGGATCTCCAGGAGCTGACGGCGGCGGCCCTGGTGGCGGGGGAGGACTCCAGGCTTCTTGCCGAGCGTGAGCGCCTGCTGCACTCGGCACGCCTGAGGGCGGCCGCAGAGGCGCTGCATCTTGCGGTCAGCGGAGGTGGCTCGCCAGAGTCTACTTTGGAGCTGGCCCGGGCGGTGCAGGGCGCGCTCTCGGTCCTGGGAATCGACGAGGAGCTCGATCAGGTCGTGCACCAGGCCGAGGAGGTCGTTGCCCTCCTGCAGGAGATGTCCCTTCAACTCGCCTCATATCTGGAGCACCTCCCGGACGATGCCTTCCGCCTGGCCGAGGTGGAAGAGCGTCTGGCCCTCCTGGAGCGGATGGCCCGCCGCCACGGCGGTTCTCTGGATGCCGCCATCCGACAGCGGGACGAGGCAGCCAGGCTGCTGGCGGAAAGAGGAGGCGCCCAGGACGCGCTGCAGCGGCTCGCGGCAGAGCTGGAGACAGTTGAGGCGGACTTGAGCGCCGCATGCTGCGAGCTCTCGTTGGCTCGGAAGGAGGCGGCGCACCAACTGGAGGAGACAGTGACCAGGGATCTGCGCCTGATGCTGATGCCCCACGCGACCTTTCGCATCAGGGTCTGGCACAGGGCGGATGCCGCTGGGATCCCCGGGCCTGATGGCGAGCGCGTGGAGTGTGGCCGCGACGGTTTCGACAGGATCAGCTTCGAGCTCGCCCCCAACACCGGGGATCGGCTGCGCCCCCTTGGCGAGTCCGCCTCGGGGGGAGAGGTTTCGCGGGTTGCCCTGGCGCTGCTGGCCCACCTCAGCGGCCGCTCCGGCGTCGGGACGGTGGTGTTCGATGAGATCGACCAGGGGTTGGGAGGCGAGGCGGCCAACCGGGTCGGTGAGCTCCTGCTGCAGGTGGCCAGGGAGCGGCAGGTGATCTGCGTCACTCACCTGGCCCCGATCGCGGCCAGGGCGGCCACTCATCTTCTGGTGGCGAAGGTGGACGAAGGCGGGGGAGCCAGAAGCTCGCTTTCGGTTTTGAGTGGGTCCGACCGGGTTGCGGAGGTTGCCCGCCTGCTGGCGGGGGATGCGACCCCCACCACAGCTAGAACTCATGCCAGGGAACTTCTGGCCGCCGTCGGGGCGCCGGTGGGGGAGTCATGAGCCCGTCTCTGGATCAGCTGAATCCGGACCGTCTGGGAGACATGGTGGCCAGGGCGCAGCGGGGCGAGCTTGATCTGGGCGAAGTCGGCCTGGCGGCCCTGAGCCGGGATCTGCGGGAGCGAGTTGAGACGGCAGGCCCGGCAGTCGATCTTCTATGGGCCGCCGAGGCACTGCAGCTGATGACCAAACTCCTGGAGCTGAAGATGGGCCGCCGGATGGATGACCTCAGCGAGGAGAGCCTCACCTTCCCCGAACCTTTGGCGGTTGACGAGGATCCCGGCTCGCGTCTGGAGGAATACCGGATGTTCAAGGCCGCGGCAGGGGTGCTGCTGGCCGACGCGAGCGCCGGTCCAAGGGCCTTCCTGCGGGTGCTGGGGCTCCCCGTCGAGCCTCGCCCCGCGCTGCGGCTGAGTCCGGAACAGCTGGCCTTCGCCTTCTCCCAGCTGCTGGCTCGGTTGCCGGAACCGGATGAGATCCGCTTCGCCCTGCCTCACTACTCAGTGGAGGACAAGGTGCTGGAGCTGCGCTCTCTCATAAATGAGCGCGGGAGCCTTCTGTTCGACGAGGTCTTCGCCTCGGCCCGGGATCGCATGGAAGCGGTCGCCCTCTTCCTGGCCCTCCTGGAGCTGGTGTGGAACGACGAGGCCTCATGCAGTCAGGACTCGACGGCCGGCCCGATCCTGGTGGAGAGAGTGGGTGGTGGCTGAGGTCGCAGCGACCAAGGACCGGCTGGCCCAGGCTCTCCTGGCGGTGCTCTTCGTGCGCGCTGAGCCGATCTCCTTTGAGGAGCTGGCCAGAGCCCTTGACGTGAGCGGTCAGGAGGTGGCGGAGACGGCCGGCCTGGCCGCCCTCCTGCTGGAGGGGACGGGGCTCATGCTCCAGGACCATCGAGGGGAGCTCCAACTGGTCAGCCACCCGGGCTCGGCGTGGGCGGTCGAGCGCGCGGTCCGTCCCGAGGTCGCGAGCAGGCTGTCCCGGCCGGCGCTGGAGACGCTGGCGATAGTGGCTTACCGCCAGCCCATCTCCCGGGCGGCCATCGAGGCGATCAGGGGAGTCAACTGCGACGCCGTTCTGGAGCGGCTGGTCCGCCATGACCTGGTGACGGAGGTGGGTCGTTCGGATGGTCCCGGGCGTGCTCATTTGTTTGGTACCACCATGCACTTTCTCCAGGTGGTGGGCATCGCCAGGATCGAAGACCTGCCGGCCCTTCCGTCCGGCGAGGAGGACGGGTGGTTGACCAAGGCCGCCGAGGCAGGGGAGAGCCGTGGCGTCTGAGAGATTGGGGCGTTACCTCGCCAGGTCCGGGGTCGGATCGCGGCGCGGGGTGGAGAGGCTCATGGCCGAAGGCCGGGTCATGGTCAACGGGGTGCCCGCGCCACCGCAGGGGATGCTGGTAGACCCCTTCCACGACCGGGTGATGGTGGATGGAGCCACGGTAGATGCGCGCCTCCGACCGAGGCGCTACCTGGCGCTCAACAAGCCTGCGGGCGTCGTCTCCACGGCCAGCGACCCCCAGGGACGGCCGACCGTCCTGGACCTCGTGCCCGAGGCCGGGGGACTATTTCCTGTGGGCCGTCTGGACATCGACTCCCGAGGCCTGATCCTCATAACCGATGATGGAGATCTGGCCTTGCGCCTGACGCATCCCCGTTTCCGGGTGGTCAAGAGGTACCGCCTCACGGTGCCGCAGGCGATCACCGCGCGCCAGCTGGATCTGCTCCGCGCGGGACCGGTGCTGGACGAGGTGGCAACCCATCCGCTGGCGGTGTCCGTATTCCGTCAGAGTTCGCGCCGCACGATCCTGGAGATCTCGATCGCCGAGGGCAGGCATCGCGAGATACGCCGCATGTGCTCGGCTGTGGGGATCCCTCTGGCGGACCTGGTCCGGGTCGAGATCGGTGGAGTGAGGCTCGGCACCCAGCCGGAGGGCTCGGTCAGAGACCTGACACGAGGTGAGGTGGAGCGTCTCAGGCAAGCGGTGCACGAGTGAGTGAGCTCGGGCTCGTGGCGACCATCGACGGACCGGCGGGAGTCGGGAAGTCGACGGTGGGCCGCCTCGTGGCAAAGGCGCTCGGACTGCCCTATTTGGACACGGGCATCTTCTATCGGGCGCTGGCGGTGGAGGCGCTGCGCGAGCGGGTGAGACCGGACGACGAGGAGCGCCTGGCGGAGATCGCCGGCCATCTCTCGGTCGTCATCAACACCGACCCCGAGGTGGACGGGTGGCGGGCCAGGCTCAATGGCGTCGACCTGGACCGTGAGCTATGGGACCCGGCGCTGGCGGTCCTGCTCGCCAGGGCGGCCAGCCTGCAGCCGGTACGGTCCGCGCTGCTTGAGCGGCAGCGTCGCGCGGGCAGCAACGGCGTGGTTGCGGTCGGCAGGGACACCGGCACCGTCGTCTTTCCCTGGGCGAGGTGCAAGTTCTACCTGGATGCCCCCGCGCAGGTGCGCCTCGAGCGGCGCCGCCGCGAGTTCGAACGGCGCGGGCTCCCCACAGCTGACTCCGTGCTCGAGGAGGAGATAGTCGGGCGGGACCGGCTGGACTCCTCCCGAGAGCACGCTCCCCTGGCAGTCCCATTGGGGGCACTGGTGCTGGACACGAGCAACATCTCTGCAGAGGAGGTGGCGGCGATTCTCATCGGGCGCTGCCGGGAGGGCATCCTTAAGGGCTGACCCCACGCGGCGTTGCGGGGTCACCCAGGCCCACGCTCCTGGTGCCCTGCGACGCCGCTGGAGGCAAGGTCAAGACGGCTGCTCGCCAAACGGCACCTGGGTCCCAGTAAGGTTGCAACTAGACATGATCGAAGCCGCCCACCACCGCCCCACCTATGTCGCCTTCGACCTGGAGACCACCGGGCTCTCGGCCAGGTCCGACCGCATCATCGAGATCGGGGCTGTGAAGTTCACCCGTGACGGTGTCCTGGACACATTCTCGACCCTGGTCGACCCTGGGCAACCGGTGCCTCTGGTGGTCCAACGTCTGTGCGGCCTGCACGACTCGGATCTTGCGGGCCAGCCGACCCCCGAGGAGGCGGTGGCTCAGCTGGCGATGTTCTGTGAGGGCTCCGAGCTGGTGGGCCACGGGATCGGGTTCGACCTGGCCTTCTGTTCGGAGCTACTACCCGAGGTGTTCCACAACCGACCCGCCATCGACACCTCGGAGCTGGCCCGAACCTTCATGCCCCTGGCTCCGAGCCACAGCCTTGAGGAGCTGAGCACGAGCCTGGACCTGGTCCACGACAGGCCTCACCGCGCCCTCTCCGATGCGGAGGCGACCAGGCTTCTGCTGTGGCGCCTGGTGGACGAGGCCCTCGCTCTGCCGGCGGTTCTCAGGGTCCGCGTCCGCCACCTCCTGATCAACGGACCCTGGCACTCGGGCGCCTTCATGGCGGACGAGCTTGAACTGTGTGGCGAGGCGCCCACCTCGGCCAGCCCACCGCATTCTGCACCAGTCCCTCTCGAATTTCCCGACGATCTCGACGATGACCTCGACCCGCGTTTCGTCGGCGACGCCTTCGGCCCCCAGGGCCTGCTGGCCGCGTCCGACCCGCTCTTCGAGTTGCGGGAGGAGCAGCAGCAGATGGCTCTGGCCGTGACCCAAGCGCTGCGCCGGGGGCAGCGTCTGCTGGTCGAGGCCGGCACCGGCGTCGGCAAGTCCCTGGCGTATCTGATGCCCGCTCGGGAGTGGGCTGCCCGGCGCCACGAGAGGGTCGTCGTCTCCACCCACACGATCACGCTCCAAGAACAGCTGCTGAGCAAGGACGTCCCGCTCCTGGACGCGGCCCGCCCTCTTCCCATCAGGGTATCGGTGCTGAAGGGAAGGGGGAACTACCTGAGCCTGCGGCGGATGGAGCGCTGGCTGCGAGCGTCGCCCATGGCCACCAGATCCAAGGACGCCGACGAACTGCGGTTCAAGGTCAGGGTCCTGGTCTGGGCGTATCAGACCAGGACCGGAGACCGTTCGGAGCTTCGTCTGGCCGGCCGTGATCCCGAGTTCTGGGACATGGTGGCATCGACCGTGGATGATTGCCTGGGACCCGCCTGCCACAACTGGCGCGATCGGTCGTGCTTCATGGCCCGGGCGCGTCTGGATGCCCGGGAGTCTGATGTGGTCATAGTCAACCACGCCCTCCTCCTCACCGACGCCGACAGTGGCGGATCCGTGCTGCCCGAGTTCCACCACCTGGTGGTGGATGAGGCCCATCACCTGGAGGAGGCCGCGACTCAGGCCCAGGGCAGAAGACTCAGCCTGGGCTCGATCCTGGCCGTTCTGGAGCGCATCCCTGACCTCGGAGATGGCGAGCTCGGGCAGGGGCTGAAGGCAGCGCGGCAGAGCGCCAGCGCAGCCTTCGGCGACCTCAAGACGTTGGTCGGGGAGGATTCCAGCCGCGGCTACTCCCAGATCGTTTTCACCTCCAAGCTCACAGGGAGGCCCAGCTGGGCCAGGTCCGCCAAGTCTCTCCAGCGCATGGTGCGGGCCCTGGAGGCGGCCGGAGCCAGCCTGCGCAGGGTGGGCCAGGAGGGCCGGGTAGAGTCGGGGCTCTTCCCGCAGCCGGACAATGCAGCGCTCGAGTGCGTGATGGCAGGCGATGCCCTGCTCGGGATGGCACGGCTTGGGGCCTCGGCCATGGCTGCCGCGGTCGAGGAACAGTCCAGCACTCAGGTGGCCTGGGCGGAGTTGGAGCGAGGCGCCCGCCCGGTGATCAGGTTGGCTCCCGTGGAGGTTGCGAGCTCGCTGCGAGAGGGTTTGTTTGATCACTGCGAGTCGGTGGTCCTGACATCAGCCACCCTCGCGGTCGCCGGGTCGTTCGCGTATATCCGCGCGCGCCTGGGGATGGAGGGGGCGGAGGAACTGGTGCTGGACTCGCCGTTCGACTACCTGCGCCAGTCGCTCTGCTGCCTGCCTCGCGGTGTCCCGGGACATGGCGACCCGCGCCACGGCTCGGTCGTGGCCCAACTGGTCGCGGACGTCGCGGAGCGCCTCGGCGGCAGGACCCTCGTGCTCTTCACTGGCTACCAGTCGCTGCGCGATGTGCACCACCACCTGCAGGGGAGGCTCCAGAGCCGGGGGATCGCGGTCCTGGGACAGGGGCTGGATGGCACGCGCAACCAGTTGCTGCGTAACTTTCGCCGTCACTCCCGCACGGTCCTGCTTGGCACCAACAGCTTTTGGGAGGGGATCGACCTCCCCGGCGAGGTCCTGCAGTGCGTGGTGATCGACAAGCTTCCCTTCCCGGTTCCCAGCGATCCGGTGTTTCAGGCCCGGGCCAAGAGCATGAGCGACTCCTTTTCCCAACTGTCCCTGCCCGAGGCCGTGCTGCGGCTGAAGCAGGGGTTCGGGCGCCTGGTGCGCGGCCACGGGGATCGAGGGGCGGTGGTCATATGCGACCCCAGGATCTTGGAGAAGAGCTATGGGGACAGCTTTGTGCGAGCGCTTCCGAGGGCCACCTTCAATTACGATCCGGTGGATGAGGTCGGAGCGGCCGTGAGCGCATTCCTAGGTTCCCAGGGGGGAGCGGCTGCGGATGGGTGACCCCAGGCCGCTGCGGCTATCCCTGGTGCAGGTGGAGCCCCGCCTGGGCGATCTGAGAGCCAACCTGGAGAAGGCGGCTGAGGTGGTCGCCGAAGAGGATCGCGCCGGTCAGGACCTGGTCATCTTCCCGGAGCTTAACCTCTGCGGCTACTTCCTGAAGGATCTGGTGCCGGAGACCGCCGTGCGCCTGGACGGCCCCGAGCTCGCTGAACTGGCGAAGGCGGCCGGGAATTCGACCGTGGTCGTCGGCTGCGTCCTCGAGTCGCGAGACCACCTCTTCTTCAATGCGGCGGTGGTGCTGCGGGCCCACGGTGTCGCCCACGTCCACCGCAAGCTGTACCTGCCGACCTATGGCATGTTCGATGAGCAGCGCTACGTGGGGGCCGGCTCCGCAGTGGAGTCGGTTGAGCTCGACTTCGGCCAGGCCGGCAGCTGGCGCCTCGGCGCGCTCATCTGCGAGGACCTCTGGCACCCGAGCGCCCCTTACCTTCTCAGCAGGCAAGGGGTGGACCTGCTGGTCTGCCCCTCGGCCAGCCCGGGCAGGGGAGTCGCCGAACCCAACGGCGAGCTCGGCACGGCCGCCCTCTGGGGGGCTCTGGTCAGGACCTATTCCGCCCTGTTCACGACCTTCGTTGCGTACTGCAACCGGGTTGGCTTCGAGGATGGGCACTACTTCTGGGGAGGCAGCCGAGTCCACGGGCCGACTGGAGAGGCTCTCGGGGACCCGTTGGGAGACGCGCCAGGGGTGGGGCGCCGGGAGCTGGACCGCCGCTGGCTGCGACGGGCGCGGATCTCATACCCACTGCTCAGGGACGAACGCACAGAGCTCTTGCGCCAGGGGCTGAGGGAGCCGAGCGGTGGACTCTGAGCTGGAGATCAACGCGGAGCTGGCCTGCCACATCCTGCGGCTGTTCATACGCGACGAGGTGCTCAAGGTGGGTGCGGTCGGGGTGGTGGTCGCGGTGTCCGGGGGCATAGATTCGGCTCTGGCGTTCTGGCTGGCGGTCGAGGCCCTCGGTCCCCAGTCCGTGGTGGGGGTGGCGCTTCCATACCGGCAGAGTTCCAAGGACAGCCTGTTGGACGCCAGGGCACTGGCGCGGACCCTCAAGGCCGAGCTGCTGGAGATCGACATAACCCCTCAGATCGACGCCTACTTCGAGGCCCACCCCAGCGAGGATCAGAATCGGAGGGGAAACAAGATGGCCCGGGAGCGGATGTCGGTCGTCTACGACATCTCCCAGGAGCGTTCGATGCTGGTGCTGGGGACCTCAAACAAGTCGGAGCTTCTTTTGGGGTACGGCACCCTGCACGGGGACATGGCGCATGCTCTAAACCCACTGGGCGACCTCTACAAGACCCAGGTCTACCAGTTGGCCAGGCATCTCCGGCTGCCCGAGGCACTGGTCAGCAAGCGGCCGTCTGCCGACCTGTTCGAGGGGCAGCTGGATGAGGACGACCTGGGGTTCACCTACGCTCAGGCAGATCGGATCCTCTTCCATCTGGTGGACCTGCGCGACCCGCTGGACGAGTTGGCCAGGCTGGGTTTCGCCCCCACGGTGGTCGGTGCGGTGTTGGCGCGGGTCAGGAGGAACCAGTTCAAGCGGCGCCCACCCTTGATAGCCAAACTGTCCGCCCGTACGGTTGAGATCGACTTTCGCTACCCCCGCGACTGGGGCCACTGATCGAGGTGGGGACGCTGCACGTCGTGGCCACCCCGATCGGAAACCTGGAGGACCTCTCCCCAAGGGCAAGGCGAGTCCTGCTGGAGTCGCCGGTCGTGGTCGCCGAGGACTCCAGGCATAGCGGTCGGCTGCTGACTGGAATCGGCGGCCGTCCAAGGTACATCTCCTTGCCTGGAGAGCACGAGGTCGAGCGCATCGAGCTGGTGCTCCAAGCCCTGCAGGTGGGTGATGTCGCATTGATCTCCGACGCGGGGATGCCGGCGATCTCCGACCCGGGGCGCAGGGTGGTGGATGCCGCCAGGACCAGCGGATTTACCGTCCTCTGCGTCCCCGGCCCTTCCGCGGTGGTGGCGGCGGTCGCCGCCAGTGGGCTTCGGGCCGACCGCTTTCTCTTCCTCGGATTTCTGCCCCGGGCCAGGGGCCGTCTGCTTCGCCTTCTGCCCGAGGACCCGACGGTCGCCGTGGTGTTTTACGAGTCTCCTCGCCGGCTGGCGAAGACGCTTGAATGGATCGCGGAAGCGCTGGGGGAGCGCCGGGTCGCGGTGGGCCGCGAGATCTCCAAGCTCCATGAGAGCTGGTATCGCGGCACCGGTTCCGAACTGGCACTGACCTTTCGTGAGCACCCCCCGAGAGGGGAGTGCACAGTGGTCGTCGAAGCCAGTCCGAGGAGCGGCGTGCGGGCCTTGCGGAATGCCTGAGCTGTCGCTCGTCGATGCCCACTGCCATCTCGACGAGATGGCGCGTCGTGGGCTCGACGTCGGGCGGGCGCTGGAGAGCGCCCACCGGGCCTCCGTGCACCAGGTGGTCACCAGCGGGGACGGCCTGGCCGACAGCCGTGACGCCTGTGCCCTGGCCGACCTCCACTCTGAGGTCTACTTCACCGCCGGCTGGCATCCCTCCAATCCACGGCCCCCCACGGATCATGAGCTGGACGAGCTCCGCCAGCTGCTTCGCCACCCTAGAGCGGTGGCGGTGGGCGAGATAGGCCTCGACTACCTAGCCAGGCCCGGGTGCGATCCCACCCCGAGGTCGGTGCAGCGGGAGATGTTCAGGACCATGTTGGCTCTCGCCGCGGAGGTCGGGCTTCCGGTCGTGGTGCACCAGCGCCTGGCCCACGCGGACGTGCTTCAAGCGCTGGACCAAGGCCCCGGCGGGGCGGTGATGTTGCACTGCTTCAGCGGCGACGCCCCGTTCGCCGCCGAAGCAGCCGAGCGGGGCCTCATGTGTTCGTTCGCGGGCAACGTGACCTTCAGTTCAGCTCAAGATCTGCGGTCCGCGCTGAGGGCGGTGCCGGCCGAGCTTCTGATGTTGGAGACCGACGCCCCCTTTCTGGCGCCCCATCCCACCAGGGGGACGGTGTGTGAGCCGGCCATGGTCCGTTCCACAGCCAGCCGGGTGGCGCTGGAACGCGGAGAGTGCCTGGAGACGCTGGCCGCGGTGACCAGCGAGAACGCTCGAGGCTTCTTTCAGATACCCGTGCCATGACCGCTCCCGACCTCTGCCGGGAGGAGACGGCTAGGGCGGTGGCCCGCAGGTTCCGGGTCGTGCCCCAACACGGCATGGGCCAGAACTTCTTGGTCGACCAGGCAGCCCGGGACGCCATCGTCGCCACCCTGGATGGGGAAGGCCCCAGCCGGGGCCAGATCGTTGAGATTGGAAGTGGTCTGGGGGCGCTGAGCCAGGGCCTGCTGGCGGCAGGGTACTCCGTCCTCGGGATCGAGGTGGATCCCCGCTGCGTGGCGGCCCTGGGGTTGCTCAGGGCCAGCCATCCCGAGTTTCAGGTAATGGAGGCGGATGTGCTCCGGGTTGCGCCTGGCGATCTCAACCTGGCACCCATCTTCCGAGTGGCGGCGAACCTCCCCTACCAGCTGACCGGGGCCGTGCTGCAGCGGCTGACGGAGTGGAGGCCGCAACCAGCGGCGTGTCACCTCCTGGTCCAGCGGGAGGTGGCCCGCCGCCTCGCCGCGGACCTTGGCGACTGGTCCCTTTCCACCCTGGCCCTTCGCCTTGTGGCGGAGGTGGAGATCGCGTTCGACGTGGGGCCTGAGAGCTTTTGGCCGCGCCCCAAGGTAACCAGCTCCCTGCTCATCACCCGGCCCCGTCGAGATGCCCCCGGGGGGAACCCGTCGCAGATCATGGCGCTGGCCAGGCCGATCTTTCAGCAGCGGCGCAAGCAGCTTCACCACGGGTTGGCGGGAGCGCTTGGGATTGACTCAAGGGAGGCGTCGAAGGTTCTGATGGCCGCCAGGATAGACCCAGCCAGCCGTCCCGGAGCGCTCGGGACCGACGAGTGGGTGCGACTCGCCTCCGAGGTGAGCCGCAGCTCCACCGGATGATATATTCGCCCCCATGACGGCTGTGGGCCAGCGGGTCGGTGCGGCCCAGACGGCGTCATCCCCGGGTCCTGCGGGCTTCCGCGAGACGCTGAAGAACCGTGACTTTCGACTCCTCTGGGGGGCGCAGGTCGCGGCCCAGCTGGGGGACAAGTTCTTCGCCTTCTCGCTGCTCCTGTCGATCTACTCCTTGACCCACCTGTACCTCAGCGACGCCGCGCTGCTGCTCGCATACACCATCCCCGCCGTCTTCTTGTCGGTCCCGGCGGGTATCTTTGCCGACCGCTACGACAAGAAGACGCTCATGATCTGGACCAACCTGAGCCGGGGGGTGATGGTGCTAGGGGTCCCGGCGCTGGAGCTCACGGGGGTGGCCCAACACCAGGTCCTGCCCCTCTACGCGATCACCCTGGTCTTCGCGGGTGTCGGCCAGCTGTTCGCCCCCGCCGAGGCGGCCAGCATCCCGAGCCTGGTAAAGCGAAGTCAACTGTCGGCAGCCACGTCCCTGTTCACGGTAACCATCGTGATGACCATCGTGGTCTCGGTGCCGCTGGCCTCGATCGCGCAGCGCCTGCTGGGCATGGAGGGCCCCTACTACTTCGGAGCCGCACTCTTCATGGGTGCATCGGGAGCCATCTGGCTCATCCGCTCCCGCCTGGCCGCGGCAAGGACCCAGGGTTCCCAGGACCAGGGCGCCAACTCCATCAGAGAGGTCCGGGAGGTGCTGGTGGTCATCCGTGACAGCGGGGTCCTGCCCTTCGCATTCGGCATGCTGACCCTGGCGCTGGTGGTCGTCTTCACCATCTTCGCCCTGTCCGCCGGCTACATGCAGCACGTGCTCCTGCAGGCACCCCAGAACAGCTACATCCTGCTCATTCCAGCCACCTTCGGCATGGTGCTCACGGGCATGGTGGTGAGCCGCCGCGGCACCTCGGCCCACGGGGTGCGCTCGGTGGTGGGCGGGTTGGTGCTGGCCGGCGTCGCGATGCTGATCCTCGGGCTTCTGCCTCCCCTGCTCCACAGCCTGCACCTGGACGGGACGCTGGTTCCGCTCGCGGTTTTGCTGGCGGTCCTGTTCGGAGCCGGGTTGGGGGCGGTGCTGATCCCGTGCCTGGTGCTGATCCAGGAGGGGACGGAGGAGTCGACCAGAGGGCGGATCTTCGGGGGGGCCTTCCTGGTGATCAACCTCGCCATCGCCCTGCCACTGCTGGTGGCAGGAGCGATCGCGGACGTCATCGGAGCCAGCGACGTGATCGCCTTCATGGGACTGTGCCTGGCGGTCACCGGGCTGGTGGCGGGAACTCGGGCCTGGGGCAGAGGCCCGGGACGGGGGGCGTCGGGACCGGTTACGAATCCGTAGCGATTCGATAAAGATCCTCTGGCGAAGGGTCCAGGTGGTGCCAGGGCCCGCTTGAATGGGCCCATGCGAGCGGTAGTCACTTGCGAGGGTTGCGGGTTCCGGCAGGAGGTGGCCCGGGACATCCCGCAGCCGACCAACTTCCACATCATCTGCCACCGCTGCGAGCAGAGCCTCGTGGTCAGCGTGACCCAGGCCGACATCCGCACCGCCGAGGCGATGCTGCGCCCTCGGGCGCCGATCAGCTGACCGTCGGCCTCAAACCGCCCACCGGGACAGTCCCTGGGGAACCTCCTCACGCTCGGAGGCGAGCGTGGCCAGCCGCACCTCCTCGCTGTCGAAGTCAAGGGGAAGCTGTCGTGCCAGGGGCAGCAGGCGGCCCGACCTAGCGCGTTCGCTGAGACGGGCCCGGCGGTCCGGGTCCTCTGCGGAACAGCGCACGCTGCAGTACTTTGCGGTCTGCTTGTTGACCAGGTTGGGACAGCCCGAGCGGGCGCAGACACGGAGCGCTGGAGAAGACCTGCGAGACGATGCCACGGGAGCCATGGTAGGCCCCCCCGGGGGTGGCCGTCAATGCCAGTAATCCACCAAAAATTCTTGGGTTTCGTGCGCTGAAGTTGGCATTTAAGTTGTCCCCTTTTTCCCCATCTCGGGGTGTGGAAAAGCCCGGTCCGCAGGGCGCGGATGGCGCCTCGTAGGACCCCTGGGGTGCAGGGCACAGCGCTCCCGGTGAGTGATTGCGCACTGGCCCAGGAACCTGCCGGCTGCTTGCCATCGCGTGGGCTGACCACTATGGTGCGGGAGCAGCAGGGGCGTCCCCCGGCCCACCCTCCGAGCCCTTCAGGTCGCACAAGTCGGAGCGCCAGTCCGTTGGCCCTGTTCGGGCCGGCCCGCCCTGGCTCGATGGAGCCGGTCGGCCGCCGCGACACCCCCGGGGCGTGAGGCGGGCTCTGGCGGAGGCCTGGGCGTGGAGCCGCCAATCTTGCCTAGACGGTGGTACAGGCCATCTGGGTTGGTTCGGCTCCCCACGGTCAAGAGGGTGCGCGGGGCAGCTCCACAGGCGCCACCATCCACAACGTGTACCGATTCAGAGGTGCTGGGCGGGAGTGGTACCCGGGTAGCGGCGAGGAGAGGTTCATTCGCCGCTGGTGAGCCGGGCCAGTCACGGAAGACCCGTCAGGAGATGCAAGGGTCCGAAGGATGGTGGGCGCACCAGGAGTCGAACCTGGGGCCTCTACCGTGTCAGGGTAGCGCTCTAACCACCTGAGCTATGCGCCCGCTTCAGTGGTCGGATTATAGCCACCGGGCTCGGGCCGCCCCGGCGTTGGCTACCCGCGCCTCTACAATCTCAACCTGATGGTAGGTTCTGACGTGGATCTGGAAATTTTGAGGCACAGCGCCGCCCATCTCATGGCTGCCGCCGTGGTGGAGCTGTATCCGGGCGCGGAGTACGCGATCGGGCCGTCGATCGAAGACGGGTTCTACTACGACTTCCTGCTCCCCGGTGGGCAGCGGTTCAGCGATGAGGACCTGCCTCGAATCGAGGGCAAGATGCGCGAGATTCAAGCGCGCCACCCCGCCTATCAGCGCTCGGAACTGTCTCGCGACGAGGCGCTCCAGGCGTTTCGCGACCTGCACCAGCGGTTCAAGGTGGAGCTGATCGAGAGGATTCCCGAGGGTGAGGTGATCAGCTGCTATCGCACGGGGTCATTTTTCGACCTCTGCCGCGGCCCTCATGTCGCCGAGGCCGGGGAGATCCCGGCCTTCGCGCTGCTGCATCCGGCAGGAGCGTATTGGCACGGGGATGAGACCCAGCCGATGCTCCAGCGCATATACGGCACCGCCTGGGGCAGCCAGGCGGACCTGGACCGCTACCTGGAGAACCTGGAGCTGGCAAGGCAGCGTGACCATCGCAAGCTTGGCCGCGAGCTCGACCTCTTCTCCCTCTCGGACGAGCTGGGCCAGGGGCTCATCCTGTGGCATCCCAACGGTGCCACCGTGCGAACCGTGATCGAGGACTACTGGCGGGCGGAGCACAGGAGGCACGGCTACCAGCTGGTCTACACCCCCCACCTGGCCCGGGAGCACCTGTGGGAGCAGAGTGGCCACCTTGGATTCTTCGCCGAGGAGATGTACGGGCCGATGGAGGTCGAGGGGGACCGATATCGGGTGAAGCCGATGAGCTGCCCCTTTCATATCCTGATCTACAAGTCGCGGCAAAGGAGCTACCGGGAACTACCTCTACGGATGGCCGAGCTGGCGTCGGTGTACCGATTCCAGAGGAGCGGCACCCTGCACGGGTTGCTGCGGGTGAGGGGGTTCACTCAGGACGACGCCCATATCTTCTGCACGGAGGAGCAGGCAGAGTCCGAGGTGCTGGGGGTACTCGACCTGGCGGCTGAGATGATGGGTCGGTTTGGCTTCTCCGATCTGGAGGTGGATCTCAGCACCAAGCCCGCCCGAGCTGCCGGCAGCGATCAGATGTGGCAGATGGCGGAGGCGGCACTTGAGCGGGCACTTGGTGCCAAGGGGCTGCCCTTCAAGGTGAGCCCGGGGGAGGGAGCCTTCTACGGCCCCAAGGTCGATGTGCACATCCGCGACGCCATGGGTCGCCGCTGGCAGTGCGCCACC
>JAJYWM010000205.1 GCA_021791455.1 bacterium | reverse complement strand
ATATCCTGAGCCCGGGCGGCCCGTAGCTCAGTTGGTGAGAGCGGGGCTCTTATAAAGCTCAGGTCGTGGGTTCGAGTCCCACCGGGCCGACCACTTTTGATCTCACAGGCTGCCGCCAGATACCGCCAGCGTCCGCCCCCGTCCCCACGTTGGTCAGCAGCCTAGTCAGTAGACGGCGTGAGTGACAGCGGACAGGTCATAGTCCCGGTGGGCGGACGGAAAAGTCCCGGCCCACGGACAGCAGAACTCCCGGTGTGCGGACAGCAGAAATCCTGGTGTCCACCTGACAGGCCTCCCCAGCGGGTTCACTGGCGGTGTTGCAGTCGCGAACCCCACTGGAGAAGCCCGTGTCCAAGTCTGACAGGGAGATCATGGAAATTCTCGAGGCGTATGACCTGACCCGATGTGCCTGGACCGCGGCCCAGTTGGCGGGCTGCGATCCCAAGACGGTGGTGCGGTACGTGACGGCCCGCGACCTGGGACGGAACCCGATGGTGCGGGTGACCCGGCCCCAGGTGGCGGGGCCGTACCTGGACAAGATCGAAGAGTGGGTGGAGCGGAGCCGCGGCGCGGTGCGAGCCGACGTGGTGCACGAGCGGCTGCAGGCGATGGGGTACGGGGGGACCGAGCGGAGCACCCGGCGGGCGGTGGCCCGGGCCAAGCGAGCCTGGGCTCGGGGACGGCGCCGGACCTACCGGCCTTGGATTCCCGAGCCGAGGATGTGGCTGCAGTTCGACTGGGGCAAGGGGCCGCAGGTTGGGGGCCGGGGAACCTTGCTGTTCTGCGGCTGGCTGGCCTGGAGCCGGTACCGGGTGATCATCCCGACCTGGGACCGGACCCTGGGGACGGCGCTGACCTGCCTGGACGGGATGCTGCGGCGGCTGGGCGGGGTGCCGACCTACCTGCTGACGGACAACGAGCGGACGGTGACCATGGATCGGGTGGCGGGGATCCCGGTGCGGCACCCGGAGATGGTGGCGATGGGACGGCACTACGGGTGCACGATGGAGACCTGTGTGCCCTACGACCCCGAGAGCAAGGGTGGCTCGGAGTCCACGGTGAAGGTGAGCAAGGCGGACCTGGTGCCCACCGACGCCAACCTGCTCGAGGCGTACCCGGACTTGGCGGCCCTGGCCGAGGCGTGCTCCCAGGTGGAAGCGATGCTCAACGGCCGGCTGCACCGAGAGACCCAGCGAGTGCCGGAGGAGGCGTTGCAGGAGGAGCGGGCGCACCTGCACCGGCTGCCCGAGGAGCCGTACACGGCGGCGCTGGGGCTGGCGCGGAGAGTGAGCCCGGACCAGACCATCCGGTTCGGCTCGGTGCGGTACTCGACCCCCCCGGGGTTCGCGGGGGAGGCGGTGTGGTGCCGGGTGCAGGGCGAGGAGCTGGTGGTTGTGGCGCGCACCGACGGCGGGCTTCGGGAGATCGCCCGGCATGTGTGCTCCCGGCCAGGCCAGCCACAGATCCTGGATGCCCGCTACCCGGGGCGGCCCGATGGGACCAGGCCGACCAGGCGCCGGCTGCGCCCCGCAGACGGGACCGAGCTGGCCTTCTGCGCGTTGGGGCCAGAGGCGGAGACCTGGCTGAGGGCGGCGGCCGCCCAGGGGGTGTCCCGGATCCGCTCCAAGATGGCCCAGGCGGTGGTGCTGGCGGCTGGGGTGGGCAGGGACGAGGTGGCCCGGGGGCTGCAGCTGGCGGCTGTGGCGGGGCGCTTCGACGATGGTGATCTGGTGGCCATCGTGGACCACCAGAAGCTCTGCGTCCCAGCGGCTGAGCTAGTGGTGGCCGACGAGGCGTACTCGGCCCAGCCGGGCACGGGTGCCTGGGCGGGGTTCGGAGGGTGAGGCCTCCAGAGCCGCCGGCCTTGCCGGAGGAGGTGGGCCGGCTACTGCGCCGGATGCGGCTGCCCTACCTGCGGGGGATCGCCCCCGAGGTGTGCGCCACGGCCCGGGCCCAGCGCTGGGACCCCGCCGAGGTGCTTCGGGTCCTGCTCCAGGCCGAGGTTGAGGGGCGGGACCGGGCCACCTGGGACCAGACCGCGTCCAACATCCCCAAGCCCACCCAGCAGGCGCTGCTGACCCTGGAGTGGGTGGGACGCGGGGAGAACCTGGTCCTTTGCGGCCCCAGCGGGACTGGCAAGAGCCATTTCTGCGAGGCGGTCGCCAGCGCCGTGATTGACTCTGGCCGGCGGGTCGCCTGGTTCACCCTGGAGTCCCTGACCGGGCTGCTGGGACGAGCCAAGGTGGACGGCTCGGTGGCCAAGGTGGTGAGCCGGGTGACCAACGTTGACCTGATCGTGATCGATGACATCGGCATGCTCCCGGCCGGCCAGGACGCGGCCGAGGCCTTCTACCGCGTGGTGGATGCCGCCTACGAGCGTCGCAGCATCGCCGTGAGTTCCAACCTGCACCCCTCCGGCTTCGACACCATCATGCCCAAGACCCTGGCCACTGCCACGGTGGACCGCCTTCTCCACCACGCCCACGTCGTCCTGACCGAGGGCAGTTCCCACCGGCTGGCCGAAGCCACCGCGGGCACCGGGGTGCTGCCCTTGGCCTAAATCCCCGGCACCGTCCCCACACCAGGATTTCTGTTGTCCGCCCAGCGGGATTTCTACTGTCCGTGGGCCGGGAGATTTGGTGTCCGCCTACCGGGATTTCCTACTGTCCGTTGAAAGTGAGGGGACCCCGTTTGGAATTCCAGGTGAGCAGTCCTCCAGCCAAGACTTTGTGGTCCCGTCGTTCGCATCGGCATTGCGGGGACGAGTGGCCGGGTCAGTCCCGGAGCTCGTCGGCAAGTGCCTTGAGCCTTGCTTCGATCTGGGCGAGCTGAGCCTCGCCGCGCTCGGGAAACCGCTTCCGTAGCGCGTCGGCGGCGCTGCGGTGGCCGCGCTCGGCGAAGACCTGCGCGCGCGCCGACTCGGTGATCCGGATCCGGTTGCGGCGGCGGTCGCTCTCGTCGACTCCAATCTCGACCACGCCGCCTTCGCGCAACTGGGCGACCACCTTGGAGACCAGGCTCTGAGCCAGCCCGGTGCGGGCGGCAGTCTCGCCTACCGTGGTCCCCTCGTGATGGGCGATGTCGTCGGTCACGGCGACTAGCCCGGCGCTAGGGGGCGTCTGGCCCGGGTCGGTTGCCGCTACGAGAGCGATCTCGTGCAGAACCCGTGCCAGGCGGAACAATTCACCAACAGTCACTACCACATCAGGCTACATCGCAGTTGATGGATCCATAGTGATACATCTATAGTGATGGGATGGTTTGCCTGCCCCGTATTCACCCGCACAGCACTGGAACTCGGCGATGAGCCTCTTCGATTGGGTGTTCCCGCTCGTCTTGATCCAGTCAGTCGTCCGCCAGCTGCGGGGCAAGCACCTGACGGCGTTCGCCCTGGCATGGCCGCTTGCGCTCGTGGTCTGGGCCGCGGCCACCTATGTCCGCGGCTTTCCGGTCCGGACTGCCGATCTCGCGCTGGTCGCCGGCTGCGGAGTCGCCGGTGGCGTCCTCGGCATCCTTGCGGGACGCTCCACGAGTGTCTATCGGCGCACCGACGGTCGGCTCATGGCCCGCTCGACCGGTGCCACGGTCGCCTACTGGACAGGTGGCACCATCGGACGGCTCGTGTTCGCGCTGTACGCCACCGACGGCGGAGGTCCCGCCATTGAGCGCTTCAGCGCGGCGAACGGGCTCACCGTGAGCGCTTGGGCCTCGGCGCTCACCTTGATGGCCCTCACGGAGGTCGTGGGCAGAAGTGCAGTTCTGGTTCCACGGGCACTGCATGGCCACTCGGGCCAACCGGCACTGCTCTCCGGTCCGCCGGAGTAGAGCCGTGACCGGGGGCTGCGGCCGCCGAGAAGTCCGCGCGCCGCTGGGGAATCCCGAAGTGCCTCCGGTGAGCGCCCGGCGCAGTTTCGAGTCGAGAACGGAGGGTGGCGGCGTGAGGTAGGTGACTCGGAGCGTGAAAGTGGACGGACCCGGAGTCGGCTGGAAGACACGGCACTGACCAGATCGAGCCAGTTGAGTTAAGGCGACCCGCGGGTGCCTTGGGTCTTGGAGCGGCTTGAATTCGACCCCAAGGAGAAGCACTCACGGCACATGGACCTCTTCCGGCACCGGGCCCCCCCGCGGACCCGGTGCCCAGGGTCGAGTGCCAGGTACCCGGAACGTGGCTGGTCGTGATGGGACGACGCTGGAATCCGGGAGGGGACCAGTCGTCGGTCACGGGCTGAATCCTGGGGATCCCAGACATCACGGGCGTTATCCGTCTTGCTTGCCGGAATCGGGGCGGGCGGCCCTCCGCCCCGGCCCGCCGAGGTCCCGTGTGGCCAGGCGGATCCTCCTACGCGCCGGACTGACCGGTGCGAATCCGCCGCCTGCGGGGTGGGGCACCGACCCCGCGCCGGCGCTGGCCAGCGCGCGCGAGTTCGTAAACTGGTCGGCGAACGTCGGCAGCACCCGCTGCGGGACCCTGGCACCGAGCGCCCCCTGTGCGTTCCAGACCCACCGTGGCAGACACCGAGTGGGATGCGGACGCGCTCGTTGAGGCGCGAGCCCAGGACCTGTCCCACCGGGCCGATGGATGACGCGTCGTCGCGTCGGAGTGGGGCCGGGAGCCCGGCTGTCCTGAGCAGATGCGCGATCTGATCTCCGCTCCGAACGAACCTGGGGCTCCGTCCCCCAGACGCAGGGTGCGTTCCGGGCACTGCGAAAGCCCCTGAGGCCGTGCGCGAAGCCGGATTGCATAAGCGGCTCGCGCGGGTCAGCCGAGATGTCGGGGTGGTCCTGCCCGGACGGTACCGTGACGACTACCGACCAGGGCGAGCCCGGCTCCGCAACCAGGAGGCGATCGTCGAGCACACCACCCGGCTTGCCGAGCGAGTCGAAGGCAGCCTCCATCGACGAAGACTGCACCGGAATCTCGCTGGCCGACCAGTACCTCCGGCGTCGGCCGGTCTTCTTCCTCGAAGAGGGCGTGTGCGGCTCGATCGACACCGCCGAGCGGATCGGGGCCGCCTGGCCGACCGACCAATCGCGGACGGTCGTGGAGCTGTACGCCCCTCCCGGCGACCAGGAGGTCCAAGCGCACGCAGGCTACCTGCGTTCGCTCTGGGACTCGGGCGTCCTGCTCATGGCCGGGCCATACAACGGCTGGCGGGACGATCCGGACCGGTCGCGCCCCACCGGGATGGTCGTCCTGGCAGCGCCTGAAGACCAAGCTCGACAGATCGCGGAGGCGGGTCCACTATTCCGGGGCGGGGGACGGTACGTCGTCCGATGACGGAGCAGGACGGTCTGAACGCAGCAGTCCCGCCAGCTCTCGCCAGCTGAGGTCACGGGCAGCGTCAGCCCGCCTTGGACACGCGCGGAGGCCAGAACGTGGGGCCGAGGGGCGTCGGAGCGGACCTTGACCCTGGCAGGACCGGGGCAGCTTGCGGCCGCTCCGCGCCCTCGGATGGCCTGAGGCGGCCCGCAAACCGGGACGACGGCCTGAGCGTGATAGGGTCGTGACATGAGCCGCTCTGACGAGGCGCTCTGGGCCAAGGTCGACTCCTACCTCGCCTCCTCGCTCCACGAGCCCGATCCCGTGCTCGAGGCGGCCCTCGCGTCTGGCGAGGAGGCGGGACTGCCCCAGATCCAGGTGACCCCTCCGCTCGGCAAGCTACTTCACATCCTCGCCAAGGCAGTCAGAGCGCGGCGCGTCCTTGAGGTGGGCACACTCGGCGGCTACTCCACCATTTGGCTGGGAAGGGCGCTCCCGGAAGGCGGGCGGCTCATCTCTCTCGAGATCGAGCCACGCCACGCCGAGGTGGCTCGCCGCAACCTCGCCGCCGCCGGCCTCGACAGGGTCGTCGAGATCCGCCTCGGCCGGGCACTCGACTCGCTCGCGGCGCTCGAGCGCGAGCAGCCGGAACCCTTCGACTTCGTCTTCATCGACGCCGACAAGCAGTCGAACGCCGACTACTTCGCGTGGGCTCTTGACCACACCCGCTCGGGCAGCCTCGTTGTCGTGGACAACACGGTCCGGAGCGGCACGGTGGCTGACCCCTCGGTCGCCGACGAGGCGACGCTCGGGGTGCGGCGCCTGCACGAGCTAATCGGCTCGGAGCCGCGGGTGAGCGCGACCGCAATCCAGACCGTGGGCGCGAAGGGCTACGACGGGTTCACGATCGCGCTGGTGCGCTGACGTCCCGCCCGGACTGCCGTCCCAAAGGCACTGGACCATGACGACCGCCGGGGTCGGTCCTGCGCTACTGACGTCCCTTTTCGATGCTGCCGGCCAACCGGTCGAGCAGGTGCGCCTCAGTGCCGGCGAGGCCGACGGAGAAAAACACGGAAATGGCGTCTGACCCGGTCGCTGCCGCTTCACCACTTCGAACTGCCCCGAGCGAGACGAGCCGGTGTTCGTGAGGCGTGCCGGCCAGCACATGCGGAGGGTGGTAGGCACCGATCTGTTCCAGCGAGTCGGTGACCAGCAGCGACGCGGCCTCGGCCAGGTCGAGGCCGAACTCAGCCCTGCCCTGCTGCTTGGGGCCAACAGTGGTCACGAGAGCCCCGCAGCCCACCCATGAGGCGTCGATCACCGGCGTGGGGCTGCTGGTGGCAAGGACCACGATATCGGCGCCCTCGCAGGCAGCCCGGGCGTCGCGGACCGTTCGAGCCGGGCCACCCAGCAACGGGGCGACCGCCTCGGCGAAGGCCACTCGCCGGCTCTCATCCCTCGAGAACACCCGAACCTCGCGAAGGCTGCGTACGGCGGCCAGTGCCCACAGCTGGGTGAAGGCCTGCGTGCCCGAGCCGATCAAAGCGACGACGCCAGCATCAGCCCCGGCGAGGGCGTCTGCTGCCACCGCGCCGATAGCGCCGGTGCGGCGGGCACCGAGCTCGTTGCCGACGGCGATCGCCCGCACCCGGCCGGAGCGCTCGTCGTGGACGACGATCACCTGAGCGCCTGGATCGACAGGGAAGGAGTCATAGGAGCGGTAGCCGAACCACGACCCGCGCAGGCGTCCGGCGGTGAATACCAGGCGGCCGTCGCCGAACTCCGCCTGGAGCCTTGGGGGAGCGACCAGCTCACCGCGCTGGTGAGCGTCGACCGCCTCCCCCATCCAGCGCACTGCATCGGTGGCGGTCAGGCGCTGGAGGATGTCACCGTCGTTCAGGACCGTGTCCATCACAACATCATGGTCGCAGCCGAGCGCGCGCGGGCGTGGCAGTCGGCGATCCGGCACCGGACGCGTATCAATGAGCTGGCGACCTGGGCGTCGAGGTTCTCTCTCGAGGCGTGGTAGCAAATCGAGGACCTCTTGCCCTCGCTGGAGTGGCCGGAGTTCTTGTCACAGCCCCCGGTCCGAGCGTTGAGTTCACGGTCAGTCGGGCGCTGACCTCCGGGCGCCGGACGGCGCTGCTCAACGTAGCGGGCAACGCCCTCGGCCTCGTCTTCCAGGTCATGGCGTGGGCGTTCGCCGGGCTGAGGCTGGCCGGTGCCGCCCACCGGGCCCGGCCCGGCGCTCAGACAATACGGTACCCCGCTCTCGCCAAGACGGTCGCCGGCCAAGGCCGACCTCTGGGGCCTCTGCGAGTGTTGCTGCCCGGGGTCCTGGCAGGCCGGTGAGGAACCGCGCGCCCGACCCGCACCACCGGTATCTCGCCCCGGACTAGCAGCTTCCGCCGGAGCGTCCGCCCCACCCTTAGGTACTGGGGGGACCCCGGACCGTCCAGAGCGTCTCATCCTCCGTCCGGGATCCGCGGGCGTTGGTCAGCGAGTCGGTTCCCCTACCAGGGCGAGCCAGAGGGACGTGCGCGAGGGGATCGGACTCGCCGTCAGGAGCCCAAGCGCCCCTGGTGTTGGCGATCACGTGTTACGAAACTGATGCGAAGGTGTGATCGAGAGGCGGTGGTGCCGTGCCAAGCTCCGGGTCTGATGGGTGCTGGAAACCGCTCACCCGCCGCGGCGAGCTCGCAAAGCCAGGGACTGGCGGACCTGGCCCAATCCTGGTGCTACCTCGCCAACCAGCTCGCTCCAGAGGTCCCTGAGCTCCCGGCGGTCATACAGCAGGAGGTGAGTACGCTGGCCTCGGCGCACATCACCGAGGACCTTCTCAAGCAGAAGGCGGTCGCCATCGCCCAGCGAGTGCGGGAGGCGGGCCTGGCAGAACAGGCCGGCCAGCTGCTCCACCGGATGGGTAGGCCGATGTATGAGCTCCTGCTGCTTCTGGCCACCGAGGAAGAGCTGAGGGCTGCCGGGATGATCGTCCGGACTCCCAGCCCACCTCAGGACCGGGGGCGACCTGCGACGGGGCCGATCGGTCGGCAGCCGGCCCAGGTAGTCAACCGGGCCGCGGCATCGGACGGCGAGGGCGCACCCGCTGCCGTTGTGGTCCTCCGTCCCGCGGGGAGCCAGGACTCCGGGCAGTCCCCAACGCATATGCCCGGCCTGAGAGGGGGCAGCGCGGCCGCGACCACCAGCGCCATGGCGGGAGCGGGCAGCACGCAGACGCCCGCGACCGAGGCACCTCCCGCCGTGGCAGCTCTTGCACCCCAACTGGACGAGCCTTCGGGCCCCACCGCCATGACGGCCGCCCCGTCTCCGAGAGGATCCTCGTCGGAGGACGACCCGGTTGCCACCGAGGACAGCGGCGCCAGCCGGGGATGGACCGAGCGGATCTCTCCCCGAGCGGCGCTGGAGCGTGAGCGCCAGAGGCAGGAGCGGGACGCCCTGTTACGAGAGCGGGAGCGACGGCTCCAGGAGGAGCGGCTGCACACCGAGCGAAGGC
>JAJYWM010000189.1 GCA_021791455.1 bacterium | reverse complement strand
CGCCACCAGCGCCCGAGTCCAGAGGGCGAACTCAAACTGAAGCTGTCGCGGATCTCGCACCACCAGCGGTTTGCGCAAGCGCTGCATTTGTCTGGCGGAGAGTCGGGGTGGTGGCCCCGGAGTTGGCCTGGTCTCAAGCGCTTGCTCGCCGCCAAGCCGCGCCGCCTGCACCCACCCGAAGACCGTGGACCGCGCGAAGCCCAAAACCTCTGCGACTATCTCAGCGCGCTGGCCGCGCTCGACCGCCTGAACTGCCCGTACGCGCTCTTCGTAGGCCGCCCGCCGACCCAGCCTTGCCACCGCTCAATTGTCTTACGATCACCCCCCAATCTTGCCGAAGGCGACATAGGGCACCTCGGCCACATCCGCTCCGAAGATGGCTTGAACCTGCTCGTCTGTGCCGAAGGTGCCGGTGCTCGACCAATAGGGGATGGGAGTCCACGCCTCCTCGGGGATGGCGGCGATCGCCTTTTACAGATCTGGGTTCATCCTGGCCGTGACCGAGAAGCGCACCCGCTGTTGCCGACAGGGGCCGAGCACCTTGCGGCCGTAGAAGCCGGAGTCCGCCCGCAAGACCAGCTGCCCCGTCGCCCCGCTCCCCGCACTCGTGCGCACGTCTCGCGCAGGAAACTCGCCGCTCCACGTTGGGTGTTGGCCGAGCCACCCCGCAGTCGGCAGTGGAGCACCTCTCCACCCACGGCCCCAGTCGCCAGCAGCGGGTGGTACCCACGCACCCTGGTGTACCCGAAGCCCACCCCCTGCTACGACAGGCCGAAGGTCTCGCAGATGGTGGAGTCCATATCGATGAGGTACTCCGCCGCTCCGGAGCCGAACCCAGCCGCCCAGGCCCGAGCCAGTGCCTCCCGGCTGACCGCATCCAGCTGGCGGACATGCCCGAAAGTGAAGCTGCGCAGAAAGGCCCCCAAAGTGGAGGGCGCCAATACGGCATGGCCCAGCACCTCCTGGGTTGCTCCAGCCCGGAGCACATCGGCATCCGCGATGCTGTCGCCGCCTGCCAGCATCGCGTGGATAAGGGTCATGGCCTTGGACCCCACCTTCGCTCGCCCTGGAGCGGCCCCAAGATCCAGGTGCCCGTCGATCAGTTCCTTCAGCTCCAGGCGCTGGGCCAAGGTCGCCGGCAGCAGCAGCCCGGCGTTGGCAACCGCGTGCGGGTCGTCGAAAGCGACCCCAAGCCGGTCCAGAGTGTGGGATGATGTCTGCACCGAAAGGGTGCTCCTCTGCTGGGGCCGCTCAGCGTCTTTTCAACACCAATTATCCCAGCGCCGAGTACCTTTTCTTTGTCTACCGCCCTGCCCCTACCTCAGCCCCTTCGGTGTTTCCAGGCTTAGTAATGGGCATTGACCGGTCCTGTGTCGGTACTTCTGCCGACTTGTAAATTCACACGGCCGTGCTAGGTTCTACATGGGTCAAGCTATTGATGTCAGGGCCTAGGTCAAGGAGGGAGGAAGATGAAGCATTGCACACGTGCAGTGAAAGCATTTAAGGATGGTTGGGGCCGAGCGGCGAGTCGCAGGGCGTCGGTGAGGCGGATGCCCCGCTTGATGGGTGCCGTGTTACTCGCAGCTGTGGTGACCCTGGGGTTTGGGGCAAGTGATGTCCTAGCCGGGAGCAATGGGCAGCAGCTAGTGGTGTATGTCGGCACGTCGATCTACAGCGTACGCATCACTGGTGAAAACCAAAATGGGACGCCGACCACCCAGAACTTCTACACGCCGAACCAGACCAACTATGACAGCGGCTACTATTGGGACGGAGTAACGTATCTCGCCTCTTATACGGGCAGCAGCGAGAACGGGACATACGAAGGTACAACTGAGTGCACCGTCCCGAAGGTTTACGCCGGAAACTACTTCCCTTGCTACGGGTACGGCGGGTGATCGTAATAACATCGTCGGTGTCTCTGCCAAGTCGGCGGCCTCCGGCCGCCGACTTGGCAGCTAGGTAGCGGAGTGTTGGGTCGCGGCCAACGGGCAAAGGGGAGCACCATGCATTCGGGCCGGGCAATGTGGCCTTGGGCGATTGCAATCCTATTCTTGGGCGCCTTCAACGCGGTGGCGCTACGTGTGTGGCCCGCCTATCAGACCCTTCTCACGCGCAGTCCCGTGGTCGGGTCGACCATTGAGGCGCTAGGGGGCGAGGGCTTTTCGGTGCCGGTGACCGGAGGCCGGAGCAGGTCTGCCCCGACCGAAGCGGTGCCCAATCGGCAACATCCTGTCGTCGTGATTGGAGGGTTTGCGGACGCTTTGCGGACTGTGGTGGTCATCAAGGTGCGCTCCGGCCTCCAACCTTTTGCCATCGGGGCAGACGCACCGACGATCACCAACGGATCGAGCATAGCACGCTTGACCAGGCTCGCCGTATTTCCCGGAGAGCAAGCGCTTGTCTTCCCGGCGCCCCGCAAGCACGCGCCGCCATCCCTGAGCAACATCGTGGTTGTCCTGAAGATTCCAGACCTGATCGGCCTGCCCTCACCTCGTGGTGGCACGACCAACGTACCTGGATATGGGGCGAAGGGGTCCTTTCCCAGCCCCTTCGTGCGCGGCGCTTGGTCATTTGAGGTGCGGGTGCGCGAGACTGGCGGCGCCATACGCTCGGTGCCTGGATCGCAGGTAGTGGGGGGAACCACTTATCGCATGATCACCGCGAAGTCGACAGGTCCGTTTCTGGCCCTTACGTGGCAGGTTACTGGGGCTGCCGTAGCTGTGGCTATATCAGACCCCACAAGCCGTCAGGCAAGTGTGCTGTTCGCAGACTTCCGTGTGTACGCGCCAGGCGGTGCGCTGGAACCATTCATCGATGGTGGTGTCTTGGGGCGGGGTGGCGGCAGTAGCGTAGAGCTTGAGGCGTTGTTTGTGACCTCTCAACCAGGGACCTACCGCTTTGTAGTTGGCACACGTCCGAGCGTGATATTCGAGATCCCGATTTTTCGAGCGCCCTGAATTACCACCGAGTGCGGGTTCAGGAACGTTGGTTCGAAACCCTACCAGGTGTTAGCGCTCGCGCTGTTTGACCATGGAGCGGCAGAGTTGCGTGAGTCGGATGTTCCGGTGAGGGAGAGGTCCATAGCGGGCCAGGGGTGGAGAGTGTACTGGCCCTATGGGAATAGACAGGTACAGGGCTGGACTGAGTTCGGCGGAACCTGGGGTGGTGACGGGATCAAGCGACCCGTCCCCCTGTGCGGGAGCCACAGCAAGGCTCAGGCAGCGCTGACATTCGAGTACTTCGGCAGCCACGCCCTCAGATAGCCGCCGCCGCCCCGACTAGCTCACGCGTGATCCCCAACCCCGGCAGATCAAGAACCATCCAACTCCTGCGTGAGCTGTCGGTGGACGGCCCGATCACCTCGGTGTCTTGCCCTGGAAGCCGGACCTGCTGGAACTGGTGCCAGTGGCCGTGGAGTAGAAGTTTTAGCTTGGCGGCCTCGGCCACTGCTTGGACATTGCGGGCGCTTTGGAGGGTGGCGGAGTCGTACCACATGGACATGCCGGCGACCATCGGCAGCGCCCCGACTGGCGCATCATGAGCGAGAAGCACGTCGGCCGGCCCGCCGGCCATCGCGAGCCGCGCCTGGTCGGGGGTGATCACTTCCTCCTTGAACCATCCCCAGCGCCCGGAGTCGAGCTTGCGATCCCCCCGGTCGATGGTGTATGCCCCACCAAGGGCAAGGAAGCAGACGCCCTGCCAGGTCCGGCGATGGCCCCGCGGAGCGCAGAGGATGCGGTTCGTGACCTCTACAAAGCCGTCCGGGCGGGTCGGGAGCTGGCGCAGGGCCTTGTGGTCCTCGTGGTTCCCGTCCACGAAGACGACCCTGAGATCGTCGTCGTCGAGCTCAGAACTGAGCCAGGCCAGGTAGTCCCGGCCCTCGCCGGTCAGGGGCCAGTACCCGAAATCCCCGAGCTGGACGATTCCACCCACGTGGTGCTTGCGCGCCGCAGGGAGCAGGACGTGCTTCCAATGCAGGTCGTTGCCGTGGGTGTCGCCCGCGACCAGGAGACAGGTCGGATCGCCTGGGAGGGGAGAGGGCATGAGTTCATGCTAGGTGACGCCGTGGGGCGGGAAACTACCCGTGGTAGCGGGCAAACGGGCCATCCGGTAGGCTTCTCCGAGATGGGACGGTTGTGGTGGCACAGGACGATATCGAACGGGATGGCAGGTGCTACTGTGGAGGGCGACATGATCGGTGAGCCCGTGACTATCGCCGTGACGCTCATTGAAGCCCCAGGGCGGGGACGGGTGGCTGATGCGGTCGAAGTCGGAGCTGTGGCACAGCGGGCGACGCAGGCAGAGGCTATTTCGAACCTGCGCGAGCTGAGCCGCACTTACCCGGAAATGCTTGAGGGCGCCCCCACTATGGCGAGCGGGTAGCCGTGTGTCGAGACTGCCGCGCGCGCCCGGTGACCGTATCGTGGCCGCCTTCACCCGTCATGGATGGACTGTCCATCACCAGCGCGGTTCGCACGTCTATCTGCGCCACCCGGACCATCCGGGGATCCAGCTCACGGTCCCGGTGCATGCGGGCCACATCGTGAAGCTCGGCACGCTCGCAGCCATTCTCAGCGATGCCGACATCACAGCGGAGGAGTTCACCTCATGGCTGTAGTCTCGCCCGCAACCCGCCGGTACACGGTCATCCTCGATCCTGACCCCGACGACGGCGGCTACGCCGTGCACGTCCCGGCGCTCCCCGGCTGCCATACCCAGGGCGATACCGTGCCGGAGGCGCTGGCCCATGCCGAAGAGGCGATCATCGGGTATCTCGAAGCGCTGGCCTCCGACGGATTGCCGTTGCCTGAGGAGCGGGAGCCCGCCCAGGCGATCACCGTGGCCGTGCGGGTGCCGTCCGTCTAGCGTCGGCCGGGGTGGTGCTGGGGCCGAGGTGCCCGGTGAGGCAGCGGATGGGGTCAATTCAGCGGGCCTGGGGATAGGTGGGCGTAAGTGGTCAACTAAGTGGTCAAATCAGTTCAAGTGGTACATCTTCTGATCTCACTTACAGGGGACTCTTAATCCCAAGGTTCCAGGTTCGAGTCCTGGTGCGGGCACCACATTTCGAACTCCAGCTCTTACCCTCTGGCGGTGCGCGACGCCCCACAGGATCTGGTTGACAGCAGCCCGGAGCGGCACCGGAAGGCATAGCGCGCAGCGCCTCCGCCCCGAGCCCGACGCCGGAGCAATCGAGAGGAGAGCATCTATCAGCGCAGCGACGGAAGGTGGGTGGCCTCCGTGTCCAAAGCATCGGGCCGTCGTGTGCACCGGTACGCTCGCACCCGGGCCGAGGCGGCCAAGCTGGCGTCGGCGCTGAAGGCCGTCCAGAAGAGCACCCGCCTACCGCCGGAGAGGGAAACGGTCGGCACCCACCTCGCGAGCCGGCTTGATGTCGGCGCCAGGCCGACAGTCCGGGCGATGACCCACATCGGCTACGAGGCGACTGTTCGACGCCACTTGGTCCCCGAGCTGGGGCGGATCCACCTCTCCCGGCTCGCGCCGGGCGACGTGCAGGCGATGATGAACCGCAAGCTGGCCCAGGGCCTTTCGGCGCGGCGGGTCGGTTGCCTGCGCGGTGTGCTCCGCGGCGCGCACAACGACGCCCTGCGCTGTGGACTGGTGAGTCGTAAGGTAGCGGCGCTGGTCCGCCCGCCGAGAGTGCCCCGCTACGAGATTTCACCGCTCGGCCCCGGTAAGGTTCGGCATCTCCTGTCGGAGGTCCGTGACGACCGCGTCGGGGCGCGGTACGTGGTTGCACTCACGCTGGGGCTGCGCCAGGGCGAGATCCTGGGGTTGCAATGGGCCGACGTCGACCTGGTCTCCAGGCGCCTTCAGGTCCGCCATGCGTTGCAGAGGTTTGAGAGGGAGTACCACCTCGTCGAGCCGAAGTCAGCCCGCAGCCGGCGCACCCTAGCACTCCCGGTAGCAGCCAAAGTCGCACTCGAGAGGCACCGCCGCCAGCAGCAGGAGGAGCGAGCCCGGGCCGGGGAGATGTTGCAGGAACATGGCCTGGTCTTCACCACCCCTATCGGCCGGCCGCTCGACTCCACCAACGTCACGGGTGCCCTGCAGCGCCGCCTCGTGCGGGCGGGTCTGAGACGGCAGCGCTTCCACGACTTGAGGCACGCCTGTGCATCCTTGTTGCTGTCCCGGGGGGTGAGTCCCAGGGTGGTGATGGAAATGCTGGGCCACTCTCAGATCAGCCTGACGATGGACACCTACAGCCACGTACTGCCGAGCCTCCTCTCGGACGGGAGGCCCAGATGGACAACCTGCTGCGGGACGATCAACCCCTGCCCGGCCCTACCCCCACGGCGGTCCGGCTGGCCACGCTTCCACAGGAGGAGCGCCATGCCGACTAGGCGGTCGTGCTGGCGGCGACCACGATCGGCCGGCAAGTGGCTGAAGTGCGGGCCCGGCGCCTGGAACAGGGCACCCAGCCGAGATGGTCGACGATGACCGGGACGGTCGCGGCCAGCGATGCCGGTCATCCCGCCACCGACACCCGCGCGGCTGACCACGTCCGTGGCCGAGGTTGGGTCTGCACCGCCCATTGATCTCACTTCGATCTCTGCGCGCCGTACTTTGAGACCACTGTGAGACAGGGGAATGTGGTCTCGCCGGGACCTTCGCCAGCCTTCCGTGGACACCCGACCGACTGCGGATGTCGTCGACTGCTCAGAGGTCGCGGAGGCGCCGATGGCCGCGTTCACCGATGCTCGCGCACGGGGCGCCGGCTCTGATGGGGCCAAGAGCAGCCCGGTAGGCTACCTCCCCTTCACCAGAACGGGCATCACGGTGAAAGCGGCCCATCCGTCGCCCGTGTTCGGCAGTCCGCCCCATGGGGGGCATCCCGTTTCCGCCTAGGTGTGGCCCACGCCGGCGCATAGGTGCGGCCGTGGCAGGGGCCCGCCCGCCGGCTGCCTCACGGGCGCGGCGCCTCGCCGGCAAGGACCCGGCTGTCGCCTATCCCTGTCCGCCCAGGTGATCGTTGTCCGTTGGGGTGGCTGACAGCCCTCCGTCGGAGAAGAGTGCCATCAGGGCCGACGAGCACCCCGATCTAGGCGGTCCAGGCTCTTCTCCAACACGACCTTAATGAACGTCTGATAGGGGAGGCCGCGGTGGAGCGCTTCGGCCTTAGTGCGCTCAAGCAGCTCCTCCGGCATCCTCAGAGAGATTGCCCGCTGATGCTTGCGCGCCGCCACCACGGCTGCCTCCACCTCAGCCACGAACTCATCGCCGCCCATCCCCTCGTACGGGTCGTGCTGATGCGGCTCTGGCCCAAACCGTTGTCCAATCGCGCGTTCGACCGTAATCGTCCTCGCCTCCAAATGGCATGCGCATGGACCGGGTATCGGCCCGCGGGCACTGGAATGTGGGCGACATAGAGCAGTCGCCCAGCATGCGTTCGCCCCCGCAGTACCCGGACTGGTTCCCGTTTCGGGGCCGGCTCGTCGTCTCGGTCCGGGTCGTTCGTAGCCTCTTCGATCTCAGATAGGGTGATGTTGCGCTCCGGGTGACCCCGGCCCAGAGGTTCACGGTTGGCCGCGTCCCAGGCGACTGTCCCACCTTCCACACACTCAGTATATACCATCAGTATAGCCGTCTCGGCAACACGGACTGCGTTGGGCACCCTGCGGGCCACCTGACGGTCGGGTAGCACCGGGCGCGATTGGACGAGTTCTCACATCGTGTCCGACCCATGGGATCGTCCCGTGGCAGTTCTGGCAGTCCGCCAGGGCGGGTCACGGGGCACCGAAAGGGAGAGCTCTATTGCCGAGACGCGAAGCCCTGGCTCCCCGGGCCCAGCCGTGGTGCGAACCCGACACCTGATCCACGGCGCGAGTTGCGGGCTCAATCCTTCTCCGGCCGTTCGCTGGGTCGGGGAGCTGGGTTGCGCGCCGGCCGTTCGGCCCCGCCCGGCACCTTGCCTGCGATTACAGTTCGTCGTACAGCGAAACACGGATCGTTGATGAGGTGCGCTGCCTACACCGCACGTCAGGGGTGGTCCTCACCGCGAACTCTGCGAGGTTAGTTCCGCTTCTCCTCCGACGAAGAGCGTCACCAAACGGACGCGCGCCAGAAGTCCCCTGCCAGCCCTCTGGTGGAAGAATGGGCCGGATCGCCTGCGCAACTGGGACCATGGCATCATCGGGTCAAGACGAACAACCGTGGGTCCATCGCGAATCGTGAATCCCATCCCGGTCGGGGACGACGCGGGTCGCCCGGCCACCACGAGCAATGATCTCGAAGTCCGGCTTCGAGCTGCACTTTCCACCATCGAAGAGTTGCGCCAAGAGAATGCGCGCCTCCGAACGATGGCCGTGGCGGTTCCGGCCCCGCCCTCAGCCCTGCAGCTGCCAGCCCCGCAGCCCCGCCCGACAGCCGCCCCGGTGACTGCCCATTCCTCCGATCGGGACAAGATCACCCTCTTCCGCAGCCTCTGACGAGGTCGCGAGGATGTCTTTGCCCAGCGATGGGCTGCCCGTGACGGGCGGAGTAGGTACGCCCCTGCCCTGAGGCCGGGCGCTCGGCGGGAGCGAGGACAGCGACCGGACCCCCATGTCCTGCTGCCCCTGAATGACGAGGTGATCGAGCACCTCCTCCGCGGCCAGAGGGTAATTGCCATCTATCCATTGCTGGAGGACGAGACCTGCTGGCTACTGGCCATTGACTTTGACAAGTGCCAGTGGCAGGCCGACATCGGCGCGGAATGGGCCGCCTGCGATGCATTAAGCGTGCCTGCCGTGGTGGAGCGCTCGCGTTCCGGTCGGGGAGCTCAACTCTGGATCTTCTTCGACCAACCGACAGCTGCGGCGCTCGCACGCAACCTTGGGTGCGCACTGCTCACGAAGGCGATCGCCCACCACGCCCTGCGCCGCCTTCAGCGGCTCCCTGAAACCGTCC
>JAJYWM010000182.1 GCA_021791455.1 bacterium | reverse complement strand
AAGGATGGGTCGTTCACCAACACCCAGCGGCTGCTGCAGTGGCGGGACAAGGCTGTGGAGCCCCGGGGTGACTGTCGCTCGGAGCTCTGGTTCTCCTACTGGCTGGGCCGCCGTATCAGGGAGAGGCTCGCTCAGTCGGCGGATCCCCGCGATCGCGCGATCCTGGACCTGGCCTGGGAATACCAATTGACCGACACCGGCGAGCCTGAGGCGGCAGAGGTGCTTCGGGAGATCTCCGGCTTCACCTCCACCGGCGAGGAGCTCCCCGGTCTCGGGGCGGTCAAGGGCGACGGGTCCACCACCTGCGGTTGCTGGATCTATGCCGGAGCTTTCGCGGGTGGGAGCAATCAGACGGCCCGGCGTCGACCCCATTGGGAGCAGAACTGGGTTGCCCTGGAGTGGGGATGGGCCTGGCCGATGAACCGGCGGATCCTCTACAACCGCGCCTCCGCGGACCCAGAGGGCAACCCCTGGTCCGAGCGCAAGCGGTACATCGAGTGGGATGAGCAAGCCGGCCGGTGGAGTGGTCCGGACACTCCCGACTTCCCGGTGGACCGGCGTCCCGACTACCACCCCGGGGCCGGAGCGAGGGCGGAGAATGCGCTGGCGGGAGATCGTCCGTTCATCATGCAGGCCGATGGACGGGGGTGGTTGTTCGCCCCCAGCGGCTTGGTGGATGGGCCGCTGCCGACCCACTTCGAGCCTCACGAATCGCCGGTCGGCAACGCGCTGTACGAGCAGGCCCGCAACCCTGCCCGGCAGGTGTTCCAGCGCTCTGACAACCCGTATCATCCGACCGCCGGAGAGGAGGGTAGCGATGCCTTCCCGTTCGTCATGACGACCTACCGCTTGACGGAGCACCACACGGCCGGCGGGATGAGCAGGTTTCTGGCCCGGTTGAGCCAGCTCCAGCCCGAGATGTTCTGCGAAGTCAGTCCCGAGCTGGCCGAGGCTCGGGGCCTGCGGCCGGGAGGCTGGGCCACCATAGTGACCAGACGCGCGAGCATCGAGGCGCGCGTTCTGGTGACCCCCAGGGTGAAAGCCCTGCGGGTGGGAGGCAGGATGCTCCACCAGGTCGGGCTCCCGTATCACTGGGGCAGCCGGGGCTTGGTCCGCGGCGACTCCGCCAACGATGTGTTCCCCTTGGTGCTTGATCCCAACGTCCACATTCAGGAGGTCAAGGCGGCTACCTGCGATATCAGACCGGGGCGACGCTCCCGCGGAGGGTTCACATGACGGCAAGCGCCGGCCGCCGGGTCACCACACCGCTGCCGATGTGGCAGCCGGGAGGGACCCGCATGGGGTTTTTCACAGACACCTCGATCTGCATCGGCTGCAAGGCTTGCGAGGTGGCGTGCAAGGAGTGGAACGGGGTTCCCGATGTCGACCCCACGTGGTCGGGCAACTCCTACGACAACACCCTGAGCCTGGGGGCCAACAGCTGGAGACACGTCGCCTTCGTGGAGCGGGTCCGCCCCGAGGGGCCGAGCAATCTCCAGTGGCTTATGAGCTCGGACGTCTGCAAGCACTGCACCAGGGCAGCCTGCCTGGAGGTCTGCCCCACAGGAGCCATATTCCGCACCGAGTACGGCACCGTGGTGGTCCAGGACGACGTCTGCAACGGCTGCGGCTACTGCGTTTCAGCCTGCCCATTCGGGGTGATAGAGCGCCGCGCCGACGACGGGCGAGCCTTCAAGTGCACGCTCTGCTACGACCGCCTCAAGGTGGGAGACAAGCCCGCCTGCGCCAAGGCATGCCCCACCGAGTCGATCCAGTTCGGCCCCCTCGACGAGTTGCGAGATCGCGCGGAGGGGCGCCTGGCGGAGGTGAAGGCTCAGGCTGGCGGTGACGGGGCGAGGCTTTACGGCGCCGACCCGAACGATGGAGTTGGTGGCTTCGGAGCCTTCTTCCTGCTCTTGGATCGACCCGAGGTGTACGGGATGCCTCCGGCACCCTCATATCGCCGCCGCGATCTGCTGACGATGTGGGGCGCGGCCTCGATCGCGGCCGGGATGCTCTTGGGCAGCGTACTCGGCGCCGTGGGCAGGGGGCGCCCTTGAGCCCTGGTAAGGGGAACGGGGAGCGGGCCATGGTACCTGCGGCCGAACCCAGGTCCTACTACGGGCTGCCCATAGTGAAGCGACCCGCGTGGACCCAGGAGGTCCCCTGGTACTTCTTTGTCGGGGGCACCTCCGGCGCTCTGGCATCGGCGGCGATGGCGGCCCGATGGACCCGGCAAGTCAAGTTGGAGCGCCGAGCCCGCCGGCTGGCCCTGGCGGGAGCCATGATAAGCCCAGCCCTGCTGATATCCGACCTCGGCCGCCCCGCCCGCTTTCTCAATATGCTGCGGGTGATCCGCCCCACCTCGCCCATGAGCCTCGGCAGCTGGACACTGGCCGGATTCGGCAGCGCCCTGGCCGCTGCGGAGGCCGCGGACATCCTCGGATTGCCACAGGCGGCAGGGGGGGCGGCGTCCCTCACAGCCGGGTCCCTGGGCCCGATCCTGTCGACCTACACGGCAGTGCTGCTGGGCGATACCGCCAACCCGGTGTGGCGTTCCGCGCGTCACCTGCTGCCCTTCGTCTTCTCCGGCAGCTCCGTGGCAGCTGCCGGCGGCGCCCTCTGCGTCACCACCTCGGTTCATGAGGCGAAGCCCGCGCGGCTGATGGTGGTGGCCGGCACAGCCCTGGAGCAGGCGGCCTTCTTCGCCATGGAGCGCCATCTGGGGCATCTCGGGGAGCCCTATTCCGAGGGGCCGGCCGGGCGACTCAACACCTGGCAGCGCACCAGTTCACTGCTGGGGGCGGCGGTCGCCCTGACCCTTGGCAGGAGGAGCCGCACGGCCGCCGTCGCGGGGGGCATCCTGAGCCTTGGCGGCTCGGCCGCCCTCAGGCTCGCCATCTATCGCGCCGGGTTTCAGTCAGCAGCGGATCCGCGCTACGTTGTCGACGGTCAGAGGTCCGCTCCTAGCTCCTCCTGAGCGGGGTCGGCAACCAGTCTTGAGCCCGCCGCGACGGCTGGCTGGCCCTTGCCCTCCGAACCGGCCGCGTGCCGGGCCCTGAAGGAAGCCACCTTCTGGCGCCCGAGGCAGGTCTGACTGCAGAAGCGCTTGGAGCCGTTGCGAGAGGTGTCGATGAACACCCTGTCGCAACGGTTGGCGCAGCAGATGCCCAGGCGGCCCATGCCGCCGGTGCCGACCACTATCGCCAGCGCGGTGGCGCAGGTTGCCCCGCGGGCCTGGGCTCGCCCTGCCTCCTTCTCCTGGCTGTGGAAGTGGAGATGCCAGGGCTCCCCGTCGTGACTGGCGAGCTGAGGTGCCGCATGGTAGTCGCGCAACAGCGAGTTGATCAGCGAGGCGACCCGGTCCGAATCGGAAACCGCGGCGGCCTCGAAGACCTCACGCAGCCGAGCCGCCAGCCGGTACAGCCCCTCCGAGTCGTGGGGCGACATCGGCCCGGTGCGTCCCCAGATCGCGGCCTCCGTGGAACGGGCCAGTTCCATCCTCTCATCGCCCCTCTCCGGGATGGATGACGCGCGCCCCCTCGCGAATCCGCTGGTCAGAGCATTTGCCAAATGCGCTGCAGCCTCGACGCCAAGGTCGGTGTAACTATCAAAATTCATTTGACTGGTTAGAGCAGGTATGGTATTCTGTTACTGGCTAGTTGTCAATAACAAGTTACAGAGGAGATCCTCATATGAACCCCAGCATGGTTCAACAACTCACCGACGATCGGACCAGGGAACTTCTTGGCGAGACCCCACGGCGGCGGCGCACCTTCTCGGATGGAGTGATGCGACGGCGCGCGCTGGCTGCCATGCATCTTCTCCGGGCCGGAGTCTCGCGCCGCTGAGTCACAGGAGGTCCACCGGCGGATCCCCGGGAAGCCAGGGCAGGACCTCCCCGATCCTGGTCGCCCCCAGGCTGAGTGCTGCGAATTCCTGAGCGCTCTCCTGCGAGAGAGTGACCAGGAGGCCCCCGCTGGTCTGCGCGTCGCAGGAGAGCAGTACCGTCTCGGGGTCGAGCCCGCCGCCGATTCCGCTCTCCTTGCGGGCAAGTTCCAGGTTCCGCCTCGTGCCCCCGGGCACGTGGCCGGCCCGCACCATGTCCCTGGCTCCGGGCAGAAGCGGCAGGGCCGAAGCGTTGATCGCGATTCGGACCCCCGAAGCCCGGGCGAGGTTGGCCGCGTGCCCCATCAACCCGAATCCCGTGACATCGGTGGCGGCATGCGCCCCAGATGTCACCATCGCTTCGGCAGCGCCTCGGTTCAACTGGCGCATGGATGCGACGGCGCCGCTCAAAGTGGACTCGTCAACAGCTCCCTGCCGATGGGCGTTGAGGATCACCCCGGTCCCCAGGGGCTTGGTCAGGAATACCACGTCGCCAACATTGGCCCCGGCATTTGTCACCATGCGGCGAGGGTCGACTCTGCCGACCACGGCACATCCGAACAGGGGCTCGGCACTTCTGATCGAATGCCCGCCCGCCACGGCGCACCTGGCTTCGGCGGCGATCTCAGCTCCCCCCTCCAGGATCTGGCGCAGGGTCTCCCCTGGCAAGTTGGCGAGGTCATATCCCACCAGGTTCAAGAGCAGCAGGGGGCTTCCTCCCATCGCGTAGACATCCGAGAGCGCGTTCGCGGTGGCGACCGCCCCGTAGTCGCGGGGATTGTCGAGCGGAGGCGGGAAGAAGTCGGTGGTTGCAACCAGGGCCAGGTCCTCGGAGATCCGGTACACCGCGGCGTCATCCATAGCCTCGGCCGAGACCAGCAGGTCGTCGCCGGCCAAAGTCGCGATGCCACCCAGGATGGCGGCCAGGTCCGCCTGCGCTATCTTGGCGGAGCAGCCCCCCTGGCCCGTCAGCTGAGTCAGTCGTGGGGAATCCAATTTCACAAGCTCCTCTTCAAACGGTGCAGATCGCCGTGGCGCTCCGCCCGGCCCTCCCGTTCCCACCTCTCCAAGAGTGGCACAACCGAGCGCCGGCTGCTGTGCAGGCCGTCGCGTATCTCCGCGACCGTCAGTCCCTGAGCACCAGCGCCCTCCAGGAGGCTGCTGAGGTCAGCCTCAAGCTGCCGAAACGAGTCCGCCTCGAACAGCAGATCCGCAGTCAATTCGACCACGGCCCCGGAGCGGATCAGGTATGACCGAAGTTCCTTGGTCAGGCCCCACTGGCGAAGCTCATTCATGGTCGGTGGGGTCCTCCCGGCGTGCCGCAGCCCGGCGAGCACCCGATCGGCGGTACCGGCCAGCCGATTGCCGGATGGTCTTGATGGCGAGGCTGCCACCGGTCCCTGAAGACGCAGCGCCCCCCCCTCCTGCAATAGGCGCAACCCCGCCTCTCCCACTGGGCCAAGGGGAAGTCCCAAGAGCTGGACCAGGCGTTGACGAGGCATCCCGGGATCCAGCGGATGCTCGCGTTCGTACTGCTCCAGGGCAGAGGTGGCAGTGGCCGAGATCCCCTGCCACCTCTGCCGCGCCATGAAACGGGCGGAGACCCGGACCAAGTGCCCCTCTTCGGCCTGACGCGTCAGGGCGGTCCTGACCCGTTCGGCAGCGAGGCCGACCCGCCCAGCAACCTCCTCCACCTCAAGCCCCAGCGAGCTGTTCGTCACCTCCAAGTGGCAGAGAGTGTCCAAGCCTTGCACATCTCCCTGGCGCAGCAGCCGCTCCCGAATCGTCCAGCCGTCGAGGGGCGCGGTCCCCCAGCGGCGGTGCCGCCTGGGATTGGCATCCAGGACCATGGCGCCCCCGAGGACAGTCTCTGGGCCGGGCGCGCGCAGGACCATGAGGTCGCCCGGGAGTGCCCAGATGGCGCTCTCAAGATGAAGCTGGGCATAGCCCGAGGTCCCCGGTGCAAGCTCCGCCTCTCCCGCCAGCCAGAGCCTGGCGGCGGTGCTGGAGGTGCCGCACAGGACCTCGAGATGCATCCCCTGGCGCACACCCCGGCAGCCCACCGCAGGCACATCAAGCACGCAGTCGACCGCCGTGGCCCCGCGACCTGAGCCAGGCAGGCCCACAACACTGCCTCGGGGGACGTCGGCCAGCGCCACCGAGTGTAGGGCAACCGCCAGCCGCCCACCGGCGGACGCTTCCCTGACCGAGACTCCTCGGCGCTGGAGGCCATGAACACGACCCGGCCTGGCGCTCGGGAAGACCTCGACCGCCTGGCCGACGTGCAGGCCGCCACCATCGAGAACGCCTGTCACCACGGTGCCGGTACCGGGACGGGAGAAACTCCTATCCACCAGCAGCCTGGGCAGACCCCGGTCGAGAGGTGCGGGCAGCCGCGTCAGCTGCGAGTCCACAACGGTGGGCACCTGGTCCAATCCGACTCCAGATACCACGCTGCACGCTATCCAGGCCCCCGCGTTGAGCCCCAAAGAGGTCACCAGATCGACGGTCTGAGCAGCGCGCGCAGGCACCTGTTCAGGAGCCAGGTCGGCCTTGGTCAGCAGCACCACCACGTCGCGCACACCCAGGAGTCGGAGAACCGCCAGATGCTCCTTGGTCTGGGGCATGACCCCGTCATCGACGGCCACGCACAGCAGCGCCAGATCGATCGAACGGGCGCCAAACGCCATGGTCCGGATGAAGCGTTCGTGGCCGGGCACGTCGACGATGGATACCTCCCGGCCCGACGGCAGGGTCCAGGACGCGAACCCGAGCTGCATGGTCATGCTGCGGGCGCGCTCCTGGGCGGTCGTGTCGCAGTCGATCCCGGTCAGGGCTTTCACCAGAGCGGTCTTGCCGTGGTCGACATGCCCGGCGGTGCCCACGGTCAGCTCGGTCACTATTTCGTCGACAGCGACGCCAGCGCCCTCAGCAGGGATGGCTCGTCGGCTTCCAGGACACATCTGGCGTCGATCGCCAGCCCGTTCTCGCGTTCCAGCGCCAGCACGGGAGGGTCCCCCGCGAGCAGACGACGCCGGGCCATCCCCGGTCGCGCCACTCTCAGAATGATCCCGTATGAGGGCAGGGGGTCACCCGGCGTCGTGCCCCCTCCGACCCCTCCCGCCAGCGGGATCACCTGGGCTGGCACCCCCATGTTTCCGAGAGCCTGGACCCATCGGCTGGCCCTGGCGAGCAGTTCCTGCTCGCTGGCTCTGAGCATCCTCCAGACGGGGATCTCGTCGAGTCTGTCGGGCGTCCCCAGGCACAGGACGGTCTCCTCCAGCGCCGCCAGCTGCAATTTGTCCGGGCGGAGGGCCCGCGCCATCGGATGGCGCCGGAGCTTGTCCACCAAAACCTCGCGGCCGAGTATGATCCCAGCCTGGCTTGCGCCGAGCAGCTTGTCCCCACTGCAGAACAGCAGGTCGACGCCTCCCGCGATGCTGTCCTTCAGCCTGTCCTCGGCTCTGACACCGTTGGTCTTGGCGGGGACGAGACCACTGCCGACATCTTCAAGCAGTGGCAGCTGGAGCGCGTGGGCCGCCTCGGCCAGCTGGCTCAAGGTCGCCCGCTCGGTGAACCCATCCATGCGAAAGTTGGACTGATGCACCCGCAGCCAGGCGGCGGTGCGGGGTCCGCTGGCGCTCAAATAGTCCCCGACCCTGGTCCGGTTGGTGGTGCCGACCTCGACTAGCCGGGCTCCTGACAGGCGCAGAATGTCAGGAATTCGAAATCCCCCGCCGATTTCAATGGCCTCCCCACGGGAGACCACCACGTCCCGGCGCTGGCAGAGAGCCATCAGCGCAAGCAGAACCGCCGCAGCGCCATTGTTGACCACCAGAGCGGCCTCGGCACCACTCAGGGAACACAGCAGCTCCGAGACCAGCCCGTGTCGATCTCCCCTTCGTCCCGTGGACAGGTCGAGCTCCAGGTTGGAATAGCCGGTCGCTATCTCCACGGCGTGGTAGGCTGCGGCGTGGCTGAGGGGGGCACGCCCAAGATTGGTGTGGATGATGATGCCGGTGCCGTTGATCACCCGGCGCAGCCGCGCTGGAGCACGGGCGAGAAGTGCCGTGGCCCTCTCGCTCACCCGGTCCGCAACCGCAGGGGTGGGGCGCTGGTCCGGGCTCGCGCGCAGCTCGTTGACCGCGGCCCGCAGGGCAAGCACCACCCGATCATGGCCGTGCTCGGCCACCAGTCGAGCCACGTCGGGTCGCCGAAGCAAGGCTCCCACCGCGGGCGGCCTGGGAGACCCGCCGGCCTGCTGGAGCCGCTCTGCTGCCACGGTTCAGACTCTACTGCCGATTGGATGAGGCGAGGCCCGGTTTGAGTGTGACCTGGCAAGCGGGCGTGCCAGCAAGTCCAGCTGCCCTGGCCAGCACCTTGGCCGTCGGAACCAGCGCTTCAACCACGACGGGACCCTGGGTAGCTGCCACGGACCAAGTTGCAGTGGCGGGAGGCGAGGGGAACGATCCCTCCGAGGACGCGATGTCGCGCCCCTCATCGACGTTGAAGCTCCCCCAAGGTTGTCCGCCAGAGTGCGCAGGCGTGCGCCACGAAGTCGGTTTCCGGGACCTGAATACGTCAAGGTCCGCCATTGTTCGCCTATGTCCGGCGCGGTGGCCGTCAGCGCTGCGGTCACCGTGATCTGACGGACTCTCATTCACACGCGGCCTCAATTTGTGCCACGGCCCTGCGCGCGGCGACGCCCGGCGCGTCCGGCTCGGCCATCGCTGCAGCACCGTTTCGTATCGATGGGTCCTGAAGCAGCGTCGTGATTACGGCCGCCAGGTGGGCTGGGGTGTAGTGCGACGGCTGTACCTGGACCCCGCACGAGTGGGCTACAACCTCTCTGGCCACGTTTCCGGTGTCGAGTCCGTGGGGCAGGACCCCGACTGGAATGCCAGCGGCCAAAGCCTTGGTCGTGAGGCCCCACCCTCCGGCACAGACCACCGCCCTGACGTAAGGCAGCAGCTGTGAGTGGGGAAGATGCCCGCGCAGCGACACGTTCGCAGGTAGGTCGGGTACTGCCGAAG
>JAJYWM010000018.1:4069-8929 GCA_021791455.1 bacterium | reverse complement strand
ATTCAGGTCGTACGAAAACGTATCCAGCGGATCCCCCCGAGCGCCAGCGATAAAAGCCGCGGGATTCAACATGGGCACGGCCACGATCGCCCCATGAAGGTCCTTCGGGTCGACCTGCTGCACCAGATCGAAAATCGCGAGCGCGCCTTCCGCCTCATCGCCATGCGTGCCTGCATTGATCCACAGCCGGGGGCCGGCACTCGCCCCGTTGACCACAATCACGGGTATTCCCATGGGCCGCCGCATCGCGTCTTCCCCATAGAGTATGTGGCCTCTTCCAACATGGCCCGGCTTCGCGACAGCGGTCCCGACCCGCAGCTCATCCTGCATCAAACGGTACTCACTCACTATCACTCGGGTCGGGATATGTCCAGCTCGTCGCGTGCGGAGTAATCAACTCAACGGTAAAGCCGATTGCATCCTTCGGATACACGAACGCCTCAAAGCCATCCGCGGCGTCAAAAATGCGCCGCTGAAAAACCTCGGCTCCGGCGGCCCTGACGCGCGCCACGTCACCCTCAATGTCGTCGGACTCTAGGGCAATGTGTTCCAATCCTTCGCCGTTTGCCTCCAGGAACTTGTGAACCCTTGACTCTGGATCCCAGTTCTGCACCAAATGAAGCCAGCACTCGTTACCCAGTAGGATCCGTGCATCGCGTTGCATGCCGTGCCCTTGGTTATCCCGAAAGTCCCTCGCCTTAAGGCCGAACAACGCCTCGAAGCGGCTACATGCCTCGTCCAAATCCTTCACGGCGACACCGATGTGCTGCAGCCGAATAATGGCCATGTGGTGCTCCTTGTCACTCCACTGGTGAGTAGATGTCAGCTCGCCGGCGGTCGCTGCTACTTCATGGCCCATAGTTCTGGGTTGACATTTAAGTTAGGATTCTGGGGCAGCGCGCCCGTGAGCTTCTTCGAGATTGCGGAGATTTGGTAGTAGAAGTTTGGCTCCCAGAGATCTGGCAGCTGCGTTGCCGCGAAATTCTCATACCTCTTAAAGGTGGCGAGGCTGGTCTGGGTCTGGGTCGCGGCAATCAGGGCATTCATGGTCGGGTTGCTGTAGCCGCCAACATTGGTCTGTGCACCAGTTGCAAAGAAGGTCTCGCCTGTCGGGTAGTAGTCGGGGGAATAGGTGGGTGTCGACCCCGGGGCGCCTATGTTCGCCATGCTCCAGCCGCATCCTGCGTTCCCATTTTGGCACGGCTCAAGCGACAGGAAGATGACGTTAGTGGGCTTCTCCTGCAACGCCACCGCTATTCCGATCTGGGACCAGTCGGAGGCGATTGCGGAGTTCATTGCGGTGAAGTCGGCCGACCCACTCGCATATTCCTCCTGCCAGGCAAGCGGTTGCCCGGCCTTGATCCCGGCGCCGCACTCAGTTGGCCCCGCACCTGGCTGCGCGCATGTGTCGACACCGCCGGGCCGCACCGTCCATCCGTGCGCCGCAAGCAGGCTCCTTGCCTTAGTCAAGTCGAAGGGATACGGATTCGCCTTTTCTACACTCGAAAGGAAGGGACTGGGGGGCTTAATGGGCACAGGGCCGTACGTTGGGTAGGCCGTGTTGGCGAAGACGTGGCTGTCGAGCTCTGGCTGATTGATCGAGTACTGCAGCGCCTGCCGTATGTAGAGTTGGCTGAAAAGGGGGCCAGTGACCGGGTTAGTGTAGTTAAGAACGATTGAGTTATAACCCCAAGATGTCCAGTTTGCCACGTTGTATCCAGTTGCCGCGATGGAGCTAGCCGTGGCCGCATCCTCTGAAGGAATGTATCCATAGTCCACATTGCCGGACTTCAGGGCAAAGTACTCGGAGCTATCGCTGGTGAACGGCAGTTCCTCGAACTTCGTCACATTTCCGGAACGAGGGCCGGCGTAGTCCGGGTTGGGCGTGAACGCGGCATACCCAGTTGGCGCGTTGTAGGTCGTCAACTCCCAAGGCCCATCGACGACCTTCCAGAGCGGATTGCTTGCGTACGTACCCGTTTGTTGGGCCTGTGCGGTAATGTACGCGAACACTGCAGCTGCACCCGCTGGGGTGGTGTCGTAATTCCCCACCGGCTGGCTTCCGGACGTCTTGTCCCAGACTTGCTGAGGAATGGGGATAATCTGGCTGAGTTCGTTGTAGAGCAACCACGTGTGGCTATATGCCGTTTTGAAGGTGAGTGAGAATGTATACGGAGTTGACGACGGGAAACTCATTCCGGTGACGTTGTCCGGGAACAATCCGGGGACGTAGTCGAACCAGTGCAACTTGTTCGCAGTAAGCAGGTTCATCCAAAATGCTACATCTCGATTCGTGACGGGCTTGCCATCTGACCACCGGTAGTGCTTCATGGTGATGGTCACGGTCTTGCCGTTGTTCGAGAATGTAGGGGTGTTACCAATGCTCAGCTTTGGATATTGCACCGGAGTGCCGTTGGCCCCGAACCAGTAGAGCGGTCGGTAGAGTAGGTACTGAAGTTCAAACAGGTTGGCGTTTGATACTAGGTTGACTAGCGGGAATATCTCATTAGGGGTCTCATTGGGTGGCATGGCGAAAGTCACCGTGGCCCCGTGCGACGTTGAACCTGCGTTATTGGCCGGCCCACTAGCACTACACCCCGCGACTGCAAGGGCGAGCCCTGTCATAAGCCCTGCTACTGCTGTGCGACCGTTCATGTCCTTTCCCCCGCGAGCTGGTTCCCCGCCGTCATGGTCCGCACCTGGGCTGCATTGGGGCGTGCACCCGGGACCGCGTATGCGGCCAAGGCACTAGCACGGAACGCCTCGTGGTACCCCCTGTGGGACGGTCGGTTGGGGAGTATAGGCGGCCGGCCGCCGGTTGTCAACGGTTGACAATGGACGGAGTAGGCGAGGTGAGGGTCGATGGGTCTGGTCTCTGGGGCGAAGTTGAGGGCACCCTGTAAGCGGAGCCACCTGCGGCAAGACGGCGACGAGTCGACGCGTCCAGGGATCTGGATCTGGTGCGGCTGGAAGCTGAGGGGTCGCGGCTCCAGGCACAGTTGGCCCGGGTCGGAGACTTCCGGCGGGGCAGCGTGGCTGCCACCTTCCGTCGCCGCGGGAGAGCGTATTGCACTTGCGCCGAATCCAGGCATCCGGGGCACGGGGCCGTCCACCTGCTGCCCAAGTCAGTTCAGAGGAGGAGAACGGCCAGGGCAGTTGCCCAGGGGCGGGCGTTGGCTAGGATCCATCGCGAGGTGGACAACCACCCGCGCTTCAAGGGGTGGTGGAGCAGATCATGGAGGTGAATGAGCGGATCTGTGAAGCGCGGCCGCTTACAGACACCGTGGAGGCCGCACCGGGTGGCCAAGGGGGGGCTATGCGAAAAGGTCGAGGCGGAGTTCCCAGCTGAGGCAGCGCGGCGCCGCCAGCTGGCGGCGTGCCAGTTGCTGGAACCCTCGGGGAGCGACCTCGGGGGGCCGCGCTGGCCAGGACTGTCATAAGGAGGTTGGGTCGCGGCCTGCGGGAGCAGGTGCTCGATCTCGACCAACGAGCAGCGTGACCCCGAGGTCACCTGCGGAGGTGGCCCCTGGCCCGGTGTCCGGAGGCTACAGGGAGAAAACCGTAGACACGGTCCTCGGTCTGATCCGGCTGGGCTGCGCCTACTACCACCGCCGCCGGTGCTGACGCTGGCTCGTCCCGCGGGCTGGAGATCCAGGGCTGCTCGCTGCTTTCCGGGCTGCGCCGGATGGTGGCCGGCCTGCGCCTCACCGGCGAGCAGGTGGAGCGTAGCTGGGAGGCCGATAGTGAGAAGGTTCGAGCCGCCATCGAGAGCCACGCCGAGCCGGTGATCGAGGCGACGGTGGTGCCACTGGGAAGCGCTGGGTCCATCCCCCTCCTCTACATCTACGTCGCCATGGACGGCACCGGGGTGCCCACCATTCCTGCCGACACCAACAACCGGGGGCAAGGGCGAGGACGGCCGGGCCCACGTCCGGTAGCCCAATCTGGAATGCCTATTCGTCCGGGCCGGGATGGATGACCAGTGCAGCCCACGCCGTCACCCGGCAGCTTCCGGCCACTTCGCCACCCTGGAGTCGGCCGCTGCAGTCGGTGCCCTGTTGTACTCCGAGACTATGCCCCGGCACCTTCACCGCCCCGAGCGACTAGTGCTCTTGGGAGATGGCGGACTTCCTTTGAATCCGGTCAGCTAGTGCCCCGCGCGGGAAATAGCTTGCATATTGTCTGAGAGACGATCATGATCGTCCGATGGCCAATCATCCCGTCCCCGCCCTCGATGTTCCCGCCGATGATCGCGCGATCCTGACCACGTGGTCACGCAGCCACGTCCTCTCCCAGCGCTTGGTGACACGCTCGCGCATCGTGCTGCTGGCAAGTGAAGGCTTGCCGAACCGGCAGATAGCCGCTCGCGTGGGGACGACGCTGCCCACCGTCAAGCTGTGGCGTTCCCGGTACCAGCAGGAGGGCCTGGGGGGCCTGGAGGTGGACCGACCGGGCCGGGGCCGGCCCAAGGTCCTGGGGGAGCAGGTGCGCGCGCGGATCGTCAGCGTGACCCTGAGCAAGCCGCTGCGGGGCCACACCCATTGGAGCAGCCGAGAGGTGGCCAAGGAAGTCGGAGTCAGCGCCACCACGGTGCTGGACACCTGGCGGGAGGAGGGACTGAAACCGCACCGCACCCGGGGCTTCAAGTACAGCACCGACCCCGAACTCGAGGCCAAGGTAACCGACGTCATCGGCCTCTACTTGCATCCGCCCGAGGGTGCGCTGGTGCTCTGTGTGGACGAGAAGAGTCAGATCCAAGCGCTGGACCGGACGAAGCCCTTGCTGCCGATGAAACCCGGGCAAGTCGAGCGCCGGACCCACGATTACGTGCGCCACGGCACCGCGACGCTCTTCGCGGCC
>JAJYWM010000018.1:0-4059 GCA_021791455.1 bacterium | reverse complement strand
GCACCGTCACCGGCCGCACCTACTCCCGCCACCGCCACGAGGAGTTCCTTCGCTTCCTCAAGGTCATCGCCGCCCGCTACCCAAGGGTCGAGATCCATCTGGTCCTCGACAACTACCGCACCCACAAGCATCCGGTTGTCCGGGCGTGGCTGGCGGAGAACCAGCGTTTCCATCTCCACTTCACACCGACCAGTGCCAGTTGGATGAACCAGGTCGAGACCTGGTTCTCCATCCTGCACCGGAAGGCGATTCAGCGGGGGGTGTTCCGCAGTGTGCGAGCGCTGGTCGCCACCATCCAGCAATTCATCGCCGAATGGGACGAGACCAAGCACCCGTTCTCCTGGGTAAAGACGCCCAACGAAGTGCTACCCCGAACTAATGTGAAAGCCACTTCGCGCGCGGGACACTAGACCGGCTGAAAGCGATCTCGTGGCTCGGGTAACCCGGTAGCCGCAGGGAGCCGCGGGGGAAAGAGGGCGATCGGTCAGAGTATCGCCCCTTGATTCAGCCGTCGACCAGGCGTCAAGTCGGTGGCACAGGGTCCGGCATGACTTCGCGCAGCAGCCCATCCAGATCGGCTCGGTCAAACCGACGACCGCGCCCGCCCTCTAACTCAAAGTACCGAACCCTGCCCTCCTCACACCACCGATATATGGTAGATCGGGTCACCCTCAAGTAGGCCGCTGCCTCTCGCACGGTCAGCCACTCTGGCATTCCCGACATCTTATCGCGATCCGCCACGTCTCGCCATGTCTCACAGCGTGTCATGCTCCTTCATGGACCGGATCCTCCGAGGCGCCTCGGCTTCACCTAGTCACGGCGGGAGGCCCCTCGACCATCCCGAACCCGCAGAACAGACCGGGATGCTTCGTCCAGATCGTAGAGCCGGTCGAAGGGGGACTGAAACTGGAAGTCCACGACTCGTCCGTGACCGTTAATCGTGACCCTCTTGAAGACCAACTTCGCGAACCGTCGCCTCTTGGTGTCATCATCTAGCCCGCGCCACAGGTCCCCAAGGTGCGACAACATAGCCAGCGCTTCCTCAAGTTCCGAGCGCCGCCGCTCCAATGGGGTGGCAAGATCATCCAAGTGTCCCTCCAACTCCCGTATAGCTGCGTCGTTCAGCTGCTTCTCCCGCCGAAAGTCCTCCTCAGCGACATCGCCCGCCGCCATCATTAGCACAAGATTCCTACGGATCCTGGTCAGACGTTCAAGCTGCACCGTCAGCGCACTCTTCCTTGGTACCCGGACGCGGCCGTCTTCGGCGATGGCCACTCGCAAAGCCTGGCGGGCCTTGTCAAGCCCGGAGTGGCTTATGGAGATGGTGTCCAAGAAGTCCTCGAATGCTGCTTCCACGGTGGAGCAATGGAAGTACTTCCTGGGCCTGCCATCAGATGGCATGGTGTAGTAGTAGCGGTACCGTCGAGTCTTACGTTTTACCACCGTGGTGCCGTACATACGCCCCTTCGCTTCGGACGACCACAGCACAGCAACAAGTGGGTACTGATGCTTCCATGTGCGATCTGCGGAATTGCGCCGTTCGGCGAGAATAGCCTGCACCTTACGGAACGTCTGAGGCGTAGTGAGGTGCGGTGTGTCTGGATGAACGGCAAAGTCCTTCCCGGGAACCATGGAGTAGCGCATGCGTCCAATGTATATATATGGTGTCATGTAGGTAGCGGCTCCACATCCCGTCAGTTATGCGCTTGCCGGTGACAGTTCGCATTCCTCGTGCAAATGCCGCGGCTTCCCATTCGTCCAGCGTGTAATTGCCCGTGGCGAACTCGGTAAAGGCAGTGGAGACGTGCGAGGCGAATGGTTCCTGCTTGATCAAAACATTGACGTGGCGCTCTCGGCGCCCGGGCGTAATTGTCGGCTGGTCATCCCGGAACCTGTAACCATATGGTGGACGCGATGGCCACTCGCCGCGCTCCAACTTCTCTCTGAGCCCCTTGCGGACCTCCACCGCCAGGTTACGCGAGTAGAAGTCTGCCATCAGGCGCATCGTCATGATCATGTACCAGCCTGCTGGCTGTTTGGGGTCGAACGGTTCCTTAGCAGACACGATTTGGACGCCAGCCTCGCTCATGGTTTCACCCATGGCCACCGACTCAATGAGATTTCGGCCAAGTCGGTCGATCTTGTCTACGAGCAGGTACCCGAAGACGCCATCCTTAGCGTCGCGGATCATGTCGTCGTACTGGGTGCCCCTTCCAGCCAATCCTCGGTGTGATTGGTGGGTTACCTGGTACGTCTTGACGATCGGAATCCCGTGTAGGGCGTGGTTGGGATTGTTGACGATCCCATCGTCAATCCCGCGCAATTGCGCCGGATGTGAGTTCTCCGGGTTCTGGTTGCGCGCGTCGGATACCCTAGTGAAGCGGGCAGCTGTCCATGGGCCAGGGGGAGGGCTGTGTTTGATCGAGCTCACGGGTTGACCCAAAGACTGGCCTCATCGCGTCCCAGATCCTTGAGAGGAGTGCGGGCTAGCGAGGCGGCCATCCGCACGAGGGCGAGCAAACGGTCTGACGCCAGGGCGTCTGGCTCAGGTCCGGCGACGCTGCTTCGCGGCGTCCCCACCGGGTGGCCTGACGACAGTCGGGCGATCGGCGACCTGTGACCTGCGCGTGCTGCCGTTTGGGGAGGCGCCAGTGGCCCTCGGGGACGTCTTCGAACAGGCGTGCGGTTAAGCTGGCCCTGAGCCGGGCGGCTACGGGGGTAATCAGGTCCAAGCGGAAGGGCTCCCGTTGTCACGGGGATCGCCCCCGAGCGTAAGGATTGAGGCTTCGCTCCAGATGGTCGTATTGGCATGACGCTTCCTCCCACATGCCGCTGCATGCAACGTGGTTGGCCTGCGTCGTACCCTTGCTATTGGCTAGAGCGGGTCTCCGCAGACCCAATCTGCTACCGGCTCCGGCAGTTCGCGCTGCCGGGCCGGTTTCTTCTTCGTCAGATCAGTTTGCTCTCCTCCAATGTTGCGACTTAATGGGACATCCTAACACATCTTAGGATGTTCGTGGACTGCCCGCAGCTTCGCTGGCCATGTGCAGCGCCTTTGCCAAAGCTAGGTACCATCGTGCCGTTTCCCGTGCCGACCTCTCCGCCGCGTCATACGAGGCTCGCACCCCGTCCTGAGGGGGCCCTGTTACCAGGTACTGGGCCAGCGGGCCAGCGCCTGTGCCCGGCGGCAATCCGCGCGAGGCAGCTCTGGTCAGAGCGTCGGCCGGACTGGCCCCCGTCGAGGGGTGGGGTGCCTCGGGCTTCGGCACGGCCGGTGTCACTGGTGGTCGACCTCCTCGGGCCGAGGACGCGCTGCGCTTCTTGGGGCCCCGAGCACCCCGCCAAAGAGGTGAGACTTCCATGCCAGCGAAGCGACGGGCATCGATGTAGAACTTGACTACTCGGTCCAGGTCATGCTCCGACACTCCCCGCGCGAGGAATTCATCCTCCAACTCTTCTTGCGAAGGGGAAGTTCCACGGGCGACCGCCCACCCAACCCTCCTTGTGAGGATCCGCGAGACGAGTTCCTGAGTACCCTCCGGGGTCCGGAGGGCATCTTGGAGACCTGGCTGAGCCCTCCCGTCGGCCGTCACCAGCTTGAAGGTCCTGAGAGATTGGATAAACGCCGCCCGGAGGCCGCCGACTACCGTTCGCGGAAGGTCCGAAGCCCGAACGGGGACAGCACCCCCCGCAAGGGCAGGAGCGGAGCCGACTGCCAAGAGGCATCGCGCCCAGGTGCTGAAGGGGATATCCGGCGGTAGTGGCGCCCCACCACTTTGACCAGCCCCCACGGCACCCAAACCGGTGTTTGTCTCCCTCGGCATCCCCGTCCGCCTCCTTTATCCCCGCGGCGGGTAACTATAACTCATTGAAACCTGGCGCGGTAGGCCGGCGGCGGGGTTTAGATGCAGGCAGGTGGTTCGAACCAGCTCCCCGAAGGTCCGCCAGGTGCAGGCGGACTGGGCCCGATTGGGCTGTGGTGCCTGGGAGAGCGGCTGGTCGAGCTGTACGGGATAGTCGCGATCCTCGTCTGCCCACCGCCAACGGTGTGGACCCGCC
>JAJYWM010000441.1 GCA_021791455.1 bacterium | reverse complement strand
CCTCCACGTCGGTGTCAACCACACCGGCCAACCGCTGAACGATCTCCTCGGCTATCTGGGCCGCATCACGGGATATCCTCAGCGGATTGAGCTTGGCCGTGGCGTGGAACCGCCTCGGCGCTCGAGGTGGGGCTGGCACCGCGGGCAGGGTCTCGTGGCTGGCGAAGGCTGAAATTGAGGCAGCTGCCTCCGGCACTTTCCCCGGGGTGGGCGCGGGTTCGTCAGCTGCATCGTGCTGCAATTGATCCTTGGCCGCCAGTGGCCGCACCAGCAGGGTGCCGGCCGTCACGGGCAACTGTTGAGCCGGCTGGGCGCCGGGGCCTCGTAACCCCAGGTAACGCCGCGATTGCTCGTCATAGCTCTCGGCGAGGCCGAACCCCTCGTCGTCCCAGAGCAGTTGGTGGGGTCCGGACTCCACTGCCTTGTACAGCACCTCCCGGCTGGCAAGGCGAGGAAGATAGAGATAGCGGGCCAGGAGTTCCCAGAGGTCGCCGACTGCCAGGTGGTTCCCCTTCCAAAGAGGGATCCGGTCGAGCTCAAGGCGTAGAAGGACAGGGCTGAAGACCCGGTTGAGGAGCTGGTTGTCGATGACCTTGCGGCTCGCTCGCTCGGCGAGAGTGCCGTCACCCGTGACCCGGATCGTGTCGATCTTCACCTCACCCTGCGGATCGGGCTGGTCCGGAACCAGCAGCCAGTTGTAGGTCTCCCGAAGGCGGAGCTGTACGTCGCGGTTGGAGCTCTCAAGCTTGGTCTCAATCTGGGCCTCGTTGAAGGGAGCCAGGTTCAGTTCCTTCACCTGCTTTTTGAGCGACGTCCAGGCAAGATATTCCGCCACGGCGCTCATCAGTTCCTCGGAGCGGGCTGTGTCCGCCGCCAGGAATATGAGCAGGTTGCGGTAGATGCGTGAGGCATTGCCACGTTGTTCCAGGATCCGCTGAGCCTCCTGGAGCGACCGCGACTCCGCTCCCTTGGCTGTGTGGGAGACATCTGGGCCCAGGATTACCAATCGCACCGACTCTGACTCGTCGGGCACCTCGCTGCTGCTGGAGGGAACCACATGAACCGCTCCGAACTCGCCGCGCTGCTGCCTGCTGGTGCTGTCCTTCTGGAGCCGCTCCGTGACCTCCAGCAACAGATCGTCGCGTTGCTGCTCCAGGTACCGGCGGGCCCGATCGGCCGCAGTCCGGCTGATCGACGGCTGAGTGTCATACCAATACCGGTGGCTGTCGACATATAGGTAGGTGGACTGATTGGAGAGACGGCGAAGAGCATCCGCGAAGACCTCAACTGGGTCGCCTGGATAGGCGCACGCGAGGCGGACTCTGACCTCGTCCAGACCCCGGTTCGGGGTGCCCTGAAGTGGGGCGGAACCGAGGAAGACCGCCCGCGCTGCTCGCCTTGCCGCTGTGTACTGGCCGAGCCGTGGGTTCTCCTGATCCAGCCGCGAGGGAGCGGAGGAAGGGCCGTCTACATCGCTGTCGACGATCGGCTTCCAGTTGTCCTCCAAGGGCCGGGTGAGCTCGGTCAGGCACTCAGTGTTGTCGAGGGGCAGGCTGCTGGAGAGGATCAGGGGAGACTGGTCGTTCTGGACCCACAGGGCATGGATGGCGATCGCCATCAGGCGCAGGACTCCCCTGGTTCTCTGAAAGCGCTCCAGGGTTGACCAGTCCTGGTAGAGGCGATCCAGTAGCTCGGGGTGGATAGGGTAGGCTGCCTTGATCCTGGCGACGTACGACTCCTCCCTGCACTCGCTGGGGAAGTCCCGACCCTGGCGCAGGTACTGATCCCCGAAGGCTCTGGCGGTGGCGTCGCGGGCGGCGTACAGCTCGGGATCTGTGATGGGCTCGAAGAGGCGCCGACGGACGATCTCAAAGCTCTCATCGGAGCTGGCTGGCCGCCACGCCGATTCAACCCTTCCAACTACCGTGCGCAACCGGGCCAGAGCCTCCCGGCCCCCGGGCCCACCCACCTCGATGCTGGGCCCGGTGTCCGATCCCACTCGGTCGGATTCGGGGATGGAGATCACCACCATGGTGCCGGGAACCGCCTTGGCAGCCTCGGTAAGGGCCTGCGCGAAGGAGAAGTGGGCGTCGAAGCTGCCGGCCGGAAGGTCCTGGCTGTGGTACAGCTGGCGCGCATACGTGACCCACTCGTCGATAAGGACCAGCGAGGGCCCGAAGCGACGGAAGACCTCGTTCAGCGCCGCGCCGGGACTGGTGCCGGTGCGATCCGCCTCCGCGACCAAGGCGAATCCCTCCGGGCCACCAAGTTGCCAGGCGATCTCCCCCCAGAGTGTCTTGACGACTGTCCCGTCGGGCTTGGTGCTGGGTTGAGCTGGAGCAATCTCGACCCCGACGATGACGGCACGCTGGACCTTCGGCAGCTCGCTGATCCCAGCCTTCTGGACCAGATCCTGGACGTCCTGCGGCAGTCGCCGGAGCGCGATGCCGGAGAAGAGGTGATACAGCGCGAGCAGGGAGTGGGTCTTGCCTCCACCGAAGGTGGTCTGAAGGTCCACTACCGGAACCCCACCCTGGCCACCAAGGCGCAGCAACGCTTGGCGAAGCAGTTGGCTGAGCCCCTCGGTGAGATAGGTCCTGGAGAAGAACTCAGCGGGATCGAGATACTCCGGTGATCCCTCGCCTTGGAAGACCTGCCAGAGATTGGCGGCGAACTCAGCCTCAACGAATGACCCAGACGCCACATCACGGTGCGGCAGGATCACCTCTCGCCAGGGCCGTAGGCCCGAGACCCCCTTCGAGGTTGCCGTTGCTGGTTTGACCGCCTTGCGGGCCTCTTCGTCGAATCGCTGACGTAGCACCTCATCGCGGGACCGCTTGACCACCTGTGCCTGCTTCTCGGCGGAGACTGCGGACAACAGGGCCTGGATGGCATCGAGGGTGCGGTATGTCTCGTCTGAGTTGAACGCCTCGTTGTGAGCCCACCGATCTCTGGAGTCACGGAGGATGCTGACTAGATTGCGATCGCTGCGCTGAAGCACCTTGGCGAAGACGGGGTTCCAGAAGTCCCAGAGCACCTTCAGCTGAAACTGGGGATCGGTGAGCGAGACCTTGCGCCCAGGGCCGAGTGTCGAGGCTGCGACAGCCTGGACCCAGTCGGCCCGCTCCGGCGCCTGCTGGCGCATTTGCTCATCAACGAAGGGGGCCAGGCCCTCGCCCAGGACTTCCAGGGCGGTCTGTACCCTCTCTCGGTTGCTGGCGGTCACAACACTTCTCCAATCACAAGAGGGTCTCCTGCCTTCCGTGCTGGCGCAATTCTGCCGCCAGTCGAAGTATCTCCGGCCACGACGTGACCAGGTTGTTGAAAGAGAGCGCGTCCTGGGTCCAGCCGTGCCGCTCTGACGTGACGTAGAGCCGGTATGCGAGGTCCCGGACGGCCTCACCCATGCTGGAGTGGGGCACGAGGGCCTCGGCTGCCGTCTCCTCGCCGGAAGCTTCGAGCGCGTGGACCAAGCTCTGGGTCAACGCCCACACGCTGGGGGTGCCGTCGCGCGAGCGTACCGTCTCAAGGAGCCGCTCCCGCCCGGCCAGCTTCACCTTCCCAGCTCCGGCCTCAACAACGCCTCTCTCCTGGAGGTGAGGCACCGAGGTCACCTTTGCCTTAGACAATGTCTCGGCTTCCCCGAATGCTCCCAGCTCGAAGCCATGCTCGTCGAACCATGTGACCGCCCAGCGAGTGTCGGGATCGAACTCGCCCTCTTGCTCCGCGAGCACCTCGTCAAGAGCCTGGTTGATGAGCCCAAGCGCTGTCCCCACCCGCATGGCGTCGCCGTTCGCCTCCAAGACTTTGGTGAACTTGGAAAACACGGCCATGCCTGGACCGATGGCAGCCTGGGCGAGGTCCACCGGGGCAATCAAGCCCTCCTGGAGCTGTCTCAGAGCTGACGGGAGGCTGGCTCTCAGCTCGGCGATGAGCCCTTTGCGATCAGTGACCGCCGCGTTAATGGAACGTCGGCGGCAGACGATGACCACCGAGGATGCCAGTGCATTGCTTGCCTGGCCGCGCATCCTCCGCCCAAGCTCGGTCCGCATGGGCCAAGTACCCGTGATGGACAAGCCTGCCGTTACAAGGCCCTGTAGCATCGTCTCCCAACCCGTAGAGACAAGTCCGTCGCCACCGGCCGTATCCGCTTGTTTGAAGGCATAGAAGATAGTCAATGGGAGGGAAGGATCCGCGATCCCCTTGAGCCGACGGAAGGCCATCCCGAACCCCGCTTCGAAGCGCTCCTTGGCGTTCTCTTTACCTCCGGAGCGGTAGGGATCAGCGACCAGCTCAGCGGCCTTCGGAGTGAGCACAGTGGCGAATAGGTCCGGGTAGAGCTTGCCGATGGAGCGGCGCAGCCAGACGTAGAAGAAGTCAGCGAGATCCGCGTATCCGATGTTGTCGTAATACGGTGGGTCAGTTGAGACGAGAACGGAGGCGCCAGTGCGCTCGAGACCCATGGCGTCGGCCTGTGTGCATCGTCCGACCCGACCCACCACAAGATCCTCTAGTAAATACTGTATCGATTCGACGCCGCCCGAAAAGTTTCCACTGGAGTTCGAGAACGGGTTCGACTCTGCATAGTCCCAAGTCATTTGGATGGCCTGCCGGGGGAACGTATTTCTCGCATGCTCGCGGTTGCTTGCCCAAGTGCAAATGCTGGAGTTGCGGTCCGCAAGCTTGTCGACAGCGTAAGCGAGGTAGACAGCGACAGCGTCCGCATACTCGGCCTCTCCACCATCGATGAGAACCTGGGCTCGCGCCTCCATGACCAAGTCGGAGAATGTTGTGAGGACTGTGAGCTGTCGGTTGGTGAAGAGATCGGAGTGGTGGGTCAGACCGTAGTTAGGTGCTGTCAGATACCGCGGGTTATTTGGGATTTCCGTTATCGGCACGTCATCCGGTCGCGGTACTTGAGCGGCCCGAACGTGCTCCGCGTTCGCCGGTAGGTACACGCGTTCCCGCCGGCCCTCCGCGACGATTGCCACCAGTTGCGCACCAAGACGCTGCGCCTTGCCTTGGCTCCGCACGTACGCTAGCGGGATCGGAGAGGCGCACACAAGGCACATCGCCCCGGTCCGGGATACGGTGCCAGTCCCAGGCGCGCCCTTACCCCGGACTATCTCGAACCTCACCCCCTGGCCCTCAGTGATGGGCCGCGCCCACACCTCCTTGCCGGACTTGGTAGATAGGGAGAAAGATTGCAGCAGGGGAGAAGTGGTGCCGCAAGCGGGATTAGGGCACGTGACGGTGCGTGCCCAAATCCAGGCGATGACAGGAGCCTTGTCTCCGCTCAGGAGAGTGGCCTTGGGGTAGAGGTCCCCCATCCTCTTCGCGGCCTCCTTGAGCATCCATTCGCCATAGTGGCGGACATCCTGGGCCAGGCCTCGGGCACCTGGCCAGGCCCCGCTACCCAGTTGAAGTCCTTCGGGGGGGTGCAGTGGCCGGCTCCCAGCGAACTTCGCTGGGAGTTCGATCAGCGCCTTGGTGATGAGAACAGCGACGGGGTTGAGGTCGCTGGCACGGGCCACGAGCCCCAGCCGCTGTGCCTCCAGCGGTATCGACCCTCCTCCGGCGAAGGGGTCCAACACTGGCGGGGGATTCTCTCCCATGGATTTGCGGATCTCCGCCCGCGCCATTGCCAGGACGGGCTCGTTGCTTGAGTTCTCCCACTCCACCAGATGCTCGATGATCCGGAAGAGCCGCTGCCGCTCAGCTGCCTGTAACTCGGCGGTTGGGAACCGGTCTGGGTGGGCGGAGGGGTCGTCAACCAGTTGGGCGAACAGGACCGCGCGGCAGGCTGCTAGCGGGCGCCGCGCCCACCACAGGTGGAGAGTGGACGGGTGACCGTGGCGGATCGACTTCTCCCGGGCTGACGCCACGTTGATCGCCTGGAGCGGGATCGCCACCTCGATCAGCTTGCGTGGCGCGGCCTCCGCGCCTCCGTCAGCCATTGTCACTGCCAAGCGACTGGATGAGTGTGATGAGGAGTACCGCTCCAACCCCGATCAGCGCCGCAGTCGCCTGCCGATTCGATCGGCACCTATCAGTGGCTATGGTGACCGCGTCGGCGATCACCTCGATTGGCGGTCCCCACCCGTACAGGCTGGCCATGGGAAGCAGGATCTCGCGGACATCAGACGTCGTGGGGCCGTGCCAGAAGCCGCAGAGGTCCAACGCCGCAAACCGGGCGTCAGTCTCCATGTCATCGGCGAGTCGGGTGGCGTCCCAGAGATTGCCTGCCGCCCGCCTGGCCCAGTCCGAGCTCTTCTCGGCGATGTAGCTGCTCAGCGCATGTTGCTGGGCATCCCTCACCGGAGGGTGCTCTCCGCACTTCCGTTCACGATGGATCTCCCGCAGCCTCCCAGAGCCGCCTCCAGTCGAAGCTGGTGCTCGTCTCGGCGAAGTGTAGTAGGGGCGACTTGCCCGAGAAGGGGTCCCGCAGGTAGCGAACCCGCTCCCCGCCTTCGGCGAGCACCTCAACCAGCGCCAGGACGTAGTTCCGGCTGGCATTCAGCCCGGTCAGGATCTCGGTTCTGGTGACGGTCACGCTCTCCGATCCCTCGATCCTTCCCTTCACCTCGATAAAGTGGAGGTGCTGCTCGGAGTCGACGGAGCGGATGTCGTACCCAGGGTTGTTGGGTGGCATCTCAGCTGGGGTCCGCATCAGCATCCGCTCAGCTGCCAGCACCGCCTCCACTGCGCGCCGCTCCACCTCCCTGGTCTCCCGCGCTCGTGGGGGAGCGGAGTTAGAAGGGTCTGCTAGGTGACGCACCAGACCAGTTGGGACGACGAGTGCCGCCCCGACAACCACAGGTGGCAGCGGCTGCAACTGCAGCTCCTGGTCCAGCTCCACCAGCCGTCGGTCGAGACGGTGTTGCAAGTCGTCCGCCCGCGCCCGGGCACGCTCCGGATTGACGCGAGGCTGACGCCCCTGGCTCACCTGCTGCTGCAGCTCTGTGGCGCGCTTGTCCCAGTGGATGATCTCGGCCGTGAGTCTCGCCTGCACTGCTGCCTTGACCTTCCGTACCCTGTCACCGGTGCGCTGCCGCACCTCGGCCAGGTGCTCCGGCACGAGGGTTGAGATGGCGTAGTCCAGCCCAGCGCTCTCCACCCCTGAGGTGAGCCAGGGGTCAGTCCGGAGGTCCGAAAGCCTAGAAAGCTGCTCTGGTGTGGGCGTCTCATAGTCGAGGTATGGCGCTGGACCGGCCAACGCCGGCTCACCGGTCGGTGAAAGAGTGACGAACTGAGCTCTTCGGGACACGGCCCGGGGTGGCAGGCCATCCCGACGTCTGGCGTCTGCTATCTCGTGCTCCAGGAAGAGCAGCAGCTTCGGTTCTTGGCCATGGTCGGTGGGGTCGACCAGGGTTGCCCCCTGGGTCAGCGCTCCCCCATCTCGGGCAAGGGTCAGGTCGATAACGGCTTCCAGCAGGGGGTGTCCCGGGCAGATGAAATCGGCCAGCGGCCTGCCGGGCACGGCGATCAAGTCCTTCTCGAAGGTCACTCGCTCGTACCGCATGAGCAGAGGGCCCCGACCTGGGAGGTTGCGGATGGTGGCGGGGACGAAGGTCAACTCGAACCTTCCCTGCTCCCGCTCCGCCGCCCGGCCTCCCAGTCTCTCCAGAGCTCCAATGAAGAAGTCGCGCACGAAGTGGGGCTGTAACTTCTGGGCGGCGGCCTCCTCCATCTGACGGCGCACTTCCTGCACGTCGACCACGCTCATCACATCACTCGCGAGCGCCTCTCGCTCCACCAGCTCGGAGAGGCCTTCCCCGACTGCTGCGTCCACCACCTGGTGAAGTCGGGCGCGGACATCGGGCCGGTCTCCGTACCGGATGGCCTCAATGAGCAGATCCCGGAGCTGGCGGCCTGGCAGGGCCTGGCCCAGGACGTCAAACACCTGCCCGCCCAGGGCCAGCCGCTGCTCCTCGAGCTTGGTGAGGAGCACCTCGTAGACCTGTCCCTCCCGGGTGTTCTGGGCAAGCAGGTTCCACATGTGGCAGACCTCGGTCTGCCCGATGCGGTGGATGCGCCCGAAGCGCTGCTCGATCCGGTTGGGATTCCAGGGCAGGTCGTAGTTGACCATGAGATGGGCTCGTTGCAGGTTGATGCCCTCGCCGGCGGCGTCGGTGGCGACCATTACCACCACCTGCTGGTCCTGAGTGAACAGCTCCTGGAGCCTGCGCCGCTCCTCCCGGTGCACCCCGCCGTGGATGGCAACCACGGCCTCGGCGCGGCCGAAGTAGCTGGTGAGGCGGGCGACCAGGTAGTCCAGGGTGGCCCGATACTCAGTGAAGATGATCAGCTTGCGGGGCCCAGGGCCACCTAACTGGCCGTCCTCGGCGAGCATCCCCTGCAGCTCGCGCCACTTGCTGTCGGTGCCCATCTGGCGGACCTGCTTCGCGAGCTCCTCGAGGCGCGCCAGGGACCGAATTTCGGCTTCCAGCTCAGCCTTGGTCTCTGCCGCGGAGGCCTGGTCCACCGCCTCTTCGTCTAGCCGCTCCGCCTCATCGGAGTCGAGGTCGTCAAGGTCATCCCCTCCTTCTTCGCTCAGGAGCTGAGAGAGGCGGCTCAGATTGCCAGCCGATGCCTCGTCCCCCTCCACGAGTCGCTTCTCCAGCCTCTCCCGCCGCCGGCGCAGCGACTGGTATATGGCCTCGGGCGAGGACGCCAGTCGACGCTGCAACCCGGTGAGAGCGAAGCCCACCACGGTGCGTTGACCGCCCTCCAGCCGGTCGGCCCGGTTCATCTCCTCCCGGACGTACTGGGTCACCTCCTCGTAGAGCTCCATCTCCGCAGGAGAGAGGGGGAAGGGGACCGTGGTGGCCCTCCGTTCTGGGAAGAGGGGCCGGCCGTCGAAGCGCAGGATCTTCTCCTTGATCATCCGCCGCTGCAGGTCGGAGACATCCCCTGCCCTGCCTCTTCCC
>JAJYWM010000362.1:6009-9032 GCA_021791455.1 bacterium | reverse complement strand
CTTCAGGCTGGTTGGGGCCCCCGCCCGATTGGAGACTGAGCCCGCTCGTGGTCGCGGTGCAGACCAAGACCCGGACCGTGGGCCGCCTCCACTGCTGGCAGCGTGACCGTTAGATCCGCGGTTGCCTGGGCGCACCGGCTGCACACGACCTTCCTCGTCATGTACGAAAGTGCGCACTCCGGGCCGGGCCACCCTGGCGCCGACGCGGAGTCGGCCCCGTGCTCGCATGGGCTTCTGGGTCGTGGCCCCGGTGAGCTGGCTCACCTCCGTAGACCGGTTACAACTTATTGCCTCGGCCTAGATTGACACAGATGATCGGCGGTGTCGTCGGGCTCGGCCGCGGCATCTTCGACCGCGTGTGAGAGCAGCGCAGCACCTGTCGACCAAGGAGAATCCGCGGGGCTACCTCGGTCACCCAGAGGATTCCGAGAGCGCGTTCCCCGGCCGCCAGCCGCGGGGAAGGAAACGCAGCCGGAGGCGTCCAAGTAAGTGACTCACAGCGTGCGCTCGCCGTATTCCCGGCCAAGCTTCCAGGCGGTTTCCGCTCGCCGAACGGTTCAACCCCCCCGCGTGGCCCTCCCCGTCAGTCCACCAGCTCGCGGGCAGCGGTCTCAGGAAGGAGCCCGATCGTCAACGTCATCCCCAGCAGGCTCGACGCGGCTGCGAGCATCAGCGTTGTCCTGAGTCCCAGGGCCACCACCAGCAAAGGCAGTCCCAGAACGCCAGCCACGGCACCGAGCCGGGAGAACGCGGTTGCCGAGCCCTGGCCGGTCGCGCGCAGTCGGGTCGGGAACAGCTCGGCAGGCACGATCCAGGTGGTGGTATTTGGGCCCATGTTAGATCCGACCTGAAAGCCACCGAAGAGGCCTAAGAGCAGGACAGGGCTGGGGTGGGTGCCGGTGAATGCGATCCCCACCAGGGTGATTGCCATCGCCAGGAATCCAATGATTTGCAGCGGGCGCCGGCCAACCCGATCGATGACGGCGGCAGCGCCCGCAAAGCCGGCCAAGGTGAAGATCGAGAGCAGCACGGTGCCCACAGCGACCATGGGGGGGCTGTGGAAGCCCAGGCTCAGCAAGATGGTGGGGGTGTACAGGCCGACCCCGTAGACGGAGAGGTCCATAAGGAACCAGGGCAGAGTGGCGGCCATGGTCAACCGTCGAAGCGGCCGTTGCAGCAGGACCTGAACCGGCATTGCTGGCTTGTCCCGGGTTCCCGCCCAGCGGGGTGACTCTGGCAGTCTTGCAATCCCGATCAGGAGCAGCGCCAGCAGCGCGGGAGCGGCGCCCGAAGCGAGCATTAGCCGCCAACCCTGGCCGCCGGTGGGTTCGCGAAGCACGAGCCAGCCGATCAGGGCTGCGCAGAATGCCCCCACACCCCATCCGGCGAAGGCGAGGGTCATGAGGCGCCCCCGCCACCGTGCCGGGCTGACGTCAGCTACGAAAGAGGCGCCGATCGGATACCCAGCGCCGATGCCTGTGCCCAGCAAGAAGCGCGCGATTACGAGCTCGGTCGGGGACTGCACCACGGCGCAGGTCAGGGCGAAGACCACGACCAAGGTTAGGTCCAGCCAAAGAGCGGGTCTCCTCCCCAGCCGGTCGGCGAGGCGGCCCAAAGTCAGCGCTCCAACCAGCATCCCAGCCAAGGTCCCAGCGGCCACGGCTCCACTGCTCGAGGGTGCGAGGTGGAACTCGGGGCGAAGCTGCAGCAGCGCCAGCCCGATGATGAAGTTGTTGTAGCCGGATATGAAGAGACCGAGTGCGGCGAGCAAGATGACCCTGGCGCGCTGGTCGTTGCTTGATCGCGCCACCGTGGTGCAGGTCGCAATGATGTCCGCACGTGCCATGGTGATCTCCCCCGACTCAAGAATGCGGCGAGCAGCCCGGCGGCGGCCAATTCAAGCGCTGGTTTGATTACTGGTTCGTCGCCAGTCCGAAGACGGATCAGCGGAGGTTCGTCGGATGGTGATTCCAAGTAGGCTTGGCGGATGGCGACCCACCCTGACTGGCTGACCCCAGCCATGCGAGCATTCGCGGACCCGGTGCGCAGAAGAGTGGTCTGGGAACTGCGCAATCACGAGGAGTGCGTGTCGGTGTTGGCAGGACAGGTCGGAATCACGACTGCTCTGGCCTCTCACCATCTCCGCACCCTGGTGCAAGCCGGTCTGGTGAGCGAGCGCACCGACGGCCACTGGCACTGTTATCACCTTCGCCCGGACGCGCTTGAGCACCTCCTGGCAGATTTGACCGGCCTGCTGGATCCCGACCTGCCTCCGACCGCTCGCCCCGGGGCCAGCACATGTCGCCCGCCCGTGGCGGAGCGCTCGGCGATCAGGATCAGGCCGGGGAGTGGGCCCGAGGTCTGATACCGGTCCCGGAGCGCAGGCAGAGGGCCTGAGTCACCGAATATTGCTCGCGGGTTGGGCACCCTACCATTTGATCGGGGTTCGGGCCTTTGCCGACCATCGAGGGCATCGTTACCGCGAACTCTGATGCAGCTCGTCGCCGCATCTCGTGTTGGAGGTATGCAACGCGCGGCCGCCGGTGCCACGGCTGGTTGGAGAACACGCGCCACGACCCGGTTCGAATTCTGCACACGACTCCCGATCACGGGACTGGTGGGGCGCCCCGGGGCGGTCCCAGGGACCATCCAAGCCGCGTCTAAAGTACCCCTGCCGGGCTCGGGAGGATCGGCGGGGCGGCCGCGCTCCCTGCAGGTGGGCTGGGCCTGTAAGCGCTCGCCTGCCCCATCGCCAGAGCGCAGGCGTCGATCGCGCGCTGCCCGGGCTGACAGCGTGGTCGCCGCAGGCCGCTCAACTGGTGGATGAGGTAGAGTTCCAACCCGTCACCGGGAGGAAGCGGGGGTCGTCCCAATTCGAGACCGCTCCTCTCGTACCAGCGCATGAGCGCGGTGGTGTCGCTGATGGGATCCCATCCGGGATATCTCGAATGCGCAGGTCTGGACCGGCGCACCAGGGCCCGGCCGGATCACGGTCATTAGGTCTGGGCAGAGCGTCAGCGGGC
>JAJYWM010000362.1:0-5999 GCA_021791455.1 bacterium | reverse complement strand
CAGCAGCAACCTCCCGCCAACCGCCACGCAGCCAGCTGCGAGGGGCGGTGCATGTCAACCCGGCCAACTTTGCCCCCGAGGAAGCGACCATCCCCTATTTTCACTCTGACTAGAAGCGCTTGGAACTGCGCGCCGACCACGGCGGTCGCGAGCTGTACTTCGGCTACCGCTCGGTTTGGTGAGCTCGTGAAGTCGCAACCGCTGCAGTCCGCGCGCACGCGCTCAGGCCGCCGGGAGCAAGGCATCCAAGTCGGTCGGGTGCACATCCCTGGCGACGCCCGGCACCATGAAGGTGCGAGATCGCCATATTCCGGCATCCGCCGTCGCCATGATGCGGACGTGCCAGCGGTGGGGAAAGGGTCGTCGGTGCTGGGTCAGAGTTGCAGGACTGCCGGTGCCGCGCGCAGCTGCGGTCCGATTTCTCTGAGCCGCCGTGGGCAGAAGCTGGCGGCTCGGGCGGTGCTGGCTCTTAGGGTGCGAGCACATTCGGCCCCAGTCAGTTCGTGCTTGGCGTGACCGGTGCCGAACTGGTCCCATCGAGGGTCGGACACCGTTCTGAGTTCACGCGGTGAGAAATGACTACTATAGTGACCATATGGTAAGAACTATGGGCGCTACCGAGGTAAAGGCCAAGATGCTGGCGCTCCTCGAAGAGGTTGCCGCCGGAGAGCAGATCGAGATCACCAAACATGGGCGAGTGGTGGCGCGCCTGGTGCCCGCCCGGGGGCCTCGCGCGCTGCGGGGACAATTCAGCGAAGTAGCCATGACTGCGGCCGAGGACGACGAACTGTTCAGCACCGACACCCGCTGGGAGCTATCGTGACCACGGTCCTGTTGGACACCCACGTCCTCCAATGGTGGTCAGCCGAGCCGGAGCGCCTGAGTCCTGCGGCTGAACAGGCGGTGCTGGCGGCCGGGGAGCTCGCGGTCTCGGCGATTTCGTGGTTCGAGCTGGCATGGCTCGCCAGGCACCAGAGGATCTCGGTGGCAGTTCCCATCCGATCGTGGCTCGAAGATCTTGCCGGGCTGGTGAGGACCTATGGCATCACCCCGGCCATCGCCGCCACCGCTGTGACTCTACCCCCATCTTTCCCTGGTGATCCTGCGGACCGGCTCATCTACGCGACGGCTATAGAAACTGGCTGCCGACTCGTCACCAAGGACCGGCGACTGCTCACCCACCGACACCCCCGGACAGTAGCGCTGTGGTGAGTTCGTAGTCGTTTCGCTCACATCCGTGAGTCCGCGACCGCTGCGAACCGAGCGCGTAACCGGCGCAGGCACCTGCGGGCATACGGTGGCTCGAGCCGCCAAGACGACGCGGTCTCCCACGCCAACGCCGCCAGTTCCAGCTCGGCGCGCAGAACAGCACGCCCGGCCGGGGGGTCCCAGCCCCGCAGGTCCACCAGGTCCAGGAATGGGGAGTCGACTCGGGACTCATCCCAGTCCAGAAGGACGCAGCGGCCATCCCGGATTAGGATGTTCTCCCGGCGCAGGTCCCCGTGGATGACGCACTGGGGCCTCGCCGGCAGCAGGCTCCAGCCTCGGCGCAGGACCGAGCGGATCTCCTGAGGGACGTCGGTGAGATCCACGTCGCCACCGCAATCTGCCTCAAGGAGGGCGCGGGTAGATAGGAAGCCGGGGCGCTGGTGATGGCCGACAGTGAGTTGGTGGAGGCGGTCGACCGTGGAAAGGGCCTCCGTTGCGTCCCTTCTTGTGCGCGGCGCAGCCCCTTCCACGAACTCCTCCACGTAGACCCGCCCCTCTCGCAGGTGCCGCCGGGCGGTTGGCTGGATGGTTGGGCTGAGGACCCCTTCGGTGCCGATTCGGACGCGCAGATGCAGCTCCCAATCCAAGGCAGCGCCATCCCTTTGGCTCTGGTGGATCACGAGGGGCCTGCCACTTTGCCGAGCCCGCCAGAGCCGCTGCCTGGGCCCCTCGGACAGCAGCCCCTGGAGCTCCAGCCCAGGCCAGGCCGAAAGCTCAGGCAACCGCTCTTTGTCTTTCAACTGCGCCACCATAGTCCAGGGGCCGCCCTCGTTGTTGGTAGCCGTCTGGAACCCCGCACCCAGGTCCAACCCTGTCTAACCGCCCGCCCTACCCGTGGCTGTGGTTTCTGCCACAATCGGCACCGACTTTCTGCGATTGGGGGCTCTTCGCCCGCAGGGAATGGGAGTCCGAATCGACGCGTTCAACTGGTGGCGCATCCGTCCCCGGCACGAAGGCCCACTACTCCTTGGACCGGGCGGAGTTTCACACCGCTCAAGGACCCGAAGTGCCTCGGTCACGTCCGGCATGGACCAGCGCGCCGCGCCAGGCCGACCAGGCGGCCTCGCCGTCGCTCCCGACGCACTCTTCTACGAGGCGGTCGTCCCCCTGGTGAAGCGCTGCGCCGGCCGGACCCTCGTAGCGCGTGTCGCTGAAGACGGCCAGCCGCTCCGGCCCAATTCCATCCGCGGCTCCGAAGAGGAGCGCCAGCGCAGAGCGCCTGCAGCTGCCGTCCGCCGCCTGCGTCTGACACTCATTTTGGCATCCGCCTTTGGTGGATTGTCTTGCCCTGAGCGAGCATGTCCACCAGTTGTTCGATCCTCCGGGCGCGGGCGTCAAGCCGCCGAGCGGTGGTGACACGGTAGAGCACTGCGTAGCGATTGGCGCGGTCGAGCTGCGCGAACATCTCCGACGCGGCACGGTTGGCCACGAGCGCCGCCTGGAAGTCGCTGGGCATCTCCATGGTTGCCGCCCCGGCGTAGGCGGCGCCCCAGGCTCCGTCGGCCCGCGCTCGCTCCATGGCTGCCAGACCGCCCGGGCGCATCCGGCCCTCGACGACCAGCCGTTCGACGATCCCGACGTTGCGCTTGGACCAGGTGCTGCGGGTGCGGCGCGGGGTGAATCGTCGCCGAAAGGTGCCCCCAGGGCCCGCGGCAAGCTGGCCGTCGACCCAGCCGTGGCAGAGGGCCTCTTCCAGCGCCTCCTGGTAGGTGAGGGAGGTCGGGTGCGTGGTGCCCTTCTTGGCCAGGACCAGCCATACACCATCCGATGCCGTGGCGTGGGCCGCCAGCCAGCGCCGCCAGGCGGCCAGGTCGGCGACGATCAGGTCGGCGGTAGCGTCGCCGTTGCTGACGGTCATCACTCGCTCCGCCCCGGCGCCGCGGGTGTTGGCTGGGCGGCGTTGGCCACCGGACAGTCACCCGCGTCCCGGCGACAGGCCGAGAAGTCACATAGCCGGCACAGCCAGCCGCCGGCTGGGGTGTTGGCCCCCGCCCGCTCGGCCAGGCGCGCCGCCACCAACTGCTGGAGGAGGCGTTCGAGCAGAGGGGTGAGGCTCTCCTGCTCGTCCGAGCTCAGGCCGGTCAAGAGGGCTGCGCTCGCTCGTTCGCGGGCGGCCAAGATGCGCCCTGCGGTCTGGTTGCCGCGCCGCGTCAGGGTCAAGGCCACCGACCTGCCGTCCCTTCCCGGGCCACGCCGGACGAGGCCCGCATGGCTGAGCGTGTCGATCAGGCGCACCGCCCCCGAGGGGGTGAGCCCCACGACCTGTCGGAGCTGGTCGATAGACCCTCCGTCAAGGAATTCACGCAGGGCCACCAGCGCCGCCGGGGCCGCCGACCCATGGCCGGCCGCCGCCTCTTCGACACGACGAACGCGGTCATTGATCCCCAAGGCCAGGACGGACAGGAGGTTGGCCCGGCGCCGCTCGTTTGACGAGTCCACACCGGGCAGTGTACAGTTTTAAATGTGTGAGTCACTCAACTCATCTTCGTGCGCCTGGGGTGCGAAACCGCTGGGGAGGTAGGTAATGGGCGCCGGTGCGGTAGCGAGCCTCTACATGGTCAACCTGGACTGCGCTGATCCGCGTGGCATGGCCGGTTTCTACTCGGCTCTCCTGGGCTGGGAGACGCCGTACTGCGAAGACGACTACTCGATGGTTTCGAACGGATCGACCTCCATCGGGTTCGGTCGAATCGACGGCTACGCCGCCGCTCCCTGGCCGGATGACCAGCATGCCAAGCAGTACCACCTCGATCTGCGCGTCGAGAATCTCGCCCAAGCCGAAGCGCGGTCTCAGGAGCTGGGGGCAACGGTCCCCGAATTTCAGCCCGGCGGTGACCGTTGGCGTGTGCTACTGGATCCTGAGGGCCGTCCGTTCTGCCTGGTCCCCGCCCCCGCCGAGTCCTGAGCCCGGCCACCCCGCTGCGCGTGGATGAGGTGATGTCCGAGGTGAAGTCGAATGACCACAGGCAGCAGCGAGGACCGGATAGTTTGCTCCCCAGAGTTCGGTGGCCGTCAAACCGGCCGTGCTCATCTCCGGCATGAGTCGTACCTCTTTAGGCACCGTTTCGGCCCGAGTGAGCGGTAGCAGCGACTGACACAGGCAAATCGCATCTTTCTAACGGGCCCATTTGCTGGTTCTCTCCAGGGAGTCAAGGGCTCCTGTCGAAGTGAGGCGCTGGGGCGGAAGGGGTCGAACCTCCGATCTCCTGATCCAGAGTCAGGCAGCTTATGAAAGTGCCGGTGGCCGAGTTCGTAGCAGCACCTGACCTTGAGGTAGCGCTACACAGTAGCTTTTGTCACCGTCCCTTTCGGATCATGTTCGTTTGAGCTTCGGGGGGCGACCATTGAGCACCGCCTAAGAGTCGAGACGGGGGTCACCAGGGAGGCAGTGCAGGTGGGGGCGTGGGGCCGGCCTATCGGGCGCTCGCCGGTCCGGAGAGTGCGGCACTCGGGAGGCAAGCCAAGCCCCGTGACACGAGGTCGCGTACGTCACAGCTCACTAGTCGGGCCCTCGCGCTCCGAGCGGCCGCTACATAGGCGGCGTCGTAGGCCGAGATCCCGTGCTCTGCAGCAATCAGCGTGGCATTCGCGAGGAGCTGCGAGGCGGCTCGGATCAGGCCGCCATCGTCCGCTACCGCATTAATTCGCTCACACAACCGGCGCGCTGCCGATTCGTCATGCCAGGAACGCACCGCCACGTTGGTCACCTCGTAGAACGCCAGATCCAGGGTGACAAGGGGGTCAGGACCGGCAAGCAGCTGGACGGCCGGGTTGTGGTTGGCGTCATCCAAATCCTCTCGAGCGAGAAGGACGCTCGCATCGACCAGCCAGAGGGTCAAGCTTCCGGCCTGGTCGTCTTGACCAGTTCCGCCACATGACCTCCGTGACCCTTAGGATGGCTACCGAGACTGTCGATCTCGGCCATGCGTTCCGCCCTCTTGAGGCTGCGGCTTCGCATGGCGCTCTCAGCCAGTTCCCGCAGGAGCCCGCTGCGGGTGGTTCCTCGGCGGCTTGCCTCCATGTCGACGGCTCTCAGCACATCGTTGGGGAGTGACACCATGACCTTGGCCACGACCCCAGTATACCCGGTATTGCCACGCAGTGGTCGCGGCTGGGCGCGCATGGGTTGAGGACGCATCAGCCTCCCGTGACCTGGCCGGCTGCTCCCTGCCCTCCATGGAGAACACGATCGGCTGAGGAACTCTGAGCTGGAGCTGGGAGGCGTCCCGAAGCAACGCCCGGCACGGAGTACTTGAGGTGGACAAGGCCGACACACGCGCGCTCTGTAATAGTTGCATGTGATCAAGGAGGTTGGCGATGACGAGTGCAGGGTCCGCTAAGAGGGTGCGCGAGCATCGATCACGACTGGCGCACCAGGGCCTCCGCCCAGTCCAGATCTGGGTACCAGATGTCCGCGCGCCCGGATTCGCCGAGGAGGCCCACCGCCAGTCGCGAGCGGTCGCCGAGAGCATGTCTGCGGTCGAGGATCAAGTGTTTGTCGATGCTGTCTCCACTTGGCCCGATGAGTGAGACGGGCTGAGATCTGGACTGTCGACGGGGGGCAGGTTATGCAGCCAAGCCTCGGCCGGCGGTGAACGTCCAGGACTATCGCTTCGACACCGACTCGGTGACCATCTGCCCGTTCACCACCGATCCGACCGACGCCCAGCGGTTGTGCATCGTGTCGAGCCCACTCCGTCCAACCGCCTTCAGGTAGCGTGCGGGCTCAC
>JAJYWM010000428.1:6347-9110 GCA_021791455.1 bacterium | reverse complement strand
GGCGTGAGCCGCCAGGGAGGTCCGGAGTTCTTGCCATGACCACGTGCCCTTCGACTCAGACAGCTCAGCGATGGCGGCGGCGACGACCTCGACCGGGGTGGAGGGGTCGAGGGCGGCAGACCGACCCTTGGAACCGACGGCGAGGGAACGACGCTTAGCCTCGGCAGCCATTAGGCGCTCAGGGAGGTTCGGACCGGCACCCTGCTCCGCGAGCCGGACCTGCCATCCGAAGAGGAGGCTTCGGCTCGGCACCGGCTCACCCTTCGGGCGGCGAGTGGCGAGCACCTGGGCGTGACGCTCGGCGGCGGACAGCGCCCGACCCTTCTTAGTGGCAGCGACATCACGAGCCTTGTCTATTTCCGTGTGTCGGCGGGAGAATTCCCTAACGAGCTTCTCTGAAATGCCAGCGACCCCAATCGCGTCACCGCACCGCTCGATACCGAAGCCGAGCTTCGACAACTCGGCAGCGAGGGCAGTACCGTAGACCTTCCCCGATTCCTTCTGCGCCGTTAGCAGCGCCCTGGAGTCAATGGCGCCCCATTCATTCCCCTTCCTGTCCCGGGTGACGCGCCGGGCCATGTTAAACACAAGCGCATGAGTGTGCAGCTGCGGGTCCGGGAGGTCGATCAAGGGGTCGCCCGTCGGCTTCACCGGACGAGCACTGTGGTGACGGACCTCGGCGACGACCAACCCGGCAGTGCGCTCAGGAACTATCCCCGTAGAGGGCAAACGGCGGCGCAAGGGGGCGGTGTGAGCCTCAAGGCTCGCGATGGCCGCGCGGACTGCGGCATCATGCGCAGCCTGTATCTTTTCCCTCAGATCTTCGTCGGCGACCGCCCACAGAAGGCTTACGGACTTATGGGGTGAATAGGCGAGGGCCACGAACGGCACATGGGAACCCGAGGCCCCGCGATGAATGGCAGCCTTACCGTCCAGAGTGCGCCCATCGCATAGCTTCTCGAAACCCGCGCGGGTGAGTTCGTAGTCGGGAGCGGCACCGAGGGCAGCCGCTCCCGCCCCCATCAAACGAACTACGGGCCGCTCAGCGTCGCCGGATCGCCCGACATAGTAATCACCAACGTTTTTGGGCACCCGTTCAAAGGTGTGCTGCGAGTGCTCATGTGACTCGGTGTAGTACTCCCACCACTCTTTCGCCGTCATGGAGCCGGGACCAACCGAGGCCTTCGCAACCCGGCAAATACTCATACAATGGCGCTCTCCTCAAAGCGCCGCAATGCCTCCATAATGCCTCGTCTGTAACAGAACCAACAAGCGATCGCGACTACCCTACTGATACACAACACCTTACGCACATCCCGTGCTGCCCCCGAAGACGGTGGGACCGAAAAGCCATTGTGCTTGAAAGGATGGGTTGGTCCCCCTGCTATCGCGAAAGGTCGGGTGCCGACCGCCGCCCCCACACCTATGCGGGTGGGATGTGCTTCAATCATCCTCTGAATCCGTGGGCTCGAGCCAAACGCCACGCTGGGCGAGGGCTGCGGGGCTCAGCGAGAGTCCCGCGAGGCCGTCGCGGAACCCTAGCGCCTTCAAGTCCCTGCGTCCCCTGAAGTCTTCCACAGGCAGTAGACCGGTCGTGCACGCCAGCCCAAGCCGGTACCCGACGGCGTAAAAATGTGGAACCAACTGGCACCGGTCTAAGATTGCGGCTGTAAGCCCTAATTCACGGCGCCGACATTCGGGCATCCGATCCGTTCGCGTCACGCCACCTTCCCTCCCGCCTGCAGGTTCCGCTCGCCCAAGCCGACGAAGTTGTCGGCGCTCCTTTGCCGACGGGCCAGGTACCGCAATACCTTCACGAACTCTGCAAACCCCGGACCATCGAGGTACTCTTCGAGATTCTCGGGACGCTGCTCCTCTGCTAGACCCGCCCCAGGACCACCGGTCAGTCGCACCGCCCTGAGGCAAGCGACTTCCTGCGTCCAGAAGCGGCAGGCAACCCAAGCCTGCCCCTTAATGGAATTGCACTCATCCCACTCTGCTTGCAGAGTCGCCAAGGTCATGACCAACTTAGGACGGGTATACCAATCGGAGGGAGGCGCCCAGCTCATGTCCCCCAGTAGCATGCAGGTCTCCGCGAACGGCCTTAGCGTGTAGTACCTCTTGCGAACTCCGTCCTCGCCCTCCCACCGCATGATCCCCACGAAGTCCCATGGCCGCGGAAGCGTCACCTTCGTCGCCTTGCCAGTAGTCGCAATCGGTTCCATCTCAGAAACACCGTACAACCGTTCGCCCATTCTGTCAAGCGATAATCGAAAAATGGTGTGATTCTATACCCCGTTTCACGGCAGACAGCGCTCGGTCAGCAGTATGGTCTGGGCGGATGCACTCAGCCCCTCCGCGAGGAACGCGCTCGTTTTGTTTGGGTAGGCTATCTCAAACCTCTGCCAGATCTGCGAAAATGCCCAGTAGCTCGGAACTCATATCAGGTGGCCAATCGTTTCGTTTCCACCGGTCCATTCACTTTCGCAGGCCGCGAGCGTCCGAGATCGGCAGTGCTCCAAACCATGAACTCGCGCATGGCCTCTAGTACCTCGTTCCGGCGCCGAGCGTATCCGCCCAACTGGATTGGGTGCCTGCGTCGGTCAGCAAGTGTGGGGATGTGGATCTCCTTACTCAGTGCCACCAGAGCGTCGGTCACCTTGACCGCTGATTGGGCTACCTCCGGCGTTCCCACGCAGACGAGCTCCGCGAACTGGACCACCATTTCCTGCATGTTCTTGAGATACGCCCTGTAGCTGCCTA
>JAJYWM010000428.1:0-6337 GCA_021791455.1 bacterium | reverse complement strand
CTAGGGCCACCGGCCAGCTCCAGGCGGCACCGACTAAGCCAGGGCGCGCTGTCGTCCAAACGTCCAGTGCCAGGAGCGCCCGGAGTGCGGCATGGCGGAAGTCGCGGTAAGCGGCGTACCGCGCCTCAGTAGGGAGATTGGCCCTCTTCAGCTTCTCCGCAACTAGCCGGCCTACGGCCTGCGCGACCGAGTCGCCAAGTGTGGCTGAGATCAGCTCCGCGATCATGCGGTGGCTCCAACCAGGGCTTGGGCGACCTGAACTGGCACCCAGCTTGGGAAGTCTGAGGCTGAGGGACGGCCATAAGTGGGAAGGAAGAGGTACCGGCCGGGAACGACCGTCCAGGCGTGACCGGTGCCCAGGGCCTCGTAGCGTTCGAAGACCGCCCACCGTCCATCGCTCCACCGCTGGAGCACCCACGCACGTCGATCTCGGCACCAGAGGTGTTGAACCGCTCGGGGCTGAGAGTCTGCCTCGTGAAGCGCCATATCGATCTCCTCATCGGCTACGCGGGGAACATGTGTTCCGTGCAGAACGGTACCACGATCCCGACGAGAGTCACGTGATCCCGGCGCGGAGCGGTTCGTCAGTTTAAGTCGGCCCGGTCTCCGGGCCGCGCGACACTGACCCCGTGCCGAGGCGCCTAAGGGAGCCCTCCGACGTGAACGGGATGGCCGCCGCCGTGAGCCTCCACTTCATGGACCACACCTTCGCCCGACCCCACAAGAGCCTGGCGAACCCTTATCCTCAGACTCCAGCGATGGCGACGGGAGTTGCAGTCACGCCTGGCGGATCGAGGAGATCGTCGCCCTGCTCGGCTAGGGCGGAAGCATGATGACAGCGCTGAACACCCTCTTCACCAATGACAACCTGTTCGTGCTCCACGGCTTGAACAGCGCCACCGTTGATCTCATCTACCTCGACCCTCCCTTCAACAGCAAGCGCATGTATGCCGCCCCCATCGGAAGCAAGTCGGCCGGGGTCGCCTTCAAGGATATGTGGACTTGGACCGACGTAGACTCTGCGTACCTGGAGACCTTGGTCGGGGAATACCCGGCTGTGGCGCGGTTCATTCTCTCTGCCCAGGACACAGCGGGCAAAGCTATGTCCGCATACTTGGCCTATATGGCACAGCGGCTGATCGAGATGCGTAGAGTTTTAAAGCCGACTGGCAGCGTCTATCTACACTGCGACCCCACCGCCAGCCACTACCTCAAGGTGGTCATGGACGGCATCTTCTGCTCGGGGAAGCGGGGCGGGGCGTTTCGCAACGAGATCGTGTGGTGCTACCGGGGCGGAGGGGTACCAAAGTCCGCCTTTGCCCGCAAGCACGATGTCCTCCTGTTCTACAGCAAGGGGGGAGCGCCATATTTCCAGCCTCAGTTCGTTCCCTACTCCGAAGCCAGCCAGAAGCTGGTGGCGGCACGTGGAGGCGTGAGCATCGACAACTTGCCCAGAGATCTGGGTCGCGGGGCACACATGCCTGACTGGTGGGCCGACGTCAATTCGCTTCAGACCTGGTCCCCCGAACGGCTCGGATACCCAACACAGAAGCCGGTCGCGTTGCTGGAGAGAGTCATTGGCGCCAGTAGCGCCCCGGGGGACACGGTGCTAGACCCCTTCTGCGGCTGTGGAACCGCTCTCGTCGCGGCTCAGCGCATGGGGCGCCGCTGGATCGGAATAGACATCGAGAGGCGAGCGATTGATGTGCTCATCGAGCGCCTAAGCGACGACGCCGGCCTCTTTCGGGACCTCGTCCATCGCACCGACACCCCGCACCGTACAGACGTGGCGACAGAGCCAATGTCCCCTTCGGCGAAGCGACGCCTATTCCGGGGACAGGGCGGCCTGTGCAACGGCTGCAAGACCGCCTTCGATGAACGCAACCTAGAGATCGACCACATCGTGCCCAAAGCAAAGGGCGGGGGGGACTACTATGAGAACTACCAACTTCTCTGCGGCAACTGCAACCGCGTGAAGGGTTCGCGCCCCATGGAGTACCTGCTGAGCAGGCTACGCGCCGTGGATTCGGTGCTACAGCGCACTACTTTCGGGGCCTAGCGATCGGGAGAGCCAAGGCTCGCGCCCGTGCGCCTAGCTCTAGCCTCAGCCAATTGGCGACTTTGGCCCACGAAGATGACTCTGTACTCGCCGCAGCGATCGGTCCAGTGCGGCCCATCGAGGAGATCGTGGCGCCGCTGGCATGATCTGCTGGATCTCGTTCCCCAGCCAAGTAATCTGCCCCCGGACTGCGCCCCATGAGGCGTGAAGGTGGGGATGCACGTACTGATCCCCAGGCGGAGGCACGGGCGGCGCCACCATGAACCCTATGGCCGCCGTGCCAAACTCTTGAGAGGCAAGCTGTTCCGCTCTATTGGTCCACGCCTGCGCCTCCGCGAGAAACTTGGTCTTGGCTTGGCCGTCCTCACCTACCACTGCCGGAGAGCCCTGCAAGGACGGGTCGACGTAGGGGTGGTTCTTCGACCACTCGGCCATTGAGCCAAGGAGCTGGCCGCCCTCGTGGATCACGTCAAGGATGGCGTGGACCTGGGCTACCGCCCTCTGAGAGCGAGCGCTTGCCGACCGTCGCTCAAGGGCCCATCCGCCCCCATAGAGCACGAGGCCCAGGGCGACCACGATGCCGGTAACTATACCGTCAATGTATAGGGGGGCGTCGCCAAATTGGCCGCACAAAGCCGCCCGCACCCGCCTTTCGCGGTGCGGTGGTCGGCCACAGATCGCGTGGTGCCCTAATTGGGCGTCAGGCGAAAGCGGTCGCTACCTGGATGAGCGCCTTCCCTGTCCCGATCAGGGCCGCGACGAGGCACAGCACGGCCCAGACCTTCTTCAGGGCGATCAACAGTTGGTCCATATAGGTCAGAGTCCACTGATCTCAGTCTGGTTACGGGGGTGATTGGATGGCTGAGTTAGCTGCGGGGCGGCTTCCGGAAGAGGACCATACCGGCATCGTCGAGGATCGTTCGGGGGGGCCAAGATCGGTCGCCGGACGGGAGGAAGATTGGGAACTGGATGTCTCCGGGTATAGCCAGCTCTTGGGCCGCCCCATCGTGTCCGGCTGGAGGCGCCGAGACTTGAAGGATCAGGCAGCCGACCTTGATTGTGTGGAGTACGAGGTCACCTATGTAGGCGCGATCGCGCCGCGTGGCCGCAGCAACCTTTACGTATTCGAGAGGGCCATCGGTGCCAGCGTAGGCGGCGACGCGGACTCTGACTCGGGCGGGGGGCCTGAGTTCGGAGCGGACGACCGTCCGTTCCTCGGCACTGAATAGGGAGTTCCGTTGAGACAGGGTCATCTCGCACGTCATAGAGGTCTTGACAGCCCACGTGGCAAGTTCGATCTGGTCGCTCATTGTCAGCCCCTGGTTGTGGCCCAGGGCCATCTCCGTGATCGGGGGCTGGCACCGGCCCTCCAATGCGGCCATCCAGCCGGTGTTGCACTCCTTGCACACCCCTCCCACGGTCACGGTCGCCACTTGGGCCGTCGGGAAGTTTCGGTAGGGCGTGCCACTCGGGGGACCGACGATGAACTGGACCTGTGGCGGCCCAACCTTAGAAGCCGGGAAGACCTTCTGGAGCCATTCGGGGAATGCGTGCTCTTGGCTCATGGGTCCCGCACTGGCACAGAAAATGCAGGCCCGGGTCATGGACTACCCTACCTCCATGCCTAAGCTCTCCAAGACCCAGAAGACCCCCAAGGGGGTGGAGATCCCGGTCCCAACTCGGGGCGAAGTCTACCGCGACCTAGCCGAGATGGCGATGGAGGCCAAGCCGGTGCCAGCAAAGGCGAAGCGAGGGCAGTCTGGGTAGCCCCGAGCGGCGAGTCCAGCCGACCTATTACGATCTGGTTTCAGCGGGTACACTCGGTAGTGTATGGGGGAAGGTAGGGAGATGGCAGCACTAGCCGCTGAGTTCGATTACTATCGCAAGCATCAGGACGAGCTAGTCCAGAAATACGACGGTAAGTTCGTCGTGATTCGGGGGTCCGAAGTGCTGGGCGCGTACGACAGCTACGAACAGGCGTACGCTGCGACCGCCGAGGACCACCCTCTTGGCACCTTCCTCATCCAGCACGTTGAGCCGGGCGAGGGCGCTTACACCCAGACCTTCCACTCGCGGGTGGCTTGAGACCGGTTAGCGCGCTGACTATCAGGGGGGAGGGGCGCCTCGCCTCGGTTTGTTGCGAAGTTGATATCAGCACGCCCACCGCCGACAAAGTTAATCCAAAGGCCAGCCAGAAGTACTTGGCGATTTGGGATACAGGCGCGACTGGCACGGTTATCACTATGGACGTAGCCGCCGCACTAAAGATCGCTCCGACCGGGTTGGCCAAGACAAAGACGGCTAACGGAGAACGGCTCTGCAATACATACCTTGTAGACGTGACGTTGCCCAACGGGGTGGCCTTTCCGAACCTCCCCGTCACTGAGGGAACGATTGAGGGCGCCGCTGCCCTGATCGGGATGGACATCATTTGTCAGGGCGACTTCGCTATCACGAATGTGAGCGGCAGGACGACCGCTTCATACCGCGTTCCCTCAATCAAGGAGATCGATTACGTCGGGGAGGCCCCAGATGGCTTCCTACCGGAGAACAGGGCAGAGAGGCGCCAGTTGGAGCGCAGAGGACACCTAGGGTCCCCACCACCGGCTGGTTCAGGCGGTCGCCGCGGACGCGGACGTCGCTAGCTATTCGGGGCGAGCGGCTCCCCGAAGCAGCGTCTCGAACTGAGCCTGCCCATCGTCCCGGTGGTTGTACCGCCAGACGTACTCGTTGAGGTAGCCCTGGAGCCACTTGGCAGAGACGGCATGGTGAGTTCCGCCGATGCCCCGCTTGACCAGGGACCAGAAGCCCTCGATCGTCAGGGGGTGGATGGTGCCCTCCACGTAGACCTTGGCGGCGTGGTTGATCCTCCGGTGCCGGTATCCGGCCTCTGGGAGCGCCTTGGCGTACCGGAGAGCCTAGTCGGTGTAGACCATCGTGGCGGGGAGCACCCGGGTGGTGACGTAGGGCATGAGGGTCTCCTGGCGGATGCTCGGGACGACGTGGGCTGCCACCTTCCCGTGCCTCTCCACCATCCCGAAGACCTTGGCTTTGTCCTCGACGAAGGCGCGAGCGGCCTGGCGGTGCTCGGTCCTAGTCAACTTCTGCCACTTCGCCACGTCGGAGCGCCGGGGGCGTCCGCCGACGAACGTCTCGTCCATCTCGACCTCCCCGGAGAGTGGCTCGTCGGTCTGAACCATGATCTGGTTCCGGATCAGCGTGAACATTCGCCACGCGGTCTTGTAGGTCACCCCAAGCTCCCGCTCCAGCTGCTTAGCGGAGATACCGCAGCGGGTGCTTGTCATGAGGTACATCGCGTAGAACCAGAGGTGGAGGGATGTGGCGGACTTGTGGAAGATCGTCCCTGCCGTGGGGTGGAGATGCTGGCCGCAAGCTGTGCAGGTCCATGAGTGGCGCTTCTGGGTCGTCTCGTAGCGCTTGAAGGGCCTGAGCACCTGGCACTTCGGGCACTCGGCGTGCTCCCCGTCTTGGGAGTACCGGGTGCGCCAGAGGTAGTTCAGGCAGGCGTCATCAGTGGGGAAGTCCCGCATGAACTCCACCAGGGAGTAACGGGACTCGGAGGATGGCGCCCGCTTTGGGTTCTTGCGGTCTACGTCTGGCATATCAGGGGGCTAGTAGATGAGTGCGGATGAACCGGCAATTCTGGCAGTAGAGAAGGGCGAAGCGGATCGAGCCCAGGGTGGCTTCGCCCTCTCCGGGCCAGTCAACGACGTTGACGCTGGCAGCGTTACCCGTGACGGTTGTCCACTCTGCGCCGCCACACATGGGGCACCGCTGAGCCTCCCCGATCCGCTGGTTGAGGCGATCGAGGTAGTCGTTGAGCGATTCCTCATCCGGCTTGGCACCCAGCGCGTCCTCAGGAGTTCCCATGCGACGATTGTACCACAAACCTCTACAGAGAGGGTATAGTTGCCACGATGCCCAGCCAGAGGACATCGGCCTCGAACCCCCGCGCCGCCCTCGCCACTTTGGCAAGTCTATCCTTGCCCCTTGCCGGTTCGGCGCTCCCGGCGCAAGCGTGGAGCATCTCAAGCTGACCCACTACCGGCTGCTCCTCTAGCCGGTAGCTCCTCACAGGGGGCGCCCCTTGATCAGCGTGTGGCAACGGAATGGCAACACACCGTGACAGACGAAGTGCATCCGCGCGGTCTTGAAAACCGCTGAGGCGGCAACGCTTCCGGGGGTTCGAATCCCTCTCCCTCCGCCATTTTGACCCCTGTGTACAATCGGTGGGTGGTGCCTACGAGGTAGAGACCT
>JAJYWM010000246.1 GCA_021791455.1 bacterium | reverse complement strand
GGCTGCGACCAGGTCTTAGTCGACAAGGCCAGCGGGAAGCTGGCCCGCCGCCCCGAGCTGGGCAAGGCGCTCCTGATCGCTAGGGGCGGCGATCAGCTGGTCGTCACCAAACTCGACCGGCTCGGACGCTCCCTCGAGCACCTAATCGCCCTGTCCAACGACTTGCAGGTACGAGGCGTCGACCTGGTGGTGATCGAACAGGGCATAGACACCTCCACCGCGGTGGGACGGATGTTCTTCCAGATCCTCGGGGCCATCGCCGAGTTCGAGGACGCCTTGACCGGCCGAGCGCACTCGCGACGGCCTGGCCGCCGCTAGGGCCCGCGGCCGTACCGGGGCCAGCGGCCTACGCTCAGCCCCCGCCAGGCCAGGGTCGCCCTGAACATGTACGACCAGACCGGCCCCGATGGCCGGCGGGCTCACACCGTCGCCGAGAGCGCCGCCGAGTTCGGCGTCTGGCGCCCCACCATCTACCGCCACCTCCACCGCCTCGGGGGATGACTGGCGACGCTCAGAATCGGTAGATCTGGGATTCCCTGAGACGATGATCGTGGGCACGGGTTGTGCATGCGGAGCGTCCCTCCCGGCCCGCCATCGCGGTCGTGGCATAAACGGCCGCTCTTGCGATGCCAGCACTATCCTGCAGGAGGCACCCTGCGGAAATTTTCAGCGGGCGGGTGCTGCGGGACAGTGTCACGGAGGCACCCTCGCTGACTCCAGGACAGTTCTCATGGGGCGTCCCATTGTGGGACGGCTGGTCGGCACCTCACCAGCGGCAATCACGAACAACCCTGTAGCGGGGCTGCCGCACGGTGCTGGCGATCACCCCCGCCCGGGCGGGCGCCTCGGGTGGGGGAAGACCAGGTTCATCACCCTCACCCGACGGGTGCCCTCCGGGCGCTCCTTCAGGCTTCTGGCCCGAAATGGGTGGAGGACCTCCTGAAGTGCGGAGTTCACCGCTCTCGCCTCCTCTGCGGAGAGCCAGATGTCGGAGTTGCTGAGGGAGCCCACGTCCTGCCACTCCGGTGGCTCTTGATGCTCCCCCGCCACGAACTCCTCCGCCACCGCCTTGGTGCGGTCGATGTAGGCGGCGGTCACCTCCCAGGCCGCGGCCGCGCCTCCCGCGGTCGAGGTGTCCAGGTCCATCGACCTGCTTCGGTTCGACGCCCGCCAGGGCCGCTCGCGGCCGTCACTGCGCGCCGGCGCCGGTTCGGCGAAGCCGTACCGCTGCAGGAGTTTTAGGTGGTAGGCGGTGGCGCTGGGGCTGAGGCCGGTGAACTCAGCGCACTCGGTAGCGGTCAGCTCTTCCCCTGACGCCAGGGCATCGAGGATCGCCATCCGGGCAGGGTGGGCGAGCGCCCTGATGTCCCGCGGATCCCGCACGTGGAGGGTCTCCGAAGCCTCGGCATCCCTCGAGGGATCTCCAAGACCGGGCCATCTCCCGGGTTCGGGCAGCTGCGGGGAGGTTTCCCTCGATGTGCGATCGGATGGCATCGGGCGGAGTTTAGCGCTTGACAAAAAACTCTTAAGGACTTATTCTTCAATAAATGCTGAAGATGTTCAAGGGACGCCGGGATCTTGTCATTTCCATCTCGGGACGGATGGTCTCGGCCTTCGGCGACGGGGTGGCGCTGGTGGCCCTCACCCTACGCTTCCAGGCCGAAGGGGCACATCCGTACGAGGTGGGACTGCTACTAGCGGCAGGTGTACTGCCTCTGCTCGGCACGGCGCGGTTCGCCGGACGGCTGGCGGACACTCACGACTCCAGGCAGATCCTGGTGTGGGCCGGGCTGGCCGAGGTGGCGGCCACGGTCCCACTCATCTTCCTGAGCCAAGTGATCACAATCGTGCTCCTGGTCGCCGTGCTCGGCGCAGCCTCCTCGGTGACCTCGGCCACCTGGGCAGCCCTCCTGCCCAGGCTGGTCGGCGAGGAGCACGTCGCAAAGGCGGTATCGGCTCAGCAGTCGCTCGGCGTCCTCGCCGTGGTCGGGGCACCTGCCATCGGTGGGCTGCTCGCCGGCATCTTCGGTTCCGGAGTCCCGGTGGCTCTGGACGCTGTCAGCTATCTGGTCCTGACCTTGGCGGCGGCCCTGATCAGAACCCGCCGGATCCCCGAGAGAGTTGCCGAGCAGACCGGTTCAAACAGGCTCCAGGGGGGCCTCTCCATCCTCCGCGCCGACCGGCTGCTGGCTCCCCTCTTCGCGGGAGTCGCCCTGGTGGTGTTGCTGGTGGGTATGGTCGATGTCGTCCTGGTGTTCTTGGTCCGGGACACCCTCCACGCCAGCGCCTCCTGGTACGGGCTTGCGATGGCCTCCTGGATCGCGGGGATGGTCGCGGGTTCGGTCGGTGCCGGACGCGTCGGGACCGAGTCGGGGCAGGTGTGGGCGACCATCGCCGGCATGGCCCTCCTGTGCGTCTGCCTGGCGAGCTTCGCCGCGGCTCCCGTGGTCTGGATCCTCATCCCGCTCTCGATCCTTGGCGGGGCCGGGAACGGCTACGCCGGCACCTGCCTGTCGACCCTGCTCCTGCTCAGGACTCCAGAGCAGGCCCGCGGCCGAGTCTCTGCCGTCGCCAACGCTGTGTTAGGAGGCGCCCAGGGCACCTCGCTGCTGCTGGGCGGGGTGGTGGCGCTGGCGCTCTCCCCTCGCGAGGTCTACGCCCTGGCGGGCCTGCTCGGCCTGGGCACGGCTCTGGTACTAGCCCTGGGCACAGCATCTGGGGTCTTCAGACCAGGGAGGGCGGCGGATGCCCATGCCAGCTGACGGTGGGCCCGGGATAGGGGGCTGCTCCAGCCACCGCCAGTGACCTGTATGACGTAGCGCACGTTAGAAATGGACATGCCCAAAATCGAGATCCGCATCGTCCAGGAGGTGGACGCGAAGGAGGTCGCTCAGCTGCTTGCTCGGGCCTTCCAGGCGGACCCAGTGTTCGCCTGGCTCTGTCCCCAAGAGCGCTCCCGCCCAAGGCGGTTGAGGCGCTTCTTCCTAACCGAGCTGCACCATCGGTACCTGCGACACGGGGCAGTGGACCTCGCCACTGTGGATGGGTACCCGGCGGGCGCCGACCTCTGGCTTCCGCCCGGAACCTGGTCTCCGGGGGTCGAGAGTTCCTCGATACCCGGGTACCTTCGGGCCTTCGGCCGGCGGATCGTAATTGCCGGACGCTATCAGTTTGGGGCCAACAGCGTCCATCCCCAGGACGAAGCGAGTTGGTATCTGGGCGTCATCGGTGTCGATCCGGCTTTCAAGGGACAGGGAGCGGGAGCTGCCCTGCTGCGCTCGAGGCTGCGCCGCTGCGACGAGGCAGCGGTCCCCGCCTACCTGGAGTCGTCCAATCCGGTGAACATCCCCCTGTATCAGCACTTCGGCTTCGAAGCCACCGGCAACCTGACCCTGCCCGCGGGGGCGCCCCCTGTCACCACCATGTGGCGTCCCGGCCGGGCAGCGGAAGCGGCTCGCTGAGCATGTCGGCCGACCGCGTGTCGGGGAGGGTCGTGTAGACAATCGCACGGCTGCCGCCCGACCACGGCTGGAGCAGGCGCCTCATCACCAGTCGGGGGGAGCTGTAGACGGCGCCGCTGGATGGGGACGTGGGCGCCGGGGTTGGCGGGATTGGACGGTGACGGCGAACATGATCGGTGGAGATGGCTGTAGTCGTAGGAAGGGGATGAGGGTACGGGGGAAGGGGATGCACAACCCTGGGGTCGTGGGGGCAACTGGTCCCAGGCGCTGGCGGCCAAGGGCTGGTCAGGAGTTCCACCGAGGGCGCCCACTGTGCCTGTCTGGGCTCTGAGCTGCTTGGGAGCCACGGACGTTGGGAGGGTGGCGAGAGGTGTCCAGAGGGATACCGCGACGTCAGCCACTATCTGAAGGGGCAGCAGCGGGATGAGAGGACAGCTCAGTCTGCTGCCAGCGACGCGGACTTTGACGGGGATCTCGGGGGTGAGCTTGCACCGGGATACCTCGACGTAGCGAAGACCCCGCGGGTAGGCTCGTTGCCCACGGCCTACTCAGAGAAGGGTTCACCGCCTGGGAACAAGGTCGATCCCAGAGGCGCAAATCGGGTGTTGCGCCAAACGGTCCCTACAAATCCTCTCGTTTGCCGCTACAGTGCCGAGCATGAACACGCTCGCCTACGCTGAAAGGGCGCGCTACGTGTGCCGGGTCGCGCACTTGAGCGATCGCGAAATCGCCCAGGCCACCGGGGCGGGGCTGAGCACGGTGAGCGCGTGGCTGCGCGTGACACATAGCCCCAGCGGGGAGCGAGCGCAGCGGCTGGTGGAGCTGTCGGCCATGGTGGAGCGCCTGGCGAGGGTCATTGCTGAGGACTACATCCCGGAGTGGCTGAACCAGCCGGTACCCGCTCTCGACGACCACAAGCCACTCGAGCTGCTGGCGGCCGGTGAGTACCGGCGGGTGGCCAGGCTGATCTCGGAGATGGAAGCCCCGACGTTCACCTGACCGGCCAGGGAGTGGGGCTCGATGTCGACGCGCTTGAGGTGCGCCTCCGGTGGGTGCGCCCCATTCCGGCGGGTGGTGATCCGCATCACCGAGCGCCAGTACCCGCGGACGGGCGCTGGCAGAGGGGCCGCGTGGTCGAGGGCCTTTACCTGCCCGACGGGCCAGATACGGCGTGGGCGGAATGGTATCCGACGCCGGCCGAGCTGGGGGTGCCGCCGACGCGCCAGATGCCCCGGGCACTGTGGCGTTGCGTGGTCGAGCATCCTCGCCTTGCCAATCTCTCAGGTGCCCACCAGCTGGCCCGAGTGGGTCTGGACGCGCCCGTGCCGGCCCTCAGACCATGGCCGGCCTACCAACAGGTGGGCGAAGCCCTCTGGCGCGACGGCTGGGCCGGCGTTCTCGGCGCCTCCGCTGGTCGGCCTGCCGAGGGAATGGTTCTCTGCGTGCTCCAGGCTGGTGCCGAGGTCCCAGGTGTGACTCCGAGCCCACCGCCCGGGCACCACCACGAGCCGCCCGACCCGCACCCAGGACTCCACACATGACGCCACGGGGAACAGTCGCGGTCGCGGCCGCAGACCCGGCGCATAGAGATCGGTGGGTGTTCCGTTGCGGCCAAGTTCCCTCCGGGAGTGATGCTCCCGCTCCAGTACCTGTGCGGCTGCGCCGGTGCGATCGGGGAGGAAGATTGCGCCCGGACGCGAACCCGTGCCCCTGACTGGTTGCGCCGCTTCCCCTGGGACGCGCTACTGTGACCAACGTGCCGGACGTCGAGACTCCGCAGGTGGGACGATCCCGGGACCGCCGACTCCTGGCGGAGCTGCTGGAACACAACTCGCATCTGACTACAGCCGCCCTCCGGCGGCACGAGAAGAAGTCGGCTCGGCAGGGATCTGCCCTAGGGTCGCTGATGGTGGCAAGGACCCTGGAGGACATCTCCTCCGACGTCCTGCGCGTCCTGGTAATGGACGCCAGGGGCGCGGGCTACACGTGGCAGCAGATCGGAGAGGCTCTGCACGTGACGCGTCAGGCCGCGCAGCAGCGTTTCGGTGGTGCGGACTCCGTCGGCCTGCGAGAGGCCGTCGGCCCCGCCCGGCGAGCCCTGATCGCTGTCGATCAGTGGCGGCAGGGGCGCCTGGAAGCACTACGCCAGGGCTTCGATCGATCCATGGCGGACGCCCTTTCCGTGGAGGGACTCACGCAGGCGTGGGCCCAGGTCGAGGACCTGATCGGAGAGGTGACCTCCGTCGGGCGGCCCACCGTCACCTCCAGGGGTCGGTACCAAGTGGTCGACGTGCCACTCGTCTTCCAGCGCGGGACTATGAAGGCGCGGGTGACGCTCGATCGGAAGGAGAGGATCTGCGGCCTCTTCATCCTTCAGCCCGACGTCGTCTGAGCTCCCGCCCGGAGCCGTTGGATCAGCGGGCCAGCGCCAGCTGTCCGATCTTCACCGCCAGCAGCACGACCGCCAGCACCAAGTAGCCGCGCAGCACCAGCATTCCCAGCCGTTGTGCCCTGGACCAGACCGGTGGCCTGAGCTCGGCCAGTGGGGGCATCCGCCAAGCCCGCCGGTCACCCGTGACCGCACGCTCGCGCTCCTGATCCCGCCCGCGCCTCCTGCGGGCCGCAACCCCCATCCAGGAAAGCCCGAACACCGCCACGATCGCGACCGCGGCGGTGAACGGGCCAAGTGGCAGCTCGGGGATCACGGTGGTCACCGTGAGGATCAGCGAGAGCAGGACCAAGACCGCCACGATGATCGTGGCTACCACGTTCTGGCGAGCGGAGTTCACCCACGGCCCCAGGACCTCGGCGTCGTTGCAGAGGAGCAGCAGAAAGACGATCGCGGACGGCAGGAGGACTCCCGCCAACACCTGGACCCCGGTGGTGATGAGCCCCAGGGGTGCCCGGGGAATCAGGACCACTCCCGCCGCCAGCGCAATCAGGCCGGCGAACGACAGGTAGAAGCCCTTGGCGTCGCCGACCTTGCGGTGCAGAGAGTGCTTCAGCCCGAAGCTGTCTCCCAGTGCGTACGACGTGGAGAGGGTAACCGCCGAGGCCCCGATCACAGACGCATTCACCAAGACGATGGCGAAGATCGCTCCCGACGCCGAGCCGACGCGACGGCTCAGCCCCTCGGCCACGGTCAGCCCGGAGCCGAACTGACCCGCCAACCCGGTGTGGGCGAAGGCGAAGGCCGTTGCCAGCATGATCGCGCCGCCGCCGGCGGTGGTGACCACCGCTCCGATCGAGGTGTCGGCCAGCTCATACTTCAACCATCTGGTGGTGATCCGCTTGTCGATCACGTTGGACTGCTGGAAGAACAGCTGCCAGGGGGCGATCGTCGTTCCCACCACGGCGATGATGAAGAGGACCGAGGTGGAGGTGAAGCCACCCTGGACCGTGGGGACGAAGAGGCCCTTGACCACTGGTTCCGCGCTGGGATGGCTGAGCAGGGCCAAAGGGAACATCAGCAGGCTGGTCACGATGAAGACGAACATGAACCGCTCCCAGAGCTGAAAGCTTCCCGTCGCGACCATCGCCAGGAGCCCGATCGCCACGATCGGCACCGAGGCAAGTGGGGTCACCCCGAAGTAGCGCAGACTGAGGTCGACGCCGATGAACTCGGTCACAAGGGTCAGGAAGTTCAGCAGGAAGAGGTCCCCGACCGAGAACGCCGCCCAGAACCTGCCGAACCTCTCCTTGATCAGCCTGGCGTGTCCCACGCCGGTCACGGCCCCCAGCCGGACCACCATCTCCTGGGCGACGATGAGGGTCGGGATGCAGAGCAGGAGGACCCAGAGCAGGGTAGTCCCGTAGTCCTGGCCGGCCTGGGCGTAGGTGGAGACCCCGCCCGCGTCGTTGTCTCCGATCATCACGATCAGACCCGGGCCCATGATCGCCGCCAGGGTCAGCAGCCGCCGCGACCAGGGCCTGCCCCGGTCGGAACTCGGAATCGAGCCCAGGGCGCCACGAATCTCACCCTCGTGGGCGGGATCCAGCACCGCCGACCGCGGTGTGGCGGCCGGGCGCAACTCCTCAGACATCCGTGACCTCCTGGCGATTTAGCGACTGGGACCGTTCGCAGGCGCACGCCGGGAGTTGGGCCGGGGGCTTTGGCCTAGGCGTTCACGGCGCGCGCAAGGGGTTGCTGACTTGGCGGTTTACTTGAACCGTCCATGCTCACCTCCATGCCTCGCCAATCGATACCAGCCCGCGTCTCAAGGAGGGGTTAAGGCCAGCACCGGAAACTGCGCCGCAACGCCCCTATATGCTACCAGCGTGATCTCGCCAAAAGACTCGACCCGCCGAGATGGCGGACTTTTCCGCCTTCCCTAGATGCCCACCCTGCCGACCCGACCGCCGGCCCGGCCCAGACGCCGCCGGCGCCTGCTCGCGACCAGGGCGGTCCAGGCCTCGCTCGTCCCCCTCTCCCGCCTGCGCACGATCAACCCGGTGGACGAGCGGGGACGCGGCGCGGGCCGCCTGGCGGACGTGGTCGTCCGCTGGAACGGCAGCGACGCGTACCCTCCGGTGACCGGGCTTGTGCTTCAGCGCGGGGAGCAGCAAACTTTTCAGCCGATCGCGACAGTTGTGCGCATCGACGCCCAAGGGGTTGTGGTGCGGGACCAGGGAGAAGGGGCGGCGGGCTTTGTGCGCCGGGAGGGTGAGTTGCGGCTGGTGTCAGACGTCATCGGGCGCCAGCTGGTCGATGTCGACGGCATCAAGGTCCTGCGCGCCGAGGACCTGTTCCTGGCGCCCGTCCTGGGTCGCCTGCGGCTGGTGGCGGTCTCCGGCTCGCCCCGATCGCTGTGGGCGCGGATCGTCTCCACCTGGAAGCCCGACAGTGGGCGCCTGGTCGACTGGTCGGCCGTGCATCCCTTCGGCGATCCCGGGTCTGAGCTGCGCCTCCAGGTGCCGCACGAAGGGTTGCAGCGCCTCCATCCCGGCGAGTTGGCGGACCTCCTGGAGGAGCTGGACCAGCCCGCCCGTGATGAGCTGACGACGGCGCTGGATCCCGGCGCCGTGGCCGACGCCCTGGAGGAGATGGAGCCCGAGCGGATAGAGGACATCCTGCGCGACTCCTCCCCGGAGCGCGCCGCGGAGATGGTGGCGGCGATGGAACCGGACGAGGCCGTCGATGTGCTGCGGGACATGGATCGCCAGGAGGCTGACGCCATCCTCGCTCACGTCGCCCCCGAGGTCGCCCGCCAGCTGACGGACCTGCTCGGCTACCCAGAGACCATGGCCGGAGGATTCATGACCACGACCCTGGCCCGGGTCCCGGCCGGGGAGACGGTGGGGGAGGCGCGCCACCGGCTGCGCGAGCAGCGAGACCACGGCGCCGACATCGACTCGGTGGCGGTGGTGGATGAGGCCGGCCGGCTGATCGCGGACCTGCCCCTGTTCGACCTGCTGGTGGCCGACGATGCGACCCAGATCTCGGATCTGCTCACCGACACGACCCCGGTCACCATCCATCCCGAGGCCTTCCTGGATGAGGTGGTGGACCGCCTGACGGAGGCGCGAGCCTCGTCGGTGGTGGTCGTCGACCCCGACGGGCACCCCATGGGCCGGGTCCTGGCCGACGACGTCATCGATGCACTCAAGGAGGGGGGGCTGAGGCTGAAGCTGCCCTGGCTGTTCCACTGAGCTGCGCGGCGGGCGGCGGCCAGACCGGGAACTGCGGGGCAGCCGTCTTCGCGACCCGACTCCGTATCCTGGATGACAGCGATGGGTGAA
>JAJYWM010000421.1 GCA_021791455.1 bacterium | reverse complement strand
CTCCATGGGAGCATGCGCCTCCTGCGGGGGGATCTTCAACAACTATGCCATCATCCAGGGGGTGGACAAAGTGGTGCCCGTTGACGTCTACATACCCGGGTGCCCCCCTCGACCCGAGGGCCTTCTCGATGCGGTCATAAAGCTGCAAAAGAAGATCGCTGCCACGCCGGTGGCCAGTCTCAGGGAGTAGTCGTGCCACCGTCGCGGCGACCCACGTCCGGTCCGCCTTCTGCTCAGCCTGCGATCGAGGGTGAGCGTGCCCTGGTGGTGATAAGAGAGCTCGTCGACCCCGCCCAACTCGACGTATCCGTCGAGCATGCGCAGGTGACCGCCAGAATTCCGATGGACAGACTGGTCGACGTCGCGGTGGCGCTCCGCGATGACCCGCGGGGGGCCTACGAGATGCCGGTCACCATGACCTGCGTCGACTGGCCCGAGCGCGACCCCCGATTTCAGGTGGAGTACCTGCTGCGGTCCCTGGTTCACAACGACCTAATAACGCTGGTGGTCGGCGCCTCCGAACTCGACGAGGTGCCCTCGCTAGCAGCCGTGTTCCCCGGCATGGAGTGGCACGAGCGGGAGTGCTACGACCTCTTTGGGCTGAGGATCGTCAACCACCCCAACCTCACCAGGATTCTCCTCCCGGATGATTGGGAGGGACACCCCCTTCGGAAGGACTACGTGTCCTTCGGTGAGCCGGTCGCCTTCACGCACAACTTGGAGTGGGCTCTCTCTCCGCAGGATAGGCCCGAGTACCTTCCAGGGGCCATCCGGGGCTCTGTGGAGCGGCCCTGATGGCGATCCTTCCGCCAATACGGGGCGACGGCACTCTACCGAATCGGGTCCCGCGCCAAGAGGGGGTTCCAAGGATCCACCCGGGCGGACAGGGAGAGTTCCTGGACAAGATCGAGGTTGGCGAGGAGCTCCTCGAGATCAACATGGGGCCGCAACATCCTGCGACTCATGGTGTGCTCCGGCTGGTCCTGAGCCTGGATGGAGAGCGGGTTAGAGCCTGCAAGCCCGACATTGGCTATCTGCACACCGGCTTTGAGAAGAGCTTTGAGTCGCATACCTACCAACAGTGCATTCCCCTCACCGACCGGATGGACTATCTCGCCCCTCCGATCAACAACTTGGGGTTCGCGTTGGCTGCGGAGAAGCTGCTGGGGGTGGAGGTGCCTCCGCGGGGACAGTACATCCGGGTCATCGTGGCCGAGCTTTCCCGCATTGCCAGCCACCTCATCTGGCTTGGAACTCACGCCATGGACATCGGCGCCACGACGGCATTCATGTATTGCTGGCGGGAGCGGGACAAGGTGCTGGACATAATGGAGTGGATCTCTGGGGTTCGGATGATGACCAGCTTCATCCGTGTGGGGGGGCTGATGGCCGACGTGCCAGAAGAGTTCGTCCCCATGGTGAGAGCCTTTGTCGCGGAGTTCCCGTCGCGGGTCGACGAATACGAGGGACTGCTGACATCTAATCCAATCTTCCGCCAGAGGACGATCGGGCTCGGGGTCATGGACGCGGCCACGGCCATCTCCTTCGGGTGTTCCGGGGCGACGCTCAGGGGATCCGGGGTGCCCTACGACGTCCGCAAGGCGGCGCCGTACTCCAGCTACGACCACTTCGATTTCGACGTACCAGTGGGTGTACGCGGTGATGTCTACGACCGCTACCTAGTGCGGGTCCGGGAAATGCGGGAGGCGTGCCGAATCGTGAAGCAGGCGGTCGAGGCGTTGCCCGGTGGGCCCGTGAACACTCCCGATCGCAAGGTGGTACTCCCTCCAAGAGCTGAAATTGACAATTCAATGGAGTCATTGATTCACCACTTCAAGATCAGCACCGAGGGTTTCCGGCCTCCGGTCGGCCGCGTCTACTCAGCTGTGGAGAGCGCCCGCGGCGAACTCGGGTTCCTGATGGTTAGCGACGGTGGGAATCGCCCCTACAGGTGCAAGGTTCGCGGGCCCTCTTTCAGCAACCTCTCGGCCCTCTCGTACATGGTCCAAGATGAGATGGTGGCCGACGTGGTGGCGGTGGTCGGGTCGATCGACATCATCTTGGGCGACATCGATCGCTAGCGACCCGCTGCTGGGCGCCGGGCCGGTTGCCTGAGCAGGCCGGGAAGGACCACCAGTGCCTCCAAGGCGGCCAACACCAATAGGGCGGAGGCTATTCGGGGCACGAACGCCGCCAGTTCCGGCGGGCTCGTGAAGAGCCACCCGATCAGGATCGGGACACCGACCCCGGGGACCAGCGCGAAGCTGCGATGGCGGGACCCCATGCTGTAGTAGACGAGAAGGTTCACGACGGTGAGGCCCACTATGCCAGTGCTGAACAGCACCAGCAGTCCTGCGTCCGCCTCATAGCGGCGACCAAGGATGATTCCCAGCAGGGGATGGGCCAGGGTGGCGTAGGCGCCCAGCACGACCAGGTCGACGATGAGGAGTACGGAGGCAGTTTGGGCCAACAGCCGACGGCGGTCCCGTGGGCTCGCCGCAGCCGCGATGCGAGGATACATCACGGCGCTCAGACTGCTGGTACCGAAGAAGAGAATCTTGCCCATTACCGATAGGCCGGAATAGAGTCCCGCCGCGGTTGGGGTGAGGACGTGACGCGCCGCCACCACGTCTATGTTGTTGAATATCGGCGCCGTCGCGGCCCCAGCCAGGACCGTTGCATCCACCAGCGGTCCTGAGCGGGCCGCGTGCGGCGGCGGCTCCGTCCTCCGGTGCCAGGGGTAGGCGGCCGACCCAAGGGCGCCGGCAACTGAGGCCAGGGGCACAGCTATCGGGCCCAGGCCCAGTTGCAGTAAGACGACGGACAGCACCACCATGGTGAGGCCGTAGGCGAGAAAGTTGATGGCGAGGCGGCCGAACTCGCGCGCGCCCTGCAGGTACCCTCGCTGAGCGCCTCCGATCGCCGCGATGGGGCCGGCGGCGACGGTCAGGGACAGGATCCAGGGATCCTGGAGGTGAAGCAGGAGCGCCAGGACGACGTCGATTGGGATCATCGCCCCGCCCAGCACGAGACCCAGCCGCCAAGTGCTCTGCCGTAGACGGTGCCACTGTGACTCCGCGGCCAGGCCCTGGGCGGCGGCGGCGGCCACATCCCGTGCGCACCCGGCCGCCACCACATACGTGGTCGTGTACAGGAGGTTGAGGACGGCCACCACTGACGTGGATGCCCCGTTTGCCGCCGTGGATAGGTGATGGGCGCCGTAGGACTGGGCTACCAGGACCCCCGCCCCGGAACCCCCGATCCCAACCAGGTAGAGGAAGTTGTGGCGCACGGTCGCACCGGAGAGTGACCTCCGGATATCCCGCCCTCGGCTTGCGAGCTGACTGGCCTCCGCCGCTTCGTCGGCGGGTGGCGGCGTTTCCATGTCGGCTAATCCTGAGGCATCGACCGGAGTCCTGACAGTGTTGGCCTCCGAGCGGGTGGGGAGGATTGGTAAAGTGGGGTCGAATGAGCATGGGCATGCAGCGTCGTGCCCGCCTTCTGGGGAGAGAGCGGAACGCTCCCATGCCCCTCGGGTTGGCGGGCGCGGCAGGATGACTGGCGATGTGGCCGGGGAGGTCTCCCAGCGCCTCAGTGGTGGGGGCCTGGAGCGGATACGGGCGATGGCTGGGAGATATCCCTCCCCACGCTCGGCCGTGCTCCCCGCACTATGGGCAATTCAAGATGAACTGGGTTACCTTCCGCCTTGGTCGATCGAGTTGGTGGCGGAGGAGCTCGCGTTGCTCCCCGGCGATGTGGAGGCCGTTGCCAGCTTCTACTCCATGTACTTCAACCACAAGCCCGGGCGGCACGTGGTTCAGGTTTGTCTCAATGTCTCCTGCGGCTTGAGGGGCTCCGATGAGCTGGTCGCCCACCTTCGCGATGCCATGCGCTTGGACGAGGACGGCACCACTCCAGAGGGCGACTTTACGATCGAGGGCACGGTGGAGTGCCTCGGTGCCTGTGGGGGGGCGCCGATGATGCAGGTGGATCGGTACACCTACGAAAACCTCACCCCCCAGGGCGCCGTGGAGATCCTGGAGAAGATCAGGTCCGGCAAGATCGGGGAGGGACGATGAACCGTTCCGGCATGGTCCTGACGCGCTACGCCGGGATCGGCGACGTGAGATCGTTGGCCAGCTACGAAGGTGCCGGTGGTTACCGGGCCCTGCGTCGAGCTATCGAGATCGGGCCACAGGCCATAGCGGACGAGGTCAAGGCGTCCGGCCTTCGGGGGCGTGGGGGCGCCGCCTTTCCCACTGCCACGAAGTGGAGCTTTCTGCCCAAGGACGTCTTTCCTCGCTACCTGTGCGTCAATGCGGATGAATCGGAGCCGGGGTGCTTCAAGGACCGGGTGCTCATGGAGGAGTACCCCCACCAATTCTTGGAAGGGGTTCTGATCGCGGCCTACGCCCTTCAGGTAACCCACGCCTTCATCTACATTCGGGGGGAGTACCGCAGTCAGCGGGAACTGCTGGAGGCGGCCGCCGACGAGGCCCGGCGCGCCGGATATGTGGGGACGAATGTGCTGGGGTCGGGATGGGACTGCGACCTGATCGTCCACGGCGGGGCGGGAGCGTACATCTGCGGCGAGGAGACCGCGTTGCTGGATTCTCTTGAGGGGCGGCGCGGACAGCCCCGCCTCAAGCCTCCTTTCCCGGCGGTTAAGGGCCTCTACGGTCAGCCCACCGTGGTCAATAACGTGGAGACCCTATCAAACCTCCCTTACATAGTGACCGAGGGGGGAGCCAGCTATGCCGCGCTCGGGACTGAGGCGAGTCCGGGGACCCGCCTGTTCTGTGTCAGCGGGCACGTGGAGAAGCCGGGCACCTTCGAGGTTCCCATGGGGAAGACCACCTTCCGGGACCTCCTGGAGATGGCCGGCGGTGTCTGGAGGGGGCGTCAGTTCAAGGCCATGCAGCCAGGGGGTGGCTCGATGCAGATCCTGGGCCCGCAGCACCTGGATCTTCCTTTGGACTTCAAAGCGGTCGCCGACGCCGGATCTTCTCTGGGCGCCGGCGCCCTGGTGGTGATGGATGACTCCACTTGCTTGGTCAACGTGGCGATGCGCCTGGTCGACTTCTATCGGCATGAGTCGTGCGGAAAGTGCGTGCCCTGCCGGGAGGGGACCTACTTTGAAAGTGAACTTATGCACCGTTTGGAGGGTGGAATCGCGACCCGGGCCGAGCTGGACAATTTGGCCGATATCTGTGCCAACATGGATGGGCGCTGCTTCTGTCCGCTAGGGGATACGGCGACCTGGTTCGTCATGTCGGCCTATCGCATGTTTCCAGAGGAGTTCGAGAGCCATTGCGGCGCCGGCGGGTGCCCCGTCCGGGAGCGCGCCGAGGTGCTGGTCTAAGTGGCCTCCCAGCCGGCTCCGGAATTGCTGAACGTCACCGTCGACGATCGGGTCGTCCAAGTGCCCCCGGGAACTCTGGTCTGGGACGCATGCGAGAAGGCAGGGGTATTCGTCCCGGTCTACTGCGCTCACAAGAAGCTCGAGCCGGTCGCGGTGTGCCGCATGTGCCTGGTCGAGGTCCAGGGCATGCCAAAGCTCCAGCCCGCATGTGCCACCAGGGTGAGTCCGGACATGGTCATCCGCACCGCCACCGAGCAGGTGCGCAAGTTCCGGGACGGGAACCTGGAGTTCCTTTTGCTCAACCATCCATTGGACTGTCCCGTCTGTGACCGTGGGGGTGAGTGCGACCTGCAGGACTTCACGCAGCGGTACGGCCCTGGGCGCACCCGAACCAGTATCACGGAGAAGGTTCACTTCGACAAGGCGATCCCCCTGTCCGAGAAGATCTTCCTCGATCAGGAGCGGTGCATCCTGTGCTGGCGGTGCGTTCGGTACTACGAGGAGATCACGGGAGAGCGGGAGATCGTCCTGCAGGAGCGCGGGGTGCACACTGTGGTCGACACTTTCGAGCGCCGGCCGCTGCAGAGCCAGTTCCAAGGGAACCTCCCGGAGATTTGCCCGGTGGGTGCCCTCACGCACGCAAAGTACCGTTTTCGGGCCCGACCATGGGATCTCAGGCGGACCGCGAGCGTCTGCACCCATTGCAGCTACGGCTGCAACCTATTCGTGGATGCGCGCGAGGACCAGGTGGCCCGGTACGCCAGCAGCGACAACCCTGAGGTTGAGGACAGCTGGCTCTGCGACCGCGGGCGCTACAGCTTTCCGGAGTTCAACCGGGCGGGGCGGGTCGCCAATCCGGAGGCCCGGGTTGGAGGACTGCGCCAAGCGGTCTCCCACAAGGAGGCGATTGAGCGCGCCTGTGGTGCGTTGCTGCGTCTTAAGGGGGAGTTTGGGGGGGAGTCGATCGGGGTGATCGGGTCGGCTCGGATGACTAACGAAGAGGCTTTCGCCCTCCAGTGGCTAGCCCGAGATGTCATCGGGACCACCAACATCGACCACCGATTGGACCCGCCGCCGTCACCTCAGGCTGACGATTTCGAGCTCTCCATAGCCGAGATCGAGGAGTGCGATCAAGTTCTCGTCCTGGGGCCTGCTCCGGAGGACGCTGCGCCGGTCCTGACCTTGCGGCTGTACAAGGCTGAGCACAAGCGGGGCCGCACCGTGCGGCGCCTACCGGGGGCAGGTGAGCCCCTAGGCTCCCTCAAGGAGCTGCCGGAAGAAGGTGTGGTCGGGATTATCGCCCACGAGCGCGACGCCGTCGCGGCACGCGCCCTGCGGGATCGCATCCGATCGCCAAAGCGGCGGGCTAGGCTTCTGACCATCCTGGAGCAGGTCAACAGTCGCGGCTGCCAGGACATGGGGCTTTCTCCCGGCTGGTTGCCGGGGTACCGCCCGGTGCTCGCTCCAGGACTCGACGTGACCTCCATGTTGGCCGCCGCGGTGGAGGGGCGGCTGCGCGCACTCGTGATGGTGGATCCGTCAGCAGCGATGGAGGCGGACCCTCACTTCCGGGATGCCCTCGGCGGGGTGGATCTGGCGGTGGTGGTTGCGGCCTGGCCCGGTGTCGCCACCGAGTTGGCCGAGGTGGTGATACCCGGTCGGACCCTGGTGGAGAAGGCAGGGACCATCACGAACACGGAGGGTCGGGTGCAGCGCCTGCGTCCGGCGGTTGAGCCCAAGTTCCCCTTTCCGCCCGACCTGCGGACGATTGTGGAGCTTGGCATCGGGATGGGGGGTGATTTCGGGGCTCAACCACTAGCGGCGCCGGTCTTCGCCCGCCTCAGCAAGGACGTCCCGGCATATGCCGGCACCCAGGGCGGGCTGCGGGCCAGCTGGAGGGTTGGGGTGTGAGCCCGGCCGCCACCTCTGTCTTGCTCGCCGTAATCGTGGCCCTGGTAAAGGGGCTTCTCATCGTCATCGTGTTGGCGACAGCCTTTGCCTACATGACCCTCGCGGAGCGGAAGATCTCCGCGCGAATCCAGCTGCGCTACGGGCCCAATCGCGTCGGGCCCTTCGGGTTTCTCCAACCGGCGGCGGATGGGGTCAAGCTCTTCCTGAAGGAGAAGGCCGCCCCCGATGGGCGCGATAACCTCCTCTACCTGATCGCTCCCGCACTGGCGGCGGCCGCCGCCCTGTTCGCCTTCTCCGTCATTCCGATAGATCAAACAATTTGTATCGGCGGAACCCATGGCGCCGGGCCCCTTTCGGCCAGCTGCCCCGGGGGGTACCCTCTGCACTGGGATCTGGCGCACCTCAACGTCGGTCTGCTCTTCGTGCTGGCCATCACCTCGTTGGGCGTTTACGCGATCTTCCTCGGAGGTTGGGCCAGCAACTCCAAATACTCGCTGCTGGGGGCCCTGCGCAGCTCGGCGCAATTGATCAGCTATGAGATGGCGGTCAGCTTCGCCCTCATCGGCCCTGTCCTGCTGGCGGGCTCGCTCAACCTGGAGACATTGGTCAACCAGCAGCATTCACTGTGGTTCGTATTTTTGCAACCCATGGGATTCCTGCTCTACTTCACAGGCGCGCTGGCGGAGACCAACCGACTTCCGTTCGACCTTCCCGAGGCGGAGTCGGAGCTGGTGGCGGGATACCACACCGAATACTCGGGCATGCGCTTCGGCCTTTTCTTCATGGCCGAGTACATCAACATGGTGACCGTGTGCTCAATCGCGACCGTCATGTTCTTGGGCGGGTGGATGGCGCCGTTCTTCTTCCTCCCGAACTGGTTGGGCCCGATTTGGTTTGTGGCTAAGGTGGGTCTCTTGATTTTCATCATGATGTGGGTGCGGTGGACGTTCCCGCGTTTGCGCTACGACCGCCTGATGCAGTTTGGCTGGAAGGTTCTCCTGCCGCTGGGTCTGGTGAACCTGCTGGTGACCAGTTTCTTCGTGGCTTTGAGATGAGTGTTCAGTGCTTTGGCAATTCGACTAGTGGGGCGCCATGTTCCGTGAGTTAATCGGTGGCTTGCGCATCACCATGCGCGAGATGATGACCAAGCCCATCACCATTCAATACCCCGAGGAGCAGCGGCCGGTTCCCCCGCGCCATCGCGGGCGGCATATACTCCATCGTTACGACAACGGCTTGGAGAAGTGCATAGGTTGCGAGCTCTGCGCGGGCGCATGCCCGGTGGGTTGCATCTACGTGCAGGCGGCGGAAAATGACCCTGCCCACCCCGTCTCTCCTGGGGAGCGCTATGCGGTCCGTTATGAGATCAACCTCATGCGCTGCATCTATTGTGGCTACTGCGCAGAGGCGTGTCCGACCGAGGCCATAACCCTGGGCCCAAGGCTCGACCTGTGCGACTACAAGCGAGAGCGTTTGGTGGCCACCAAAGATGACCTGCTCGAGTCCTGGCCCGGCTTCGAGCCAATGGCTACCAGTGTTGCCGTGGGGCGGGGGGCGCCGGCTCCGCAACCCAGCCCGATGGGCGCCGGATCGTCGCACCTTGGGCCGGCCGGGGCGGCCCCCGGTCTGCGTCCGGCCATTCCGGAACCGCGCCTTGAGGGGGGAGGGTCCGACCCCATATGACAGTCATCTTCGGGATCGCGGCCGGGTTCGCTTTCTTGGGGGCACTCGGGGTCGTGCTGAGCCAGCGCACGCTTTACTCGGCCCTGAGCTTGGTTGTGAACATGGTCTCGTTGGCCGTGCTGTTCCTGTTGTTGGATGCGCAATTCTTGGCCGCCGTTCAGATCATCGTCTATGCGGGAGCGGTGATGGTCCTCTTCGTTTTCATCATTGCCCTCCTGTCCCCTGGAGCTGAGGAGAGGGTGCGCCCTCTCGAACTGCGCATGCTCTTGGGAGGCGTCGCGGCGATCGTCTTCACCCTGGTGATCGGGCGCCTGGCGCTCAACGGGATCACCGTCGGG
>JAJYWM010000109.1 GCA_021791455.1 bacterium | reverse complement strand
GATGGCTCGCCCAGCTTGGCTGAGACCGTAGAAGAGAAGCAGCGGTCGACTCGCTGGACCAACGGCTCCAGCGGCGCGCATCAATTCCTCGGACTGCTGGAGAGCCGCCTGATAGATCCCCCCTCGGGAAGCAGCATCCGCGCCGGCGAGGCCGGGCGGCTGGGCGCGCGTAGCCCGTAGCTGGTACCAGGCAGGTGGTCGCAAGCTCACGTCAGACGCTCGCTCGGCGGCCGCAGCCGCAACCGTGCGCCTCCTTCCGCCATGCCCTCACGAACATGGGGTCCCGGCGGAGGACCTACGAGGTTGGCCGACTTCCGACTCTAGACACGCCCGCATGAGCGTCCTCGACGTCTAACCGTCGTAGAACGTGGGGGGAGTAGATAGGAACGTAGGAGAGGGCCCACCGTCCTGCTGGAGCCATTGGCAAATCTGGCTCCCGATTACCTGCCCTCCCTCATCGCGAACGATATCCGCCCAAGATCCCCACGACCCATAGACGCAAACTCCGGTGTCACCCTCAGTGGCTGTGTTCGCTGCCCAGTTGTTGTCCCACCAGTACCCAATCGAATTCGCCTCTTGACAATCTTGCCAGGCGACATTCCCATCGGGTTGAGTCCCCACCAGAGTGACGATCGCAGCATGGCCCGGGTAGTTGACAGTACAGGTCCCAGGCACTGTGCCAGCCAAGATAGCCTGCTCACTCGCCTCGGTGGAATCGAGGCCTACTATTGAGCTGGGGCTCAGCGTGGCAGTCACCGGTCCGCTGCTGTTGTCAAACTGGAGTGACAACTCGCCGGACGCTTGAAGTTGGCCGGCCCAATACGGGTCAGAACTGTTCTGAACGTCGAAGGCGATCACAGACCCAGTCACGGTGGCAGTAAAGGGGAAATCGGTCGTGGATAGGGTCGCGTCGGAGTTGACGCCAACTTCTGTGATCGTTCCCTGAAGGTGACTCTCGGTCTGGGTCAACTGGATGAATATCTGGGTCAGGTAGTTGGGCATCGGGCCGAGCCAACCCGTGGAAAGTGGCGCTTGCTCTGACGTTGGCGCAGGCTGGATTGTGGCAGCCCGAGGGCTCGGACCCGAGCCTTGGCTAACGGAAATAGAGCAGCCCGAGAGCAAGATGGCCATGCCTCCGGCCACTACGAACAGATGACCGCTCATGTGACGCATGGGTCACTGTCCCAATTGAGACGACAACGGCCAACTGTCTAGGGAGAGCCGATCGCAGGGCGCGCATCGACGGGCCGCCCTCATGGTGGTGACGGGGCCACATCACCATAAGCGACGTTGAACCCGGTGGAGTCGAGAGCGGACGGCGTCGAGACCTGGACCCCGTTCTGGACCATGACCACGTCAGTCAAGGTGTTCTGAGGACCAGCAGCGCCGAGCCCAGTGAAGGTCACGTCAGGCGTGTACCCGCCAAGGGTCTCCACTGCGCCGTTGAGCATCGGCGCTTCCACGATCCATTCGGCCGACGACAAAGGTGCCGAATAGCTCTGGTCAGTCGTGAAGCTCTCCCCATTCGTATTGTCTGTCAGGTTGATGGCCCAATCGGTGCCGCTGATCTCATTGATAGTGACGGTGATACTGTCGCCGGGCGAAGGGCACACGTAGCTGCAAGGGATCTCCACCTCGGTGGGATCGGCCGGAAGGATCTCCCACCATGCGTAGATCTGGTACGTGTTCGTGCTTGCGTCGTACGGCTCATCGATCCCAGCTTGAATCAGGGATGTGTCTGGATAAAGGCCATCGATCCCCACCCACTCGGCAGTGTTCGTATTGGTGGTCGAGGCATAGATCGATGGCACATTGAAGGTTCCCGTCACGGACGTGTACGGGCCGCTCTGGAGGACGTAACCGGACCAGTTCTGGCTCGAAGCGGTCGACGGCGGGCCCAAATAGACAGTCAGCGACAGGGATGTGGTCGCTGTGGCCGGCGTCGGTGCGGTAGAGTCCGCGACCTGCACTGAGAAGGCCGACGTACCCGCGACGGTGGGGGTTCCAGAGACGACTCCATCCGATGCCAGCGCCAGGCCACCGGGTAGGGAGCCGGAGGTCACCTGCCAGGAATACGGAGGGGTGCCGCCCGAGGCTGTGAGCGTCGCGGAGTAGGCAGTTCCCACCGTTCCGGTCGGAAGCGAGTTGGTGGTGATGGTCAAGGGGACCCGAGGCCCGAAGTAGCCGAACGCGTCTATGACCAGGTCAGCGCGACCGGCATCGTTGTACACCGTGATAGACCCACCCGTGCTCAACGTGGCGACGGTTAGATTGGGAACCGTTTGCCCGGCAGACCAGTTGACGTCCGAGGCCAAGGGTTGAACCCCTCCAGGGTAGACCGTGAAGTAGCTCGGCGCCGTGGTGTCGGTCGCGGTCACGTTGGTCACGACAGCTGTGGCATTGGCCGCTATCCCGTCCAGCCCGCCGAGCTGCTGGGTCAGGGAAGTGCCTGGCCCAAGAGTCTGGCCGGTCTGGCGTGTGTCGAGAACGCGGATTGGGCTGATGGTGCTGAACAGGCTCGCGTTGGACGGCGCGACCGCGCCGTTCGTGAAGTACCCATCAACGTCAATCACCACGTCCGTGTTGCCCGCATCGTTGTAAACGCTGATCTGGCCAGTTGACGGGTTCACCGGCACCACCACTCGGTTGGCAACAGTGTCTCCGGCGGGCCAGTTCAGGTTAGAGGCCAGAGGCCGTGCCCCTCCCTGCGGGTAGACCGTCAGGTAGCTGGGTGCAGTCGTATTGGTGACAGTGACATTCATGAGTGCGGCGGTCACACCGGAACTCGGGACTCCACCCACTCCACCGACCTGCACGTTCAGCGACCCGCCCGGGCTAAGGGTGTCCCCGCTGTAGGGTTCTCCGCTGTTGGCCCGCGTGTCCGCTATACGGGCCGGGGTCAGTGGGACGTAGCTGCCAGCGGTGCTGTTGGAAGGCTCCGGAGCAAAGTAGCCCTCCAGGTCCACGACGACGTCTGTGCTGCCCGAGTCGTTGTAAAAGGTCACCTGGCCACCGGCGCCGATCGGGACAATGACCAAGTTGGGAACCGTCTCCCCCGACACCCAATTGAGGTTGGAAACCAAGGGCAGCGCCTCCCCCGCCGGGTACACCGTCAGATAGCTTGGCGCCGTGGTGTCGGTCACGGTCACGTTGAGCGCTACTGCCGTAGCAGACGCTGGCACGCTCCCACCAATCACCTCCAAGTTGAGGCTGGTGTTCGGACCCAGGGTTTCCCCGTTGGTCCTGGTGTCGAGCAGCCGAGTGGGTGGAAGGGCTGTGTAGGCCTCGTTGTTGTAAGTGGGGCCCGCCAACTGCGCCGATCGGGTCCCTCCCGCAGTGGGGGCCGGAGACACTGCTGGCCAAGCACGGCGATCCCCACTGGCCAGAGCGGAGTCGGTTACGCTGGTGCTGGCGCCCACTACGAATCGGCTGGGACCCGCCGGCAGGTGCCCAGGTGGACGGAGGCGGCTCACCGTCGGGGCGACCGCATGTTCGGTCGCGGCACCATGCCCTGCAGCCACCGCCGGGGATGCGGCAAGTACAGGTGATAGCCCGAACGACAGTCCGGCGACCCACAAGGCCATAGCCGAGCCGATTGCCAGACTACCCGCGCGCAGCATAGATTGCGCTCCTCGGCGATCACCCCCGACCGCCTCAGTCTACCCTCGAAACGGCGAACAAGGGACCCCTTGTTTACCACTTCGTCACCGGGTCCCGCTGAGATCGGCCAGGGCCCGAGATCGCGGGGAGGGTTTTTTACTCGGCCCCGGGCCGCGCCCCAGATCCGGGGGTCCGTCTCGTGCCAGAGGGCCGCTCCCGGGGACCACCTCCGCCTGAGGCACCCCACCGAGGACTCCTTGAGGCCCGCGCGTCACCACCTGGGTCGAGGGCTCGGCTAGAGTGGAGCGGCAATCGACGACGCCACCGGATGATCCCTCATGCCAGGTCAGCTCATCCGCATCGCCGCCCAGGCGGCGACCACGATCCGTTGATCCAGCTCGCCGTCGGGCAGGCCGATCACGTCGCCGCCTGCCCGGTCTCGCGAGATGGCAACGTGGAATCGTGCCGGGTCGGCCTGGCCATGAGGCACACGCTGGCCGCAGCCGCCGAGGCGGCGCGGGCTGAAGGCCGGGGCGGGTGAGCGCCTGGGACCGGGCGGCGTGATCCGTCGGGCCCTTGGCTGTGTCACAGGCTGCCTCTCGGTGGTGGCGCTCGGCGCGCTTGTGGTCGGCGCGGTCGTTGTCTATCCCACGGTGAGCCGGGCGCTGCCCCAGGTCAGGAGCGCGGTCGCCCGCGATGTGCGCGACATGAGCGAGGCGCTCGGCCTCTCCGGCCCGTCCCGCCTCCCTGCAACTCCCGCCCCGCTGCCCACCCCGGGGACAAGCCCGCCCCCCGAGGTGACCCCCACCCCCTCTGCGTCCTCCGGCTCTGCGCCGCCCAGGGCGCCGCTGGCATCGCCGCCAGCGGCGGCCACGGCATGGGTCCGGCCCAGCGCCGCCGACTGCCGGTGGGGCGAGGTGACCCTGGCCGAGGACCAGACCCTCGACACGGAGGCCGAGACGTGGTACTCCGCCGATGCCGCCTGGTACCGGCAGACCGCCGGCTGGTGGTACCAGGCCATCCGCGACCTCGAGGGGATCTGCGGCGACGGGCTCACCACCGTGGCCGGCGCACCGGCAGGCACCATGGCGCCCGAGCCCACGCACGCCGCCTGCGTGGCCGACGTGAGCCACCTGGCCACCGCCTACGGGATCCACGCATCCCGGGTCGCGGCGGCCACCGACCCCACCCTCACCTGGGACCAGGACTGGGTGGCCAACTACGGCCGCCTGCTGTGGATCTGGACGATGAGCGGCTGCGACGTGTGGAACGGGGACTCCTGATGGCGCTGCGACCAGGCGATGAGGACATGCTGCATCGGGCGGCCGTGTGGGAGCAGCGCATCGGCGAGTCCGCCGAGGGCGGTGGGGCCGCCGAGCCGCGTCAGCGGTTCCCGTCGCGCTCAGCGGTACTGGCATGTCCCCTACGCGACCGCCGCCTCGGGCGCTTCGGCCGAAACCGAGGTAGCGGGGGCCAGTGTCTCCGCCATGCCCAGAGTGCGGGATCTGCGGGGTTTCCTGCCCACGGCTAAGACCACGGTGATGGAAGTGGAGAGCCCGGAGGCGGCTCTGCGCTGGCTCTGACCGCTCCGGGGGCCGTGGGCTCCCGTCAGCCGTCCGGCCCCGCCCCGGCCGGGGTCACCAGCCCCAGGCTGACTGTCTCCACCGGGTCTGCGAGGCCGAGGGCTTGGCGGTAGGCGGCCACCAGCTCCGATTGCGAGGCATCGTCGAGCCGCCTGTCCCACCGGATCAGGTCGAGCGTCATGCGTTGATCCAACTCGGCAATCGCCTCCCGCACCGGGTCCGTCCCGGCCGCAAGGAGCCGCCGGTCCCGGTTCTCAAGCTGGGCCCGCAGATCTGCGATGGTGGACGCCGCTACCTCCAGTTCCCGCTTGGCGGCGGCCAGCTCGCGGTCGGCGGCCTCGGCCCGCCCGATGAGCACCGACTGGGCGGCGTCGAACTGAAGCGCCAGCTCCTGCTCCACGCGGGCGATCGCCGTCCCCGCTTCGGCTGCCACAAGCTGGCGCTCCTCGGCCCGTGCGGCTCTCACCTGAGCCTCGACCTGCAGTGGGAGGGGCAGACCGTCGGCATGCTGGCCGAGCGCGACCCGAACCGCAGCCTCCTGGGCCTCCAGCCACCTGCGCACCCCGGCCCGGACCCGCGGGTCGTCGGGGGTCCACTCCAACAGCTTCTCGCCCCGCTCCGCGAAGAACTCCACCAGCCGCTCTCCCCCGGCCCGCCACTCCGCGGCCTCTCGCCCCGCCGCCTCCGCCGCGGCCCGGAGCTCGGGATCGACCTGGACTCGGCCCCGCGCCTCGGCCGCGGCGATGGCCGCCTGTGTATGCTCATCAGCCGCCTCGGCCGCGGCGGAGAGCTGGCGCCGGAGCTGCACAACCTGAGCGGCCCCCTCCCGCCTGACCTCAGCCAGCTGATCTGCGTGGGCTGCCTCGGCGTCGCGGAGTCGAGCCTCGGCCGCCTGGGCCCGCTCCGCGCCGGCCAGGAGGTAGGCGCCCATCGTCAGGCCGGCCGCCTCCGCGGCGGCGGCGATGGCGCCCCGCTGGGCGCGGATGACGCTGACACCGATCGTGGGGTGCTCCTTATGCCAGGCCGCCTTCGGCGCGGGGACGGCGACGGGTCGGTTCGGCATCGCTGTCACCCTACCCGTCGGGCGCCCGTCGGGCGCCGCTGAACTGCCCGTCGGGTATCCCCTCGGGCAGCCCGCCGGGCACTCGATTCCTACGGTGGCCGTCGCCCCGCGCAAGAACCTTCAGTAGCGGTAGGAGCTGCCAACTGGAGGCTCGGAGTAGAGGCCGTCGGATCAGGGGCCGGGGGAGCCGGGCGTATACCGCCCCTATCCGCCGCGCTCCTCAGCCCAGCGCCGGTAGTAACCGGAGCGCTTGCGCTTTTTCCCGTCCTTCGCCCCCGGCGGCCGTCCGATGCGCTTGCCCTCCGCGCGGGCCCGCGCCAGCCCCGCCCTGGTCCGCTCGGAGCGACGCTGGGACTCCATGCGAGCGACCCAGGCAGTGATCGCCAGCAGAAGCTCGCGCAGCTCGCCACCCGCCTCGGTCCAGGGCTCGTGGAGGCTCACCACCTGGACCCCGGCCCGCCCCAGCCGGTCCACCAGCTGGAGGGTGGCCAGCGGCCCCTCGCGGCTCAGCCGGTCGAGCGCCCAGACCAGGAGGACCGCGAACCGGCCCCGCCGGGCGTCCCGCAGCATGGCGTCGAGCGCCTTCCGGTAGCCGCCGGAGCCGGACCAGGCGGACTCGCCCTCCAGCCGGTAGACCTCAACCACCTCAAAGCCCCGACGCTCGGCCAGCAGCCGCAGCTCCGGCTCCTGGTTCCCGACGACCTGATCCGAGGTGGAGACTCGGAGCCAGATCGCGCAGGCGGTCATGGCCCCTACTATGCAATACCCTTCGGGCAGCCAGGCTTGGGCTCGGCCACGACACCCCCCCGGGTCCAGCTCCGCAATCCGGGCCAGGCTCGCCCGGCCCCGAGGCCCCCGGGCGGGCCAGGACTCGGGCAGCCCTTCGGAGCACCGCACCGCCCCGCGACGGCGGCACCGCGCCGAGCACCAGCGCCGCGGGCGGCCGCCGACAGTGGGCGCAGGTCGGGCTGGAGCTATCGTCTGCCGCTACAACCGCCGCCGCCAAAGTCGGGGTACCTGGAGTACCAGAGGCAGTGGCCGCGCGGCGCTCGGCAACGGCGGAGGGATGAGCTTCACCGGCAACCCCGGCCGGGGTATCACGGTTTTGGGGCGGGGATCCACCTAGGCATCACCTCCTTCCGTGTCATCCGTCGTCGCTGCGGGCACCTCGGCCTCCACGGGGGAGCCCTCCCAACCGCAGTCCGAACACCTGTTCAAATAGGCCCCCGGCCATAGTTTTCCACAGGAGGGGCAGACCAGGACGACCTCTCCCTTGTGGGAAATGGGAAATGTGGGAAATGTCCCAGGTTTCCCACTAGCAGCCAGTTTCATACCGGCAGCCGCCCCTGAGCCCTCCTCCGACACCCCCACCTCCACTTCGGGACCCAAATTATCCACCCCGACCTGCGCATCAGACGTCCCAGACGTCCCAGATGTCCCACTTCCCACTCCGTCTGGGACATGTGGGACATGTGGGACATGTGGGACATCAGGTACATCATCATCTATATCCATCTGACTGTTATCGTCACCTAGGCCCCATCTTCCTCGGGCCTCCGGGTGCGCCATCCCCATGGCCTTCAGCCGGCGCAGCACCTTCCTCACCGCCTCCCACTGGATCCCGGTGGCCAGGGCCACCTCCTTGGTCGAGCGCACCGTCCCCTCCGGCTGCAGTGCCCTCACCACCTTGCGCTGCGTGACCGTCAGGGCGGCCAGCGGGTCGAGGTGCGCCGGCCCCCACATGCCCCGGGTCTGGTCGAAGCTGAGCTGCATCTCGGCCTCGTCCACGTCCCGCCCCGTGACCCACAGCTTGCCGTAGTGCTGCCCGCGCTCCCGGGTCAGGACCCAGATGCCGTCCACGGTCCCGGTCTTGCCCAGGCTGCCTGAGATGGTGTCGAAGATGTCCTCGGCCTCGGCCTTGCGCTGGTGCTCCACCAGGAACACCACCGCGTGGTGGCGCATGGCCAGCTGCTGCAGGGGCGCGATGGCCTCCACGTCCTCGTGGTAGACCGATGCCCCCACCTTCGGCGACCGGCGCCACCTGCCGAGGGTGTCGATCACGATGAGCTTCACCGGCCGCCCCTCCTCGGCCTTCTTGCGGCACCAGCCGTCGAGGGCCCGCACCCCCTCGGGCCCGCCCTCCACCATCCGGCGCACCAGGGAGTCCCGGGGGCCGTGCTCGTCCGGGGTGAGGAGGTGCTTGTCTTCCGGCCACTCGCCCTCCGGCGCCATCTGGCCGATCCGGTCCTTCAGCCGGCGGAGGTTGTCCTCGAGCGCCACGTACAGCGTGGTCCCCGGCGACCCCACCTCCCTCTCGAGCACCTGGCCCCCCTCGCAGGCCACCCCGTAGGCCGCCGCCAGCCCGAGCCATGACTTGCCGATCTTCGGCCGCCCCGCCAGGATGTACGCCCCCTCGGGCAGCAGCCCCGGCACCACCCAGCGGACCTTCGGCAGCTTCGCGGCCTGGAGCTCGCTGGCGAGCATAATGCCGCGGTACGCGCCCTCCGGCACCTTGCCATTGGTCCGCTGCGGTATCTCGTGCCCGGGCTGCTCGGTGATCCAGCGGATGAGGTCCGGGACCGTCTTGCCGGAGAGGAGGTAGGAGCCGATGTCCGATGGCCGCCCGTCGACGTTGGGCGGGGCTCCTATCACCTTCACGCTGAGCACCCTTCCCCAGAGCGCCTTCCCCACCGCCAGCCCCCAGCTCAGCCCGCCGGTGTGCGGGTACCCTGAGCTGGTGACGATCACGACGTGGAAGTCCTGGAGCTGCTCGGTGTAGTCCTTCAGCCAGCGCCCTCCCTCGACGGTGTAGCGGGCGCAGGCCGCGGGCGTCCCGGCCCGCTGGAGAACCTCGACCTCGTTCATGGTCTCCGCCACGTAGACCACGGATCCCGGCGGGAGGTCCAGCTCCCCGTACAGCTGGTGAGGAGGCGTCGGCAGGTCCGGAATGCTAGTGGTCCGTCGTTGAAATAGCTGAACCCGGTAAGCTGGCAGTATGAAGATGATGCCAGCTGCGGAGCCGTTGCCGGTGCGAGGGGAAGAACGAGCGG